>JAZUNX010000019.1:0-23621 GCA_045604385.1 Acutalibacteraceae bacterium
GTTACCTGCTGTTGCAAGAACTTCCTGGACACCGTCACCCATTTCGATGATGGAAACGTCGAATGTACCGCCACCGAGGTCATAAACCATAACCTTCTGGTCTGCTTCTTTATCAATACCGTATGCGAGAGCAGCTGCTGTGGGTTCGTTGATGATTCTCTTTACTTCAAGACCTGCGATTTTGCCTGCGTCCTTTGTAGCCTGTCTCTGGGCATCGGTGAAGTAAGCGGGAACTGTGATAACAGCTTCTGTTACTGTGTCGCCTAAATATGCTTCAGCATCGGCCTTAAGCTTCTGAAGAATCATAGCGGAAATTTCCTGGGGAGTGTAGTTTTTGCCGTCGATGGAAACCTGATAGTTTGAACCCATCTGACGTTTGATAGAAGAGATTGTTCTGTCGGGATTTTTAACTGCCTGTCTTTTGGCAACCTGACCTATCATTCTTTCGCCTGTCTTTGAAAAAGCAACAACGGAAGGAGTTGTTCTTGCGCCTTCTGCGTTAGCAATAACTACGGGCTCACCGCCTTCGATAACTGCTACACATGAGTTTGTTGTACCTAAATCAATACCAATAATCTTTGCCATAATATAATACCTCCAAGTATAATTTACTGTTTATTTTTGTATTTTTGACTGATTTAATCAGTTTGCAACCTTAACTACTGCGTGTCTTAAAACCTTGTCGCCAAGCTTATAGCCTTTGTTGAATACTTCAGCGATAACATTTTCACCTAAAGTGTCATCTTCAACGGACATTACCGCATTGTGGAAATTCGGGTCGAATTCTTCACCTTTTTCACCGAAAGCCTCAACACCTAATTTTTTAAGTGTTTCGATAAAGCTTGCATTTATCATTTCCATACCTTTTCTGTAGCTTTCTGCATCAGCCTGCTGAACATTGAGCGCTCTGTCGAAATTGTCGAGAACGGGTAAAAGTTCACTTAAGCAGGATGCTTTTGCATCGGAATAAATGCTTTCTTTTTCTTTTACGGAGCGTTTTCTGTAGTTGTCGTACTCTGCCAGAGTTCTTATGTGAGCCTCTTTTGCGGCGGCAAGTTCTTTTTCAAGCTCCTCAATTTTTTTCTCTGTTTCATTTGCGGAAGCTTCTTCAGTTTGTGTCTCTTCGATAACTTCCTCATTCTTTTCGATATTTTCTGTTGCCATGTTTTATTCCTCCAATGTATCTGTTAACATTTCACCAACAAGTGAAGTGAGATATTCAATGCTGGGGATGATTCTTGCATAATCAAGCCTTGTCGGACCAATTATGCCTATGGTACCGCCGTCGTGGCCGCCGATTGAATAACGGGCTATAATCATACTCGAATTTTCAAGCTGACGGTACATATTTTCCTTACCGATGATGACATTAAGTCCGGGCTTGTCGGTCGAGATTGCTCTTTCGAGCTTATCTTTTTCGTCAAAGAACTGCATCATTTCATAAATGCTGTTACCGAATTCTCTGTGGTGGAGAAGATTCTGTTCACCCTCTAATCTTATTTCAGCCTGCATAGCCTGGGCGGCGATGTCCGCAAGAACTACGAAAAGGGGGCTCATTGAAAGAGCATTTGCGCCAAGAGAAGCCACAAGCGTCTGTATCATAACCGTACCCACATCTGAAACAGGTCTGCCGATAAAACATTCATTTACTATATCGTAAAAGGTGTTTACCATATCTCTTGTGATTTCCGTATCGGTTTTGCATATGCCGTTTTTGATGATTCCTGAAGAGGTCATCATAACTATCATGGCGATTCTCGTGCCGACAGGCATAAGCTCGATATGCTTTATGGTAGCACCTTCATCGGTTGGTGTGGTTGCAAGGGCGGCGCAGCCTGTTATCTTTGCAAGCATTTCACCAGCTTTTTCCAAAAGCTTATCGGGACTTCCCATAAACCGTTCAAGCTCACGCTTGATATTAAGTCTTTCTTCATCGGTAAGCTGGTCGGTGTTCATCAAGTGGTCAATGTAATATCTGTAGCCTGCCTGGGAGGGAACTCTGCCTGCAGAGGTATGAGGCTGGTCTAAAAAGCCCATTTCAGCAAGCTCGCTCATTTCGTTTCTGATGGTTGCCGAAGAAACGGAAATGGGGAGACACTGCATTATAAGCTTGGAGCCGATTGGCTCACCGGTTTTGATATACTGTTCAACAACAGCGGCAAGTATCATTTCTTTACGTTTGCCGAGTTCCATTTCTTCACACTCCTTCGTTTTATCAGTCTTCGGTTTGGTTTAACAGGTTTTAGCACTCTTTATGTTTGAGTGCTAACCACTGTCACAAATATACTATTATTGCTAAAAAAAGTCAATAGAAAAAAGCAACTTTTTTAAAATTTTTTCCAAAAAGCTGCTTTTTAAACTTCTTTTTAAGTTGTCTGACAGTTACACTCTGTCATATATGAATCTTCCTTCACTCATAACCCCTTTGATTTTCTCATCTTCCACAAGAGCCTGCAGAATATTTTTCAACATAACAGAGTAGCTTACATACTTTTCTGTTCTTATATTGAGTGAAAGTTCCTTAAGAAATGCTGTAAACATATCGTCAAAACCAATACCGTCACAAAGCCCGTAAGCAATATTTTTCAGTTCCTCAAGCTTGCTTATATTCAAGTCGGCAAGGTCTTTTATGTCTGTCAAAGGTTCATTATGAGAAGGAACAAACACCTTTGCCTTAATTTCGTTAAGTTTTTTCAGTGTTTCAATACTTTTATTTACATCGTGAAAGAAAGGCACCTTAAATTCTGTCCAGGTTTTTTCCGAAAGAATACTGTCAGCAAGAAAAATAACGCCGTCATCAGTTTTAACGCCAATCATATTAAAGCTGTGACCGGGAAGATTTACGATTTCAAGACCCTTGGGAAGATTTTCTTCAGTGAGAGCTTCAATAACCGTTGGTTCAACCATAAAGAAAGGATTACGTGTTTTGTCCGTATCAATGCCTGCATAGTAAAAGGTACCTTCAAGGTCAGGCTGTGCAATAAAAGGCATTTCCTTTTCCGTACTTAAGATTTTACAGCCGTATTTTTCATAAAAATCCCTATTACCGCAAATATGGTCAACGTGACAGTGAGTGCATATTATTGTGTCAACTGTAAGATTTTCTTTTTTAAGATAATTATTGACAGCCTTTGCCATTCTTTTGTGGTCGGTGCCGTCAATCAGAACAACCTTTCCGTTTCCGAGATGATAAATTCCTACATTTGTGTAGGCCTCAAAATAATAAGTATTACCGCGGATATGCTTTACTTCAAACATAGTTATGCTCCTTCGTTATTGAAAAATAAATTTTTTTATGTTAAAATTCCAAAAGAAAGAAATTTTGCAAGAAGGTGTCTTATGAAAATCGGAATTGCGGGTTCGCGGTCTCTTGATGTGCCGCTTCCCGAAAACATAATAACTGATAACGTATCTATGATATATACAGGCGGAGCCGTAGGTATTGATAAGCGTGTGCGCGACTTTGCACAGGGAAGAGGTATCACCATTACGGAGATTTTACCTGAATATAATCTTTACGGAAAATATGCACCGCTTAAGAGAAATGAGACTATCGTCAGTTTAACCGATATGATGTACGTATTCTGGGACGGAAAAAGCCGCGGTACGGAATATGTAATCAAACTTTGCAAAAAGAAAAACAAACCCTGCAAAGTCTTTTTATGGAAGGATAACTCTTTCACTCTTACGGAAAGCTCCGATTAACAGCAGTTGCGAAAAAGTCGTGACTGCTTTTTCATTATATATTATTATCGACGAAAAATCAATAAATAATATCTGTGTTATTGTTTTTATCTGCCTGTTGTGATAAAATAAATGAAGAAAGAAGAAAGGGGGTAATACTGTGCCCGAAAACAAAAAACTCACATCACTTCGCAGTAAAGCTATGAAATTGCCTCTTACCCCCGGTATATATATAATGAAAAACAAAGAGGGTAAAATCATTTATATCGGTAAGGCTAAAAAGCTTAAAAACCGTGTAAGTCAGTATTTCGGCTCTCAAAGCGGACACAGCACCAAGGTAAGAAAAATGGTTGAAAATGTGGACGATTTTGACTATATCCTTACCGACAGCGAATTTGAAGCACTTGTTCTTGAATGCAGCCTTATCAAGCAGAATATGCCTAAATACAATATTCTCCTTAAGGATGACAAGGGCTACAGCTATATAAAGATTACCAAAGGTCCTTGGGGTAAGATTAGTCCCTGCTTCCGTAAGGATGACCCCGATGCGGATTATCTCGGTCCCTACACAGGCAACTACTCCGTTACAAATGCCTGTTCACGTGCGGCGGAGATTTTCCGTCTGCCCACCTGTAACAAGGTTTTCCCACGTGATATAAAAAGTTCAAGGCCATGTCTCAATTATTTTATTTCACGTTGCAGTGCTCCCTGTGCAGGAAAGATAAATCAGGCTGAATACGAAGAAAATCTTAAAAGTGCCGTTGAGTTTTTAAAAAATCCCGATGCTTCAGCCGTAAAAGAGCTTCGCGCCGAAATGGAAAAGGCGGCTGAAAATCTTGACTTTGAAAAGGCTGCAAAGCTTCGTGACCGTATAAAGGCAATCGAAAGAATTTCCCAGAAGCAGAAGGTAGTTGTCAATTCCGAAGGTGACGAGGACGTTTTTGCTATTGCCCAAAGAGGTAATAAAGCCTGTCTTTCTGTGCTTTCCTTTGAACAGGGCGCTCTGAAAAACAGTGAACACTTTATTTTTGAAACAAGCGGAGATCTTGCCGATGAAAGGCAGTCTCTCATAACCTCATATTACTCTCTTGACCGTAAAATCCCTTCGCTTATTATCGTTGACGGTGAGGTCAGTGACAGTGAGCTTGTTGCACAGTGGCTTACGGAAAAAAGAGGTAAAAAAGTATCGATTCTGATTCCTCAAAGAGGCGATAAGGTAAAACTTTCACAGATGTGTCTTACCAACGCGGCGCAGAAATTAAGTGAGCATCTCGGATTTTTCGGTGCTGATACGGCTGTACTTGATGAATTGAAAAAAATTCTCGGTCTGAAAAAAACTCCCGAATATATCGAAGCTTATGATATATCCCATACTGCAGGCAGTGATAATGTTGCCGGTATGGTTGTTTTCAAGGATGCCAGACCTTTACGCAGTGCTTATAAGCGCTTTTCAATTAAAACCTTTTCGGGACAGGATGACTATGGCTCGATGCGTGAGGTAATCAGCCGTCGTCTTAACCGTTATGTTGAAAATGAGGGTAGCGGTGAGGGCTTCGGTAAACTTCCCGACCTTATTCTTCTTGACGGCGGACAGGGGCAGGTGAGTGCTGTTAAGCCGATTATCGAGGCTTTCGGTCTTGATATTCCTGTATTCGGTATGGTCAAGGATTCAAAGCACCGTACCAGAGCAATCACAGATGAAGGTCAGGAAATTTCCATAAATTCGGGCAGACGTGTCTTCACTCTTATTTCCTCCATGCAGGAGGAGGTACACCGTTTTGCCATAACCTATCACAAATCAAAGCACAGCAAAAACAGTCTTGTTCTTTCTCTTACTAAAATTGAGGGGATAGGCGAAAAAAAGGCGGCAATTCTGCTCAAACACTTTAAAACTCTTTCTGCCGTAAGAACAGCCGACAGAGAAACTCTGAAGGCTGTCAAAGGCATCAGCCAAATGGATGCTGAAAGGATCTGGCTTTATTTTAATGAGCAACGCTGAAGTTAACTTTTTTGTCGTTTTGTGTTGAAAATTTTCACTGCGTGTGTTATAATGTCACAAAATGTTTCAAAGGAGAAACCCTGATGCTTGCAGACAATCTCAGATTTTTAAGAAAAAGCTTCAAACTTACACAGCAGGAAGTTGCTGATATACTGGGTATCGACAGAAGTACTTATACCTTCTATGAGGCAGGTAAAAGCACACCCACTAAAGAAAACATGGTAAAGCTGTGTGATATTTACAACGTTACGGTAGGTTATCTTTTAGGAGTAGAAAAAAATTGCCCCGAACTGAAAATGGCAAACCGTTCTGATAACGTTGTAGAAAATCTTGACGGACTTAAAGAGATTTCAAGAAATGAAAAGTTCATAATTATGGCTTACAGAAGCCTTGACAGTGAAAATAAAGAAAAGTTTATTGACATGGTGAAAACCGCACTTAAGGATTTAAAATAATAACGGCTTCTTTTTTTGAAAAATATTGACAAAACCCTCAATAAATTATATACTTAAAGTACCAAATATTAAGGAGGAAATTCCAATGAAAAAACTTATTTCAATTTTACTCGCAGTTTTAATGATGTTTTCTCTTGTTACTGTTGCTTTTGCTGAGACTGAAGTCACAGACATAGAGAATACAGCTGTTGTTGACGAAAACGTAAAGGAAGACGGAACAGAAGACGGTGCAATCGATTTAGGCGAATATGACTGGATTCTTGATCTTCCCTTCTGGACAGTTGGCCCCGCTTTCAAGTTAGCAAAGATCGCACTTAAGCTCGTTAATGTTTTCCTTAAGGTAGGCAAAATCTTCGGTCTTGTTGATAAAGATATGGGCGACTATATTATGGAGGCAATCATCGGCATGATTAAGGATGCCGAAAACGGTCAGCAGACAGAAGATACTACTGAAGCACCTGTCGAAACCACACAGGCGCCTGCCGTAGCGTAAAATATACATATCAGTTAAAAGGGCTTTCAGAGCCCTTTTACTTTTTAATAGTGTAGCAAATATATTGTTTTTATTAAGAATCTTTTAATTTTATTTACATTAACTTTTAATCACTTTATTCTATTGACAAAACAGTTGCAATCAGTTAAAATTAAATCAATAAATTATAGGAGGACTATAAAATGGATTTTATTACAAATCTCTATCTTCAGATTTTAAACTTAATCAAAGAGCTTCTCACAGTTTTTGGCGCTGACACTACTGCTGTTGACGGTCTTATTGACAACTTTAACAAAGTTAATGAAGATGAGGAAACAGAAACTCTTTAATAATTGATTTTGTTTACAGGAATCCCTCGGTTTATAGACCGTGGGATTTTCTTTGTTTATTTTAAAAACAATTAATTAAGATTTTAATAATTCACTTTACACACGGTAAATAATCCTGTAAAATAATGCTAAAGACAATGATAAGGGGTTTTACTATGAATAATTTTCTTGAGTATGTTGACAAATCTTTTGAAAATATGAAAGAGACAGAGTCGCTTTACCGTTACAAACAAAAGCTTATTGCTGAAATGACTGAAAGGGCAAACGAGCTTGTTGCTGCAGGTCTTAAGGATGATAAAATCATCTGTGCAATCATTATGGACGAATATCCCGATCTTGCAGAAAAATATAAAGCATCAATGAAAGAGAAGGCAACAATTAGCAAAAAAACGAGAAAAGGCTCGCTTCTTGCCGTGGGTGCTCTCGGCGGTATTTTCGGTGCTGTATGTCTCTATCTTGCCGTAAGCTTTCTTACGGGTGCCTGGGGAAAAACGTGGATGCTTCTTTTAGGCGGCATCTTTGCTGTACTTGTTTTCCTCTTTATTGCTCTTTCGGGAAAGCTTACCAAAAAGTCAGGCAAATTCGGCTTTCTTTCCCGTGTGCTTTGTGCGTCGGCTGTAGTTCTTATTGCTGTTTATATGTTCCTTTTTACCACGATAATCGTACCCGTTCCCGGCAGTTGGATTATCTTTATTTTAGCCGTTCCTTTTGCCATGATTTTTGATATGCTTCTGTCTTATAAATTCAATAAAAAGACAGGCATATTCAGCATACTTCTTTATATTCCCGTTATTTTTACCCTTTTCTATGTGGTTTTAGGTATAGCGAAAGTGTTACCCTGGCATCCGGGTTGGCTTCTTATTCTTTTCGGTGTTCTTGTTGACTTCATCGTTGTGGGTGCAAGACTTATTTTCGGCACAAAGGTAAAAGCAGAGGAGGAAGATGCATGGAGCGAAGATTAAATGCTGAACTCTGGGACAAGATGCACTATCTCTTCCGCGATTTCAACGACAGAATGGTACATCTTGAGCTTCATTATGATTATGAAATAAATTTCGATGCCTTCAGAACAGTTCTTATCTGTTTCTTTGAAAAGGCTCCTGTTTTCCACTCAAGCTTTGTTGATAATAAGGTAAGACCCTATTGGGAAGTAAAGCCTTATGATATCGATGACGTTATTACTCTCAAGCACATCGGGGATGACGAAGTAGAAAAGGAAGTTGATGATTTTCTCACACAGTACATACCTCCCGAAAGCGATTTGCAGATGAAGGCGGCAGTTTTTTATCACGGAGGAAAAACCACACTTTGCTTTGTTGAAAATCATATGTGTATGGATGGTGGAGACTTCAAATATTTCATCAATGCCCTTTGCAAAAACTATAATGATTATGTTCAGGAAGGTGTATTACCTCTAAATTTTAAAGTGGGTACCCGTTCCTACGAATCAGTTTATGAGGATTTCACTCCTGCCCAGGAGAAAATGGCACGAAACCTTTATAAAAATGTCTGCGCCAAGGATAACCATAAATTTCCTCTTACGGAAGACAGTGACGAAGACAAAAGCTTCATCGCACGAAGAAAACTTTCTGAAGAGGATTTCATGGCACTTAAGCAGGTTGGTAAAAAATACGGTGCCACCGTCAACGATGTACTCGTTGCCGCGTACTATGATGCCCTTTATAATCTTGCAGGTTATAACCCCGATGACAGCGTAACCATTTCCTGCGCCATTGACCTTCGCCGTCATATAAAGGACAGCTCCGATAAGGGAATTACCAACCATACAGCCTTTATGCAGTGCAGAATTCCACGTCTCGGTGACGATATAATCGAAACTCTCAAGTATGTTGTAAACTCTGCAAATCTTTTCAAAAAAGATAAGTTTATGGGACTTTACGGCTTACCGCTTCTTCGTTTCGGTTATAAGATTTTACCTCATGCCGCCAGTGAGGAGATAATCAAAATCGGTTATTCAAATCCGCTTCTTGCCATGAGTAACATCGGCATCCTTGACCATAAGGCATTAGCACTTGAAGGTCACGAGCCTGTCGACGGATTTATGACAGGCGCCGTAAAGTATAAGCCTTATGTTCTTCTTTCGGCAACCTCGATGAAAAATGTTATCACTCTTTCCATGTGCGTCAGAGGTAACGATGAAGACAAAAAAATCGTTGAACGCTTCTTCGACCTTTATGAAGAAAGCGTTGAAAAACTTAAAAATTCATAATTTTATGAGTGTTCTTCGGAGCACTCTTTTTTTATACATAAAAATAAAGAAAGGGGACAAAATACTTTTTGACGAAACAAAGTTTTTACAGAAAGCGGGAATTACTATGCAAGGGGAATACATAATTGAAATGTTGGGAATAACCAAAGAGTTTCCCGGTATAATTGCCAACGATAACATTACTTTACAGCTTAAAAAAGGTGAGATACATGCTCTTTTGGGTGAAAACGGAGCAGGTAAAAGTACACTGATGTCTGTTCTTTTCGGTCTTTATCAGCCTGAAAAGGGTGTCATAAAAAAGAACGGTAAGCCCGTCAAAATCTACGGTCCAAACGATGCTACGGCTCTCGGCATCGGAATGGTCCATCAGCATTTCAAGCTTGTAGATGTCTTTACGGTTTTAGATAATATTATTCTCGGCACGGAAACCACCAGACTCGGATTTATTCAAAGGCAGACGGTTAAGAATAAAGTAAGGGAATTAAGTGAAAAATATTCTCTTAAAATTGACCTTGACAAAAAGGTTGAAGAAATAAGTGTTGGTATGCAGCAAAGGGTAGAAATACTGAAAATGCTTTATCGGGACAATGAAATTCTCATTTTTGATGAGCCTACTGCTGTGCTCACGCCCCAGGAAACAGAAGAGCTTATAAATATAATGCGCACCTTTGCAGGTGAAGGCAAATCCATTCTTTTCATCACCCATAAGCTCGGTGAAATTATGGCGGTTGCCGACAGGGTAAGTGTAATAAGAAAGGGCAGATATATCGGCACCGTTGAAACAAAAGACACCACAAAGGAAGAGCTGTCACAAATGATGGTGGGCAGACCGGTAGAGCTTACCGTAAAAAAGGAAAAAGCACAGCCGAAGCAGACTGTTTTAAAGGTGGAAAATCTTTTCATCGGCGGAAAAGACACACAAAAAGGTGCCGTAAGGGATGTCTCCTTTGAGGTTAAAAGCGGAGAAATCGTAGCAATTGCAGGTGTTGACGGAAACGGTCAGTCAGAGCTTATCAGGGGGATTACGGGACTTGATAAAATATCTTCGGGCAGGATAACGCTATGCGGTGAAGATATTACGGAATATTCTGTCCGCGAAAAGCTTCAGTCGGGTATGAGCCATATTCCTGAAGACAGACACAAGCACGGACTTGTTCTTGACTTTCCTTTGGAAAACAACTGTGTACTTCAGCGTTATTTTGAGGATGAGTTTCAGCAGAAGGGCTTTATTAAAAGCTCTGCGGTGAGAAAATATGCTGAAAGGCTTATTGACAGCTTTGACATACGTTCAAATCAGGGAGCGGTGACACTTACCCGAAGTATGTCAGGCGGTAATCAGCAAAAGGCAGTTATTGCAAGAGAACTTGACAGAAATCAGCCGCTTATTATTGCTGTTCAGCCTACAAGAGGTCTTGATGTGGGCGCCATAGAAAATATTCATCGTGAGCTTGTGGCTAAAAGAGATGAGGGTAAGGCAATTTTGCTAGTTTCCTTTGAACTTGACGAGGTTATGAATGTATCCGACAGAATACTTGTTATTTATGAAGGTGAAATAACAGGGGAGTTTTACCCCGATAAAACCACAGTTTCCGAACTCGGTCTGTATATGGCAGGCACGAAAAGAAAAGAGGAGGCAGATACGGATGAATAAAAACTCTGAAATCAAATCACGGGTAAAATATATATATTCAAAGGACGGCACAAAGTCTGCACTTGCGTCTCTTCTTTCCATTCTCATAGGTCTTGCCGTAGGCGGCATTATAATTGTTGCCGTATCTGCTTTTAATTCCGATATAGGACTTAAAGGCGGCATAGAAGGACTGAAGCTCATCTTTTTCGGTGTGTTCAGTAAGGGCAGAGATGCAACGGGGCAACTTGTTTTCGGTTTTAATCCTGTTAATATAGGCAATCTTCTTTTCAGGGCAACTCCTGTAATTATGACCGGTCTTTCCGTTGCTGTTGCCTTCAAGACAGGTCTTTTCAATATCGGCGCACCGGGGCAGTATCTTGCAGGTACGGCGGCAACGCTTATTCTTGCTTTAAAAATCCCTTCTGATGTAATACCGCCCTTTGCAATATGGATAATTGCTTTTCTCGGTGGTATGGCGGCTGGTGCTTTGTGGGGTGCCATTCCGGGCATATTAAAGGCTTATCTTCGTATAAATGAGGTTTTAGCCTGCATTATGACCAACTGGATTGCCGCCAACGGCGTTACATGGATTTTTGAAAACAGCTCTCTTCGTAACGGCGGCGAATCGGGCAAGGTAGGTTTCATTATGAAAACCACAGCCAACGGCGTAGCAACGGCAAAGTTCGGACTTGATAAGCTTTTTCCCGGTTCACAGGTAAACGGCGGTATTTTTATTGCGATTATCTTTGCCGTGGTTGTCTATATAATTATTACAAAAACCGTTCTTGGCTATGAAATGAAGGCATGCGGATATAACAAGGATGCGGCCGAATATGCAGGAATTAAGGGAAGAAAAATGATTATCTTTTCTATGGCATTTGCGGGTGCTCTTGCAGGCGGCGGTGCGGCTCTTTACTACCTTTCGGGTAATACGGAATTTTTCTGGTCAACCTATCAGTCTCTGCCGACGGAAGGCTTCAACGGCATTCCTATAGCACTTCTTGCAAGTAATAATCCCATAGGTGTTATCTTTTCAGGATCTTTTATGTCTGTTCTTTCCGTGGCAGGTCAGCAGCTTAAAAACCTTACTTCATATAACGAATATATTACCAACATCATTATCGGCATAATTGTTTACCTGAGTGCATTTTCACTTGTGATAAAAAGCTTCATTTCATCGGATAAAGTCCGGTACAGAAGAAAAACAACTACAGCTGATGAAAACACACATTCCGATGAAGAAATAATCGCACAGGCTCAAAGGCAGTCCGAAGAGGGGGAAGAGTAATAATGGAATTCCTTATTCAGCAGACACTTACCTATGCCATACCTCTTCTGATTGTGGCTCTTGCGGGCGTTTTTGCCGAAAGAAGCGGTATAGTAAATCTTGCCCTTGAGGGTATAATGATATTCGGTGCCTTTGTGGGTGTTCTATTTATAAAAATTATGCAGGACACAGATACATTCAGTCAGGAACAGGCGCAGAGCCTAATGCTGCTGACAATGCTGGTCTGTGCCGTGGCAGGAGCGTTATTTTCACTGCTTTTATCTTTTGCATCAATCAACTTACGTGCAAATCAGACCATAGGCGGTACCGCTCTTAATATGCTTGCACCGGGCTTTGTTCTTTTTGCCACCAATGTTCTTGTCAATCAGAATGTACTCACCATGTCAAAGGGCGATTCGGCAAGCTGGTTTATGCTTAAAAGAAGCACCTTCGGCTTTTCAAGGACAGAAGAGCTTAACTTCTTTGAAAGCACATTTTTAGTAAAAAATTATCTTTCAACCTATATTTGTATTGGACTTTTTATAGTACTTTCTGTTATAATGTATAAAACGAAGTTCGGTCTTCGGCTTCGAGCCTGCGGTGAAAATCCCCAAGCGGCGGATTCGGTGGGTATAAGTGTTCATAAAATGAGATATGCAGGCACCACCATTTCAGGAGCACTCGCAGGTCTCGGCGGTTTCGTTTTTGCTCTTACCACGGCTAACTGCTCATCTACGGGTGATGTGGCAGGCTTTGGTTTCCTTGCTCTTGCGGTAATGATTTTCGGCAATTGGAACCCATGGAGTATTGCCGCCGCATCCTTTGTATTCGGACTTTTCAAATGTATTGCCGCCGCTTATTCCACCATTGATATAAACGGTGACGGTGTTTATGCTCTTGCCGAAATCGGAATCAGCACAAACTTTTACCGTATGCTACCCTATATAATCACCCTTGTTGTTCTTGCCTTTACCTCAAAAAGTTCAAGAGCACCAAAGGCATCGGGTATACCCTACGATAAATCAGTAAGATAAATGAAAAGAGGAATGATAAAATGAGAATATACGACATTATATCCCGTAAAAGAGACGGCCTTGAGCTGACTGATGAAGAAATACACTTTTTTATCGACGGCTATGTTAAAGGAGAGATTAAGGACTATCACGCCTCGGCTTTGCTTATGGCAATTTACCTTAACGGTATGAACGACAGGGAGATGGTCTCTCTTACCCTTGAAATGGCGAAATCCGGTGATATGCTCGATTTGAGTGCCATTGACGGAGTTACTGCCGACAAACATTCTACGGGCGGTGTGGGCGACAAGACTACCCTTATAGTTACTCCCATTGTGGCATCGCTCGGTGCAAAGGTAGCCAAAATGAGCGGCAGAGGTCTCGGTCACACGGGCGGAACTGTCGATAAATTAGAATCAATCGAAGGATTCAATGTAGCTTTAAGTCCCGAAGAGTTCATTTCAACGGTAAAAAAAACAGGGATATGCGTTGTTGGGCAGACAGGTAACCTCGCCCCTGCGGATAAAAAACTTTATGCCTTAAGGGATGCCACGGCAACTGTAGGCTGTATGCCACTTATTGCTTCAAGCATTATGAGTAAAAAGCTTGCCGCAGGCTCCGAGTGTATTGTTCTCGATGTTAAATACGGAAGCGGCGCCTTTATGAAAACTACGGCCGATGCCGAGGAGCTTTCCGCCAAAATGGTCGAAATCGGCAAAATGGCAGGCAGAAAAATGGCGGCGGTGATTTCCGATATGGATACACCGCTCGGCAAAAATATCGGCAATACTCTTGAAATAATCGAGGCTGTTGAAACTTTGAAGGGCGGCGGAAGTGCTGACCTCCGTGAGGTAAGTCTTACTCTTGCGGGAAATCTTGTTGCTCTTGCAAAGGATATTGATTATTCCGAGGCAAGAATGCTTTGCGAAAAGGTGCTTGATGACGGCTCTGCTTATAATAAATTCCTTGAATTTATTTCTGCACAGGGCGGTAACACAGAAATGATTACTGACACAGATAAGCTTCCAAAAGCAAAGATAATTCATAAGGTTATTGCAAAGGAAGACGGATTTATCTCCAAAACCGACGCAGAAAAAATCGGCTCTGCAAGTGTTGTCTTAGGTGCAGGCAGAGTAAACAAGGAAGACACCATAGATTATACGGCAGGTATTATCCTTCATAAAAAGACGGGGGATAAAATTAAAGCAGGGGATGCAATTGCTGAATTTCATACGAATGATGAAAGCAAAATTGCCCCTGCAGAAAAAATGTTTTTTGATGCTGTTACCGTTTCCGAAAATGAGCCTGAAAAAACAGAGCTTATTTATAAGGTTATAAGTTGAATTAATAAGTAAGATACCCAAATGCCGTTTTTTGCATTTGGGTATTAATCTATATTTATGCAGTAAAGTCCGATGAATTACTTACTGTTTCCAGATGAACTGTCTGTTCTCTTGTCCAGGAATGAATAACCTCGGGATTTTCAAAGATTTCATCTAATTTCTTTGTGAAAGGAACAATATCACCGAAATCGAGTGCTCTGTGGTCAAAGGCGATACAGATGGGAAGTACCTTGCCGGGAACAACTTCATCTCTACCGTGCTTATTCTGTTTTACGACAGGCTTTTTCTGTATCGCACCCACAGCGATAGCGCATACCTGGGGCGGAATGATTTCCAAAAGTGCAACAGCACCTCTCTGACCGAGGTCGAGAGAACCGATGTTTGAAATGGTAATTGTTCCCTGTTCAATATCCTTGTCACAAAGTCTTTCTGTTTCGGGGAGAGAGTGATAAGCTCTTTTTTCTTTTCCCTTAAGTGTTTTGATTTTGTATTTACCTGTTTTTGCACCGATAATTCTTAAAAGAGCCTCGAGGATTCTGCCTTCCTTAATTGTCTTTACCGTTCTGTTAAAGGAAACAGTGTACATAGCCTCGTTGAGGTTGGACTGTTCGGCTCTTCTGCGAAGATCTTTAATGTATTCCGTCATTTCATCAAGGTCTTTTTTATCGAAATCACGGCAGTTAGTAGTCATCATTTCACCTGAAGGTAAAATGGTAGGCATTGAAATATTGATATTTTCATAGGTTTTAACGGTACCTCTTATGAAGGCGGGTGAGTATTCGATATGTGAATTCATAATCGGAGCGGCCTTGATACCCTCGGTAATTGCCTTAATCATAAGGGTATTGAAGGTGATTTTTTCATCTGCACCTCTGCCGATGTTAATTTTTTTGTATTCATCAAAGAAACGGCTTACTTCGGGCTCATAAATAAAAGTGACGTGAGGGATAGTCTTCCAGGATTCTTCAGTCATAGCGGCAACCATTTTTCTCTGTATACCGAAATGCTCTTCTTTTATAAGTCTTTTGTTCATTTTTTTACCTCTTTTCTTTTGATTTTAAACTGATAAACAATTCCCAAGTAATTTATCAATTTTGACCATATTCTATAGTAAATATTTTGGCATTGTGCTGTAAAAATATTAATAAACTGTAAATATTATAAATACAATTTAAACCAATTTGCAATAAATTTATCATATTTTGCCTTTTACGTCGAGAAAAAGACAGATAATTATTTAGTGTTTAAAAAAAAGGAGGCGTTCTGCCTCCAAAATCATATAACATTAAGATTTACATTCGGGAAATTTTCATTTTTGAGACCCTTTTCGTAATCTCTGTCAACCTTTACTGTTCCGTTTTTAAGACCCTCGTAAAGATCTTCATATTCTTCTACGGTGAAGTTTTCCATCTTCCAGCTGTTCGTGGGAAGTGAAACCGCATCATCTTTTGCACCGAGTGTTGTCTGTACACCGCCGATGTCATCCCAATCATCCGAGTAAACCTTTTCGAGCACATACTCTACAGATTCTCTGATGCCTTTTGTTGCGGAGGTAATAACCGTCTCTGATTCGCCTGACTGGTCGATATCGACACCGATAACCGCACCGTCATTAGCAGATGCCGCTGCAAATACGGACTGACACATAGCGCCGCCGCAAACAAATACAACCTCGGTACCTTTTGAATACCAGCCGTTAATCATTGTCTGAAGCTCTGCCGAAGCACCGAAGGATGAGCCGTATTCCCAACTGAAATTCATATCCACGGTAATATCCTTTTCCTTTGCAGCATCCTGTGCGCCCTGTACATAGCCGTAACCGAAACGGCAACAGGCGGCGTTTGTGCCTCCGCCTCCACCGCTGAAGCCTAATTTTGTGTAGCCTTCCTTTACAGCCGCATAGCCTGCAAGATAGCCTGACTGCTCTTCGTTGTAGTCTACGGCTGCCACATTTTCCAAAGGTTCGCCGTCGTCGTCCTCAAGTACCCATCCGTCTATAAAAATGAATTTTGTATCTTCCATTTCTTTTGCCGCTCTGGCAAGTGCTGTGCCCTGTAAAAATCCTGCACAGACTACGACCTTTGCACCTGCATCTGCGGCGGCCTTCATAGCATCATATCTATCCTCGTCTGTAGCACTGTCTCCGCCTGCAGGCTGATAATATTTATAGGATTTATCATTTTCGTGGGCATAACGTTTGATGCCTTCCCAAGTGCCTTGGTTAAAGGATTTGTCCTTAAGCTGTCCCACATCGGTGACAAAGGCTATTTCGTATTTACCGTCGGGAGATGACATATTGTCGTTAATGGCATCGTAGTCGTATTCTTCCTGTCTGCTTTCGGTAGTTTCATTTTCCGTTGGCGAAGAGGTACTGTTGGCGGGATTTGTAGTGTTTTCAGGCTGAGTTTTTCCGCCACAGGCGGCAAAGGAAAAGAGAACTACTGCCGCCAATAAAATTGCGATTAATTTTTTCATAAATAAAAATCCTCCTTTGAATACTTATAGTATTATCTTCAAAGAAGGATTTTATATCATTATATTAAAGTTTTTATTCGACAGACCAATCAATGGATTCAAGGCCTGCCTCTTTCAGCAGCTCGTTACATTTCGAAAAATGTCTGCAACCGAAGAAGCCGCCGTAAGCGGAAAGGGGACTGGGATGAACGGAAATAAGCTTTTTATGTATGGGGTTAGTAATCTTTTCGCATTTTTTTCTTGCGTTAGCACCCCACAAAATAAACACAACAGGAGTATCCTTTTCGTTGAGTTTTTCAATTACCGTATCGGTAAACTGTTCCCATCCCTTGTCCTTATGGCTGTTTGCATTGGCACGTCTAACGGTAAGAACATTGTTGAGCATAAGCACACCGCTTTTTGCCCATTTTTCCAGATAGCCGTTTTTGGCAGGAGGAATACCAAGGTCACTTTCAAGCTCTTTGTAAATATTTTTAAGTGATGGTGGCAGGGGGACGCCCGGCTTTACGGAAAAGCAAAGACCGTGAGCCTGCCCCGGCTCGTGGTAAGGGTCCTGACCGATTATAACAGCCTTGCAGTCGGCGAAGGATGTATATTTGAGAGCATTGAAAATGTCATACATGTCGGGATAAATTTCGTATGTGGAATATTCTTTTTTGAGAAACTGACGAAGCTGTTTATAATAAGGCTTTTCCCATTCGTCTTTTAAAATTTCGTCCCAATCGTTACCAAGCTTTACCATTTTTTTCACACCTTTACTTCATATCCTTTATTTTTTATAGTATCAACTATTGAGTAAACACATTTGTCGCAAAGCTCCTTACTCTTCGCTTCTGCCATAACACGGATAACAGGCTCCGTTCCCGATTCTCTTACTAAAACTCTGCCCTCTGTGCCTAGAGTGTCCTCTGCCTTTTTTATGGAGGCGATAATATCTTCATCTGATCTTACGATTCTTTTGTCTGCCACGCGGACATTAACGAGAAGCTGCGGGTAGGGTGCAAAGCCGTCGCATAGCTCGCTGAACTTTTTCTTGTCCGAAAGCATAACTTCCATCATTTTAAGGCTTGTGAGAATACCGTCACCTGTGGTGGCATATTTGGAAAAGATAATGTGTCCCGACTGCTCACCGCCGAGTTTGCATCCGTACTTTGACATATACTCATAAACAAATCTGTCACCCACATCGGTTTTAGCGTAGTCTATACCGATGTTTTCAAAGGCCTTATAAAGACCGAAGTTTGACATAACGGTAGTAACTACGGTGCTGTTTGAGAAAAATCCTTTTTCCTTCATATACTTACCGAAAATATATAAAATTCCGTCACCGTCAACAACATTACCTTTTTCGTCCACGCAAAGACACCTGTCCGCATCTCCGTCAAAAGCAAAGCCTACGTCGAGACCTTTTTCCTTGACGAGCTTCTGCAAGCCCTCGATATGGGTTGACCCTGCATCTCTGTTGATGTTTGTGCCGTCGGGCTCTGCATTGATAACGTATGTTTCGGCACCCAGAGCATCGAAAACCGCCTTGGCAATATTCCATGAGCTTCCGTTTGCACAGTCAAGACCGACTTTAATCCCTCTGAAGGAGTAAATACCGAGAGAGATAAGATATCCGATATATCTGTTTCTGCCTGCAATATAGTCAACTGTTCGGCCTATCTTGTCCTTAACGGCAAAGGGAAGAGAGGGAATTTCAAATTCACCGTCAAGATATTTTTCAATAATATCCGTAATGCTTTCGTCCATCTTCTCGCCTTTGGAATTGATGAGCTTTATGCCGTTGTCGTAATAGGGGTTGTGACTTGCGGAAATCATAATACCGCAGTCAAAAGCATCGACCTTTGTAATATAAGATACACAGGGGGTAGTGGTGACATGCAGAAGATAAGCGTCAGCCCCTGAAGCAACGAGACCGCCCACAAGAGTATATTCAAACATATAGCTTGAACGTCTTGTGTCTTTACCTATAAGTATTCTTGCAGGGGTATCATCTCCTGCTTCTGCTTTAATTTTGCTGTAGTACCAGCCTAAAAATCTGCCTATTTTATATGCGTGGTCAGCGGTGAGATTTATATTAGCCTCACCTCTGAAGCCGTCTGTACCGAAATATTTGCCCATAAATTACCTCTTTTGAATAATGTTATTTTCACCTTTGAAAATACAGTTTTCTTTTATGACACCCCTCACACGGGAAAGGGGATAGATATTCGAATTTCTGCCGATAACCGTGCCGGGATTCAAAACACTGTTACAGCCGACCTCAACTCTATCGCCGACCATAGCACCGAATTTTTTTAGTCCCGTTTCGATGATGTCACCGTCAACCTTTACTTTAACAAGACTTTTATCAGACTTAACATTTGATGTAACTGCACCTGCACCGAGATGGGATTTGTAGCCGAGTATGCTGTCGCCCACATAGTTATAATGAGGAACCTGAACACAATTGAAAATGATGGCATTTTTAACCTCGGTAGAGTTACCGATAACGCAGCTTTCACCTATGAGAGCAGAGCCTCTTATGAAAGCACAGTGTCTGACCTCGGTATCCTTGCCTATAATACAAGGGGTGCCGATGAAGGCCGTGGGGGCGATTATCGCATTTTTATGAATCCACACTTCGGGAAAAACTTCCTCGTATTCGTCTTTGTTAAGATTTTTCCCCGTCTCTTTTATAAAATCATTAATTCCCTTGAGTGCCTGCCAGGGGTACTCGAATGAGGCAAGATATTCTTTGGCAAGAGTATGTTCAAGAGAAAAAAGCTCTTTGGTTTTAATCATAGTATCACCTCATAATTTTATTATACTGTACAATAAAATGATAATATAAACAAAATGTTAACTTAATCATATTATTACATACCTCTTTTATATATTTTACACAAAAATCATTTCCGCATAAAAAGTAAGAGTAGCGTAAAAGGGGATTCCAAAGAGTTTAAAACTGTACTTTATTGTGCATTATAAACAAAATTTAATAATTATGTCAAAAACTATTGACATAAAAATGAGGATTGTGTATAATAAAGACACAATCAAACAAGAGATTGAATTCAAAAGAAAGAGGTGTTACCGATGTACTGTTTAATGTAAACTGTACAATTTGATAAGAAATCTTAAAATGAGAATCAAAAGGAACTGACAGAAAACAAAAGGATTTAATGAATACCTTAAATAATAATATAATTTTACAATGCAGTCAGATGTTCCTGTAATAATAAAATAAAATTTGCTTTTCTGTTAAAGTATATGCAGAAAAATTAAAGATATATTATCGGATTGTTCAGTTAAGTTAATTGTCTTAAAGAAAATGTGCAGAGGAATATAACTTTAAGGCAGGAGAAAATACTGCTCAAAGCGGAACGGTCTTTGTGTGAAGAAACAAAGGCTTATGAAGAAACAAAGTATCTCTCAAAACTATACTTTTCTACTATTTCGGATTTTCAATTTACATACTGTAAGGAAAAAGAGGGATAAGTAAAAGGCGCAGAAGAGCCCTTATCCGAAAGTAATTTGATTTAGCCTTAAGATGTGAACAAAGAGATGCTTGGTGAGTAAGAAAAACTGAATAGAAAATAATTAAAAATTACAATCTCCGACAGGGAATACTTTGTCGGAGATTTTTTCTTTGTTAAAAGTTGTAACGAAAGAATAAATTTATTCTTATTTGCTTGAAATATCCTTTAAGTTGATATATAATACATATTGCATTTATGCGGTCAGTTCGAAACCTTCCTGACCTAAACCGACCAAAGCACATCGGTTTAAAATCAAAACTAAAGGAGCTAAAAAAATGAATACGTCAAAGAAAATCCACCGCCTTGTCTTGTCGGCGGTAATTGCCGCTTTATATGTGGCAATAACCTATTTACAGGAATTTATTTTTCCGACCAGCGCAACAATGGCTGTGCAGTTCCGTGTTTCGGAGGCGCTTACTGTTCTGTCTTTTTTTACTCCCGCGGCGATACCTGGACTTACTGTGGGCTGTTTCATTGCAAATTTCTCTGTACTGGGTGCTTTACCGACAGACATTATCCTCGGCTCACTTGCATCCTTTCTTGCTTGTTTCTTTATGTACAGGCTGAAGGACGTAACCGTAAAAGGCTTTCCTTTTCTCTCGCTGCTGATGCCTGCTGTTTTCAACGGTATAATCATCGGTGCTGAAATTGAAGTCTTTTTCATCGAAGGACCCTTCAATTTTCTCAGCTTCCTTATTCAGGGCGGCCTTGTAGCTTTAGGTGAGCTTGGTGTACTTTTCACTCTCGGTGCTGCACTTGTGAAGGTCATGAAGGATAAAAAGCTTGAGAAATATCTTAACGGCGTTTAATAATAAATTAAAATATAAAATCCAAGGAGGAAAAAATCAATGGAAAACAAACTTACCAAACGAACCTGGCTGAACATTATTCTCTTCAGTCTTATGGGCGGTGTTGCATGGAATCTTGAAAACATGTACTTCAACACCTTCCTTTACGGTTCGGTTTATGAAGGTGTATCTGCTGAAGCTTTGGCAGGTGTTATGGCGCCGACAACGGCTATCAGCCGAATGGTTGCTCTTTCAGCCATAACTGCTGTTGTGACAACTTTTATTATGGGTACACTCAGTGAAAAGATGAAAAAGCGTAAGGTCTTCATCTCTGTGGGCTATATCGTATGGGGTGTTATTACCGCCGCATTCGGTTTCATTTCCAGGGAAAATGTTGCCGCTGTTTTCGGACTTTCAGATGAAGTAAAAATTCTTGCTTTCACCGTATGGACAGTTATCATTATGGATATGGTTATGACCTTTATGGGCTCCACAAGTAATGATTCAGCCTTCAATGCCTGGGTAACCGACGTTACAAATCCCGTTGTAAGACCTCAGGTTGAAACTGTACTTCTGTTTGTAGGTTTAATTGCCATGGTTGCTGTTATGGGTGTGGGCAGTCTCGCACAGGCAGGCGTGGTGACCTATAAGGCATTCTTCCTCGGTCTGGGTCTTGTTGTTACACTTTGCGGTGTCGCAGGTCTGTTTATGCTTGAAGAACCCAAGATTAAGGGTGAAAAGACAAATTCTAATTACTGGAGTGACCTTTTCTACGGTTTCAGACCTTCAGTAATCAAGGAAAACGGCAGACTTTATCTTGCTCTTGCCGCTGTTTGTATTTATAACATCGCTGTTCAGGTGTTCTTCCCGTACCTTTTCGTATACCTTGAAAAGGTTGTTCTTAACGGTGCTGTTTTTGATACCAAAACAATTATAACAGCTGTTATTGCTGTTGCATTTCTTGTAGCAGGTATTGTACTTCTTCTTAAGGTTGCCAATAAAGACAAGCTTAAAGCCTATATCCCAACAATCATTCTTTTCACAGTTGGTTTGTTTATCCTTTCAACATCAGCAAATATTGTTGTGGTTCTTATCGGTATTGCTCCCACACTTATCGGTTATGTTGTTCTTCAAATTCAGCTCAGTGCATCCGTGCGTGACTTTATTCCCGAAGACAAGGTAGGTCTTTTCCAGGGCATCAGAATGATTTTCTCTGTTCTTATTCCCATGGTTGTAGGACCCGCTATCGGTGATATTGCCTGCCGCACTTCCAATCTCACTATTATAGAATACGGCGTTGAAAAACTCGTTCCCTCAACAAGTATGTTCCTGTTTGCGGCAGTAGTTTCGATTTTTGTATTCCTTCCCATCCTTCTTCTTGCTAAAAAGGGCGTTTTTAAAAAGGAAAAATAATTAAATGACCATAAGAAAAAGCAGTTAAGTTTTTCGCTTAACTGCTTGTTTTTTTAGGTGAGTATATCAGTCGAGAATGTAAAGACCAGATTTGAGCCAAACGAATTCTCTGCCCATTACATTGATGTATTTATAAACCTTTTCGTTGAATACTCTGTAATCTCTTACCGAGTTTGTCTGAATATTGAGAGTGCGGATTTTTTTCGAAGCCTGATTGCAGATGTAAAGAGTGTTGCCGTGAAGAGAAACTGCACAGGGACTTTCAAAGGCTGTGGCATCACCGCCGCCCACGCGAAGAAGGATTCTTCCTTCACGGGGGGAGTATTTGATGATTGCATTTTCTGAAGGAACGGCACACCATACATAAGCACCGTCAACTGCAATATCGCATACGGGAGAACCGTGGTAGGTGAGGAGAGAGGATACATTAAGTGAGCCGTCTGTATTGAATATATTGTATTCCCCGTTGGGAAAGATAGCCATTATTCTGCCGTCGCCTAAAACACCCACATCGCAGGAGACATAGTCACCTAATTGCTGTGCGATTTCCTCATATTCGTAGCCAAATTTAACTTTGAGAAAGATTGACTTTTTTATGTGAGTGAATTTGTCATTGATGGCATCGTAGCCGTAGAAGTTTGCTTTAAGCTTACCGTCATTGGTGAGACTTTTCGTAGCAAAAACAAAACCGTTTTTAAAGGGAGTTATATTTAAAATTTCACCTGAAAATACTATTTCCATTTTTCTTTTCCTTTCTTTAAGAGGAGATGTACACATCATACCCCAACATAATCCACTGTATATAATACATTATTATTCCCTTTTGGTCAAGGGCGAAAAACAACAATATTTTTATTCTGACAGCGGAAACTTTTGTTTAAAGTAAAATATTGCACAGCAAAATGAAAAAACACTTGTTTAATGTTGACAAAATTATAGTTTTCAAGTACAATAGGATTGTAAAAATTGAAGACACAT
>JAZUNX010000020.1:0-11259 GCA_045604385.1 Acutalibacteraceae bacterium
TTTTTGTTTTTCATCCAGCCTTCATAAAAATCCTCCGCGCCGAAAGAGAGAGCCATAACAAAGGGTGACAAGGTTTCCCATGCCCTGTCACAAAAGCCCTCAGGCTTTTTCCAACCGTCGCAGATAAACACCTGTCCTTCCTCAATATCGCAGGCATGTTCAATGGGGTTTTCATATTTTTCTATAAGGTCATCGTAACGTGCTTTGCGCATTACGGTGATTTTAATTCTTTTCATTTTCCATTCCTCCTTTTTTGAAATTTTATCACAAAAATTTTCCTCTGTAAACCTTTTTTACCGTTGTGTATTTTTTTCATTTGTGATATACTGTAGAAATAAAGCAAAAAGGAGAACAGATATGACCAACGACTACCCTAACCCTTTTATTACCGAACGCGCAGACCCATATATAACCAAGGGTGACGGCTGTTACTACTTCACAGCCTCCTATCCCGCCTTTTACGATGCTGACCACGGCTATGACAGAATTATTTTAAGAAAGAGCAAAACCGTTGCAGGCCTTGCCGAAGCGGAAGAAAAGGCTATATGGCAAGCCCACGAAGATGGCATAATGGCAAGGCATATCTGGGCACCCGAAATACATAAAATAGGCGGTAGTTGGTATGTTTTCTTTGCCGCAGGTGACAAGGATAATGTGTGGAATATCCGCCCCTACCTGCTCAAGTGTGAGGGAGATGACCCCTATGAAGACGAATGGAAGGAAATGGGCAGGATGCAGGCAAGTGACGGTGACGAAACCTCATTTACTTCATTTTCCCTCGATATGACCTACTTCGAGCATTATGGAAGGCACTACCTTATATGGGCAGAGAGCCGTCCCGATTCTTCCCTCTTTATGGCGGAGATCAATCCCGAAAATCCGCAGAAGCTTATTACCAAGCCCATACTTTTAACCAAGCCCGAATATGATTGGGAAAAGGTAAGATTCCGTGTGAATGAGGGTGCATCGGTGCTTAAAAATAAAGATAAGCTCTTTGTTTTCTTTTCCGCTTCGGGCACAGGCAGTGAATACTGTATGGGTATAGTTTATATGGATACCGACAAAGACCCTATGGTAAAAGAAAACTGGACAAAGTGCGATAAACCCGTTCTTTCGACAGCAGACCTGCAAGGTGAATCGGGTCCCGGTCATAACAGCTTTGTTTATGACGAACAGGGCAGACTTCTCCTTGTCTACCACGCAAGGCCGGAAGAACATCTCCATAAAAAATGCGGCACTTGGTGCGACGAGTCCCTTTATGACCCCTGCAGACACGCCCGCATAAGATTCGTCACCTTTGACGAAAAGAATATGCCAATTATAGAAAGGTGAAAAAAGATGAACAGAAAATTTCTTATAGTCGGTGCAGGCAGAAGCGGTATCTGCTGTGCAAAAATGCTCAAAGAAACAGGCGACGACTTCGTAATATATGACGGTAATGCAAATCTTGACACAAAAGCCACCGAAGAAAAAATCGGCAAGAGCAACATCACCTTTATTCTTGACAAGATAACCGAAAAGGACTTCGAGGGAATAGATGTCTGTGCCGTAAGTCCCGGTGTCCCTTATAATTCCCCCGTACTCACCATAGCAAGAGAAAAGGGAATCCCCCTGTGGAGCGAAATCGAACTTGCCTATCTTTATGACAAAGGCGACATAATAGCTATCACGGGTACAAATGGCAAAACCACCACCACCTCACTCGTTTATGAAATCGTAAAGGCTAATAACGAGAACACACTGCTTGTAGGCAACATCGAAATCCCCTACACAGGTCTTGCCCTGTCTTCCGTAGAAGGCGGTGCAACGGTGGCAGAGATAAGCTCCTTCCAGCTGGAAACTATGGTAAACTTCAAGCCGAAGGTGTCAGCCATTCTCAACATAACCCCCGACCATCTTGACCGTCACGGCACTATGGAAAATTACATAAATCTCAAAAAATCCATCACAAAAAACCAGACAGCAGATGATTTCTGTGTCCTCAATTATGATGATGAAATTCTCCGTGAATTCGGTAAAAGCCTTTCCTGTAAGCCCCTTTTCTTCTCCGCCAAGGAAGAACTCGAAGACGGCCTTTTCTATAAGGACGGAATGGTTTACAAAGCCGAAAACGGAACTGCTACCCCCTATCTCACACAGAATGATACCAACCTTGTGGGTGTACATAACTTTGAAAACATTATGGCGGCAATTCTTATGACCGCGTCCTTCGGTGTGCCCGAGGAAACCATAAAAAAGGCAATAAAGACCTTCCGTGCCGTTGAACACCGTATCGAATTCGTAGCCGAGAAAAAGGGTGTAAAATACTATAACGACTCAAAGGGAACCAACACCGATGCCGCAATAAAAGCCATCGACGCCATGCCCTCAAAAACCGTACTTATTGCCGGCGGTTACGATAAAAAGAGTGACTACGGCGAATGGGTAAGTCACTTCCCGGGCAAGGTAAGAAAGCTCATTCTTATCGGTCAGACAAAAGAAAACATAGCCGCTGCCTGTGAAAAAATCGGCTTTAAGGATTATGTTTTCGCAGAAAGTTTCCCCGAAGCCGTAGCTATAGCAGCGAAAGAAGCCAAAGAGGGCGACTGCTGTCTCCTCTCTCCCGCCTGCGCCTCCTGGGGTATGTTCAAAAATTATCAGGAGCGAGGCAATATGTTCAAAGAAGAAGTCAATAAAATGTAAAAGCGAAGAGGCTGTCACGGTGTGATATGACAGCCTCTTCTTTATTTATATAATTTTTCCGATTTTATTTAACCTTTACATTCTTTACACTGCTCCATGCAGAGTATATCTTGGTTTTACCTACTGTCTTATAGGCTCTGACCTTTACATAATACTTTTTGCCCTTTGTGAGCTTTTTGATTGTAGTTCTCTTTGTCTTTGCCTTTTTAACTGTGACAGTCTTTGTGGTTTTATTGGCGAATTTTTTTGAGGTGGAGTACTGTACCTCATAGCCTGTGATGTTGGCTACAGCTGCCCAATTAGCTGTAAGCTGTTTTTTACCCGCCTTAAGAGTGAGAGTTGTTTTAAGAGGCACGGTCTTACCTGTGTAGGTGGAGGAATAGGAGCCCTTATTAGTGCCTGCTATCGCTCTTACACGGAACTTATAGGACTTGTTTGCCTTAAGTTTGCCTACAGTATAAGACGTCTTTGAGGTGGTTTTTACAGTCTTCCACTTTTTGTTTACATACTGCTGTACCTCATACTTTTCAGCACCTGTTACCTTTGACCAGGAAAGAGTAAGTGTTGACTTGGAGCCTGAAGCGAGCTTGACAGCCTTTGTCTTGAGACCCTTTACCTTACCGAGCTTCTTTCTGGCTACGGTCTTCTGTGCTGTGATTACCTTACCGCAGTCGGCACATTTTTTACCTTCGGTGAGACCTGTTGCCTTGTATGTAGCGGCTTTAGCTTTGAGCGTAGTTATGTTCTTATGATTATTTGCATTAATTGAGCCGTAGTATGCACCGCATACTGTACACTTTGCCTTTGCCTTACAGGTGGCTGTTCCGCCCTTATGATTATTTGCGGCGACAGGAATAATGCCCCAGGAAGCTATATCACTGATAGGCTTATTACCTAACATATCCTCGCTTGTTTTGCCACAGGAGCATTTATAATAGGCATTTTTACCTTTAGCGTTACAGGTAGCCTCTACCTTTTTAACTAAATTATACGCACAGGTATGCTCAAACTCATAGGAAAAGCCTGCATTTTCACCTCTGAAACCACTGCTTTCTTTTGCATCCTCACCGTTTACCGTAGCATTAAAATAAAGAATATCGAAATCAGTCGGATCGTAGTCTATTTCATAGTTTTTGCGGGGCTCTGCTTCAAAATGAACACTGTATTTATGACCTGCTGTGAAGGTCTTGCCGTCACCCTTTGAAAGCTTAGACTGAGCGGAGGCCTGTACATAGGGTATACCCTTAGCTATGAGAGCTTCCCTCTCGGTAACATCAACCCAGTAAATATTGATAATATCATAGCTGTCAGCACCGCAGACCGCATCATAGTCAGGCACTCTGCCTGCTACAGGGCTGTCCACGCCTGAAACATCCACATTAAATATCGACTGTATTACAGGCAAACCGAAATTACAGTCAAAGAAGGCATTCTCACCTCTGTATCCGCTGCCCTCCGATGCCTCCTTACCATTTACCGTAGCGGCGAAATCAAGGATTTCTTCAGAGTCATAGTCTATTTCATATCCGTCGTGAGGCTTTACCTCCATGCAGAGCAGATATTCGTGACCTTCCTCGAAGGTTTTGCCGTCGCCCTTTACAAGCTTTGCCTCGGCAACAGCGTCAACGTACTTCATACCGCCGGATATAAGTTCATTTTTTAATGTTTCATCCACCCAGAACAAATTGACGATATCATAGCCGGCAGCAGAGGGGAAGGCTTCATAATCGGGTTCTTTACCCGCTATTGGAGTAGATATACCGACAATATCAATATTTGTTATATTATTGAAAGGAACGTAATATTCGTGTTCTACACCGCGGACGTAGTCAATATCCCATGTATCACAGATATCATCTTCATCTATAACAATACCGTTAACCATTATATCGGCTATATTTTTACCGTTTGCATCTGTTCTGAACCGGTAGCCGTTGGCAAAATCCGTTCTGAGCCAAAGTGAATACTTATAGGTTTCGCCTGCTACAAAAGCTTTATCATAGCCCCATGCCTCATAGTTGTTTTCACCGAGCTTGTGGGTCCATGTAACCATACCGTTTGCATATACACCTTCGGTAAGAACATTGCAGTCATTATCGGGATACTCTCCTGCCTTCGGAATTTTAAGACCTGCAACTTCAACAGAAACGATAGATTTTTTGGTGCATTCGTATGTAGCCGATACCACCTTGTATTCGGAATTTGTGTTACCTGTAGGTGTTGTAACTGTTCCCGTTTTATACGTCATACCATCGGTATCTGAATTCATCTCGTAAATCGCTGCTGTTACGCTGTCTTTAAATACAGTGTTTGAGTTGTTAGGCATTACAAAAATACGCACACGGTATTTTTTACCCAATTCAAAGGATTCGTTTTTTCCCATCTCTCTTTCTTTGGGTGCCGAGCCCGAATTAATTTGAATAAGCTCAAACCAACAAATACCGTTGATTGGACTGTAGCCGTCGATGTACTGCTTTGAAACCAGATTAACGTTAATATAATCAATGTCATAGTCCGGCTTGTTTCCGGCAAGAGGGGCACGCAGATTCTCAATCCCTATGGTGCCAATTTCAGTGACAGCGTGCGCTGTCATTGAGAAAGCAGACAGTGTCAGCACTAACACAAAAAATAAAATCAATAATTTTTTCTTCATACAAATTTCTCCTTTTACAAAATTTTTACTCTTTTATCACAGCACTCTCTTGATTGAAAAATCAAAACTATGCTATAATAAAAAATATACGGGGCGGTTTCTGTGTCCGTTGGCGCGTTTGCAGAAACTTTATGAAAAATCACAAATAGGGAACCCCTTCCAAAGGCAAGATTATACCCTCCTTCGTATACTCCTGCAATTATATTATACTATTATATTCCGTCAAAGTCCCCACACTTTACGCAGAAATGAAAGAAAAAAGGGTGGGGAAACGGGTGGGATTGTTTATTTAAAGCAAAAGTTTTGCAAAGAAGGAGACTTTTTATGAAAAAATTCTTTACAATATCAGCGGCTTGTCTTTTTATGCTTTTCACCCTGACAGGCTGTGGTCCCATAGGTAACAAAACGGCAAGTCTGTCAATTATATATATATCAACAACGGTAATATCCTTTATCGTTCTGCTGACCTACTGCTGTATTATCAAAAAAAGAGACATCTGGTTTCTTTTGCTGTTTTCTATGGTATCCGTGGTGAATATGGGCTATCTTGCCTTATCCGTTTCTAAAACTCTGGAGGAGGCACTTTTAGCAAACCGAATTTCTTATCTCGGATCTGTTTTCCTCCCCTTTTCAATGCTCTTCATCATCCTTAATGTATGCAGATACAAATACAAAAAGCTTGTTCCCATACTCCTCGGTGCCGTAAGTGTTATGATGTTTTTCATCGCCGCCTCACCCGGTTATCTTGACATTTACTATAAAGAGGTCACTTTGGCCACGGTAAACGGTGTTACCGTCCTTGAAAAAGTTTACGGTTCTTGGCACATTCTTTATCTTTTCTACCTCGTAATCTATTTCGGAGCGATGACAGTCTGTACTGCCTATGCCACGGCAAAAATAAAAATTCACACCACTCGTCAGGCTATAGTACTGACCACAGCAGTTATGGTCAATATCGGCGTATGGCTTATCGAGCAGTTAGTAAAAATCGACTTTGAGTTCCTTTCCGTTTCCTACATCATCAGCGAGATGTTTCTTCTCAGCCTGTGCTTTATGCTTCAGGAGGAGCAGCACCCCATTACGACAGAAGAAAAGGATAAACTTGTCCCAACCCCCGCAATTTCGAAGGTTGCACCTGACCCGAAAGAGGACAAGACCGAAGAAAAGAACGAAGCCTTTCTTATTAGGTGCGAGCACTTTTCCGCCCAGATAAAAACTCTCACCCCCACCGAAAAAACGATTTTCCGTTTATATCTTGACGGCAAAAGCACAAAGGAAATTTTGGAAAAACTGAACATCAAGGAAAACACTCTCAAATACCACAACAAAAACATTTACAGCAAATTAGGTGTTTCCTCCCGTAAGCAGATGCTCGAATTGGCATCAATGCTGAAAACAAATACTCTGTAAAAAAACAAAGCAGGTACTTTCCGGAAAACGGAAAATACCTGCTTATTTCATTCCTCCATCTGCTTACTCATAAAGCCTGCCGCCACCTGGGCAAGCTTCACATCAACCACGCCTGGGGTTTTCTTTTTCTCGTCACAAAGAAGAGCCACCGCACCTAAAATATCCCCCGCTCCGATAATGGGGCTCATAACTGCTATCTCTTTGGGCATATCTTCGGAAATTACTATCGTATCCTTATCCGTACCCAAGGTATAACCGCTTCGTCTTTCCATATAGCTTTCGAGCATAGGTGAAATTCTTTTACCCACGATGTCCTTTTTCGGCATACCTGCCGCCGCCACCACTCTGTCCCTGTCACATATAACCGCCGCAAGACCTGTGGTACGGCTTAACACGTCCACATACTGCTTTGTGTCTGCACCCAGCTCACCTACGGGGGAATATTTTTTGAAGATTACTTCCCCGTCAGCCTGGGTGTAGATTTCAAGAGGGTCGCCGTTACTGACAATACTGACATCGTAAACCTTGTCCTTATGGTTGTTCCTTTTAAGGACTTTTTGGCGTTTGAATACTGAGATATCTACGATGTCTGAATTAAAATTTACGGCTTCCTCCTGCTGTTCGGGAAGCATTCCGCTTGTTAAAATCGACTCTATATCTGCCTTTAATTTGATGTGTATATGGTCTTCATAAACATAAATTCTTTCAATAAGAAGCTCAAGGTCATTTTTATCAAGCTTTTCTTTATTAAGAATTTCATCAAAAATATTAATAGCAAGATTCGCTATACGGTTAACTCTTATGATTGTGTTATGCTTGTTTTCAGTAAGTTCAATCTGATTTTCAAGCCCCTGAATTTTATCATCACACTCGGCAATCATTTCTTCATAAAGCGATTCAATGTGAGCTTCTTTTTCAGGATGCTTTATTACTTCTCTGGTCTTTTGTCTGATATAGATTTTGCGTTCTTCTCTTGCTTCATCAAGCTGTTTCTGAAGAAGATTTACCGTGTTTCGGTTACTATTGATAGCATCCTTTTCTCCTGCAATAGCCTTCTGCAATTTTTCAATCATATCGGCAGAAGTCATGCGGATTTCGGTAAGATACTCTTTGACGGTTTCATCAAGCATATCAACTCTTGTATGGTGACTTGTACACGCTTTAAGACCTCTTGTATGATAAGCACCGCATCGATAAGCGTCGGGCAAATCGGCTCTGCTCATAGGAAACATCGGACTTCCGCAGTCGCCGCACTCCATAAGCCCTGAATAAACATTGTCGTATTTCTTAACACCACGGTAATTGTTGGTGGTACGTTTTTTCATAGCTTCTTTAGCAAGAGCAAAAGTACGGTAATCAATGATTGCCTCGTGATTATTTTCAAATACTATATGGTCATCTTCATCTATCTTGATGTCGGCTCCGTTAATTTTCTTTCGGGTGTATTTACCCTGTCGGAGAGTACCGATGTAAAAATCGTTTGCAAGTATGCCCTGAATGGTAACAATGCTCCATACAGGCTTTGCTTTGATTTTGCACTCCTCACCAAGAGCCTCTTTTCTTGCCTTCTCACACATCCTTGGTGTGGGAATATTTTTTTCGGTCAGGTGGTTTGCAATTTTCTTGTAGCCCCAACCGTCGATATAAAGAGAAAAGATTTCTCTGACGACCTCAGCCTGAACAGGGTCAACCTCAAACGCCATTGTCTTAGTATTGGTAATAACATAACCGTAAGGTACGGCACAAATCCACCTTCCGTCTGACTGACGGCGTTTGATAACAGAACGAACCTTTTTCGAAGTATCGGTAACAGGCATTTCATTTATAAGGAACTGAAACTGAATTTTAAGCCAGTCGTCATCATTCGGAAAGTCAATAACATCACCGATAGATATGATTCTTACTCCTGCATCACGTAAGTCTTCAAGTTCAACAAGGCCACGGCTGTTTCTTCTTGAAAAACGGGAAAAGTCTTTGACAATAAGAATATCTTTTCGGCCTGAGACTAACTGCTTACGCATCTGCTGATAACCGTCACGCTGTTCAAAGGTGTAACCCGATTTATCTCTGTCTTCATAAAAAGTAAGAGTTGAACCGGGGAAATTTATTTTCACATAATCCTCAATGATTGCCTTCTGATTCTCGATTGAGGTATTGTCACGGTCAAGCTCAAGGTCAACTGAGATTCGACAATAACCGGCAATATCAAATTTTTCAATCATGTTCAATCCTCCTTTTTATCATTCACTACAGCTTCTATCATTCCGGTAACAACAGCGTTAAGCTCGGCAGCATTCTTTTCTGTTATTACAGAAGTTCCTGTTTCTTCTTCAAGCTCCCTTCTCGCATTACCTGCAATTTTACCGCCACGCTTGGCGACGGCTCTGCTTTCTTCAAAGGTTTCAGGTTTAGTTTGTGCAGAAATATCTTTTGTTGCAGTTTCAGCAAGCATATTTAAAATTATTTCTGTTGTACTCATATTATCACGAAGATTTTCTTTTTTTAGACCTTTGAGTTTCTTATACTGGCGTGTTGTCATACCTGACCAGGCCCGTGTAATTTCATCTGTCAGAATTGCATATTCTTTTCCTTTTTCAACGCCACGGGATTGCCATTCTGCTGTCAGCTCATTACGGACACGAATAGATAAAATACGCTGATGAATCCAATCTTCACTATATCCCTTTTTGAGATATGTATCAAGCGCTCTGTCAATTGCAAGTTCCGGATCTATTGTTTCCTCGATACGCTCTCTGCCCACTTCGGCAAGCCACATTTTGAAAGGCTCCGCTTTAGGTGAAGGAACAGATTGAATAATACGAAGAAGCTGTTCGGTGTCGGCAACATCGGTCAGATACTTTTTTCCGTCTTTCGGTGATTTCATTTTCAGTTGGTTACAGTTTGTAACCAACTGATTACCTTCCGCCTTGATGCGATGCTTCAGAACCTTCCAATAATTTTTTGCACCATCATAAGTTTCCTGTTCAGTCAAAATCCCAACCACATCAACAACAGAAAAATACCATTCTTCTTTTTCTTCATCCCAGGCAGAACGGATAGGTTGGTTTTCATACAATTGGATGTTATCATTCATTTTCAATCACTCTTTCAATAAAGTCTTGTATTTTTTCTTTGTTTCTGACAACATTGTACCACAAGTTTTAGGAGTAAGTCAACACTTTTCCATAAAAATTTTTACCGCCGATATTTTCCACCGACGGTAAAACAGAAATCTATATACAATAGTAATATAATCAAGTACGATTTATGTATTGTGATGTGAGTAACCACATCACGTTAAAGTCAGATTGAAAGCTCTGACTTCTTTGCCAAAAGCTCCATATTACGTTTCATCAGCATATACATATTGTCCTCAAGACTTTCACTGCCGGACTCGAAAACTACAGGAAGGTAATTTTTGTTCTTCCATTCTTTGAATTGAAGTTTCAGGGAATCCATCAGTTTTTTGTCTGCCGCTTCTGATTTTGATAACCAGAAGTAAACGACTTTGCGGGGAGCGTCTCGCACTTCTATTCGCAATAAGCCACACCTCTTAAATTATTTTTTATTTTTATTATTTCCATTTAATGCCTCCTTAAACAAAAAATTCTATCGTTCCCAGCCGCCACGATTACGAGCCCTGCGGCTTTCTCTTTCAAGCTCCGTTGCTTTATCAACGAGCTTCTCAACCTCTTCATCACCGAAAACTTTTCTGAGAAGTCTGAACTTCAGTACATCTCCGACGAGCTCTTGATTTTCTTCACGAAGGTAACTGTTATCCTCATACAGTTCATTAACTTTTCTTTTATCAAGACCTGCTCCTATCTTCATACCAAATACTCGGGATTGAAGCTCCATACACTGCTTTGCCAATCCTTTAACAAGACCAATCAGCTTATTAAAAAGCGGCTCAATGAATTTCGTCTTGTAGGTTTTAGCAGTCATAAGTGGCGGAGGGTCAGGCAATTTGAATTCATCCTGCTCATAGAAATCTTCTGTCAGTTCGTCTATGTCTGTTTCATACTTCGCAAGTGTTTCGTACTTTGCTGTCAGTTCCTCAACCTTGACGTTGAGTTCCTCTGTCTGTTGTGTCAGCTCCTCAACCTCTTGCTTACGCATTTTCTTTTCGTAATCATAAACTGACAAATGCTTTTCGTGTGTCCCCTTCTTCTCCCACTGAACGCTGTGACGCTTCATAACTTCTTCGAGAGCTTCCTTTTCACTTTCTACCCAAAGACTCCATTCAGTTTCTTGTCGTGACTTACCGATGAAGCCTTGATTGGCAAGAGCTTGCTTCAGTGACACTCTTGTATCAAGTCCCCTTTTGCTTTCAGTAGTGAACGGTACAAAGTCAATGTGAAGATGCGGTGTTGCTTCGTCCATGTGAAGGTGTGCAGAGAAAACATAAAGATACGGATTTCGTTTCTGAAACTCCCGGTAGTACTCGTCGAGTATTCTTTCGGCAAGTTCACCCTCGGGAGTTTTTGCGTTTGTGTCTTCGTGATTGCCAATCT
>JAZUNX010000021.1:0-13276 GCA_045604385.1 Acutalibacteraceae bacterium
CAGAAACGACATGGCTACGATCCGACTTGGATAAGGTCAGACACCCTCTTTACAAGAAGATCGTTAACCGTACCATCAAGGTAAAGGCTCACGACGAAAAGAACGAGTGTGGCATCGGTGACCGCGTTCTCATTATGGAAACCCGCCCTCTTTCAAAAGACAAGAGATGGCGCGTTGTAGAAATTATCGAAAAAGCCAAATAATTGGTGCAGCTAAAGGAGGCCAAACACAATGATTCAGCAGCAGACTTATCTTAAAGTTGCTGACAACACAGGCGCTAAAGAAATTATGTGCATTCGTGTTCTCGGCGGCACAGGTAGAAGATATGCTAATATCGGTGACGTCATTGTTGCTTCTGTTAAGAAGGCAGCACCCGGCGGAATCGTTAAGAAGGGCGACGTTGTTAAGGCAGTAGTTGTACGTACTGCAACAGGCGTTCGCCGTGATGACGGCACATACATTCGTTTCGACGAAAATGCAGCAGTTATCATCAAAGAAGATAAAAACCCCAAGGGTACCCGTATCTTTGGACCGGTAGCAAGAGAACTTCGTGATAAGGATTATCTCAAAATTCTCTCACTTGCTCCCGAAGTACTTTAAGGAGGTGTCACGATGAGTAAAGTTCATGTTAAAACAGGCGACACAGTCGTTGTTATCAACGGTAAAGATCGTGGCGCAAGAGGTAAAGTAATGGCTGTAAGCCCCGCAGAAGGCAAGGTTATCGTTGAAAAGATTAACGTTGTTAAGAAGCACGTTAAACCTCGCAAGATGGGCGAAGCAGGCGGCATTATCGAGGCAGAAGCAGCTCTTTACGCATGTAAGGTTCAGCTCGTTTGCCCCAAATGCGGCAGACCTACCAGAGTAGGCCACGTAATCGACGAAAAAGGCAAGAAAATGCGTGCTTGCAAGCACAGCGACTGTCTTGCAAAGTTTGAATAATAAGGGAGGAACATGACAATGGCAAGATTAAAAGAGCTCTATGTCAATGAGGTTGCACCTCAGATGATGAAAAAGTTCGGTTACAAAAGCGTTATGCAAATCCCTAAGCTTGACAAAGTTGTTATCAACGTAGCTTGCGGTGAAGCAATTGCAAACTCAAAGGTTCTTGACGCTGTAGTTTCCGATCTCAGACAGATCACAGGTCAGCAGCCCGTTCTTTGCAAGGCAAAGAAATCAGTAGCTAACTTCATACTCCGTGAAGGTATGGTTATCGGTGCCAAAGTTACACTCAGAGGCGAAAAGATGTATGAATTTATCGACAGATTCTTCAATCTCGCTCTCCCCAGAGTTCGTGACTTCAGAGGTATCAACCCCAACGCTTTCGACGGCAGAGGTAACTACTCAGTAGGTATCAAGGAACAGCTTATTTTCCCTGAAATCGACTACGATAAGATCGACAAGGTTCGTGGTATGGACATCTGCTTCGTAACCACAGCTAACACAGACGAAGAAGCAAGAGAGCTCCTTTCACTTATGGGCGCTCCCTTCGAGAAATAATTAAGGAGGTAAGTTAAAATGGCAAAGACTTCTATGAAAGTTAAACAGCAGAGAAAAGCAAAGTACTCTACAAGAGCTTACAACAGATGCAAAATCTGCGGCAGACCTCACGCTTATCTCCGCAAATACGGTGTATGCCGTATCTGCTTCAGAGAATTAGCACACGCAGGTCAGATCCCCGGCGTTAAGAAAGCAAGCTGGTAAGCAATTGCAAATTTTAAGGAGGTAAAGGAATAATGCAAGTAACAGACGCTATCGCTGATATGCTTACAAGAATTCGTAATGCTAACTCAGCAAAACACGATTCAGTAAAAATTCCTGCATCCAACATGAAGAAGGCAATTGCTCAGATTCTTGTTGATGAAGGTTATATCAAAGGCTTTACCGTTGAAGAAGACGGTAAGCAGGGTATTATGGAAGTACAGTTAAAGTACGGCCCCAATAAGTCACAGGTTATCACAGGTCTCAGAAGAGTATCTAAACCCGGCTTAAGAATTTACACAAACTGCGAAGACATGCCTAAGGTTATGAAGGGTCTCGGTATCGCTATCCTTTCCACACCTAAGGGTGTTATGACAGACAAGGACGCTCGTAAAGCCAACGTAGGCGGCGAAGTTCTTGCATTCGTTTGGTAAGGAGGTGCTGATATGTCAAGAATAGGTAGAGCTCCCATCACGGTTCCCGCAGGAGTAGAAGTTAAAATTGACGGCAGCACAGTTACAGCTAAGGGTCCCAAGGGCACACTTACCAAAACTATGCACAGCAACATGTCAATCGCTATGGAAGGTAACGTAATCACTGTTACCCGTCCCAATGACAACAAAGAAAACAGATCACTTCACGGTCTTACCCGTACACTTATCGCCAACATGGTTGAAGGTGTAGCAAACGGTTACAAGAAAGAACTTGAAATCAACGGTATCGGTTACCGTGCTGAAAAGAAGGGCAAGGATCTTGTAATGAAAATCGGTTACTCACATGACGTTATCATGACTGAGCCCGAAGGCGTTACAGTTGAAGTTCCCTCTCCCAACAAGGTAATTGTTACAGGCGCTGACAAAGCAGCCGTTGGTCAGTTCGCAGCAGAAATTCGTGAAAAGAGACTTCCCGAACCTTACAAGGGCAAGGGTATCAAGTATGTTGACGAATACATCCGCCGCAAAGAAGGTAAAGCCGGTAAGGGTAAATAAGATTGGTAAAGGAGTGACAATTCAATGGTCAGAAGACAAGACAGTAATAAAGCAAGACAGAAGAGACAGAAGAGAGTACGTGCTAAAATCAGCGGTACTGCTGCATGTCCCCGTCTTAATGTTTACCGTTCACTCAGCCACATCTACGCTCAGTTAATCGACGATGTTAACGGTGTTACACTTGCATCAGCATCAACTGTAGAGAAGGAATTTACAGAGTACGGCGGTAACAAAGAAGCTGCTCACAAGGTGGGCGAAACATTAGCAAAGCGCGCTCTCGAAAAAGGCATTGAAGAATGCGTATTCGACAGAGGCGGTTACATCTATCACGGTCGTGTACAAGAGCTTGCAGAAGGCGCTCGTGCCGGCGGCCTGAAGTTCTAAGCAAGGAGGAAATTAATTATGACTAAAATTGATGCATCAGCTTATGAACTTACAGAACGTGTTGTAGCCATTAACCGTGTATCAAAAACAGTTAAGGGTGGTAGAATCTTCAAGTTCGCTGCTCTCGTAGTTGTTGGTGACGGTAATGGCATCATCGGATTCGGTCTTGGTAAATCAGGTGAAGTTCCTGACGCTATCCGTAAGGGTATCGACGATGCCAAGAAGAATCTTATCAAGGTTTCTCTTAAGGGTACAACAATCCCTCACGAGATTATCGGTAAGTTCGGTGCAGGCGTAGTTCTTCTTAAGCCTGCTGCTCCCGGTACCGGTGTTATCGCCGGCGGCCCTGTACGTGCCGTTGTTGAAACAGTTGGTATCAAGGATATTCGTACAAAGGCTCTTCGTTCAAACAATCCCTGCAACGTAGTAAGAGCTACCATCGACGGTCTTTCAAAGCTTCGCAACGTTGAAGAAGTTGCTGAAGTTCGCGGTAAGACTGCAAAAGAAATCTTAGGTTAAGGAGGACTTTCAAAATGGCAGACATTAAGATTACTCTCAAAAGAAGCCTCATCGGTTGCAAAAAAGATCAGATTGCAACAGTTAAGTCTCTTGGCCTCAAGAAAATCGGGGATGTAACGGTTCAGCCCAACAATCCTCAGACTCAAGGTAAGGTGAAGAAAATCGCTCACCTTATCGAGACCACCGAAGCTTAATAGAGGAGGTGCGCAAATATGAAATTACATGAACTTTCACCTGCTGCAGGTTCAACTAAAGAACGCAAACGTATCGGTCGTGGTCCTGCTTCCGGTCAGGGTAAAACCGCCGGTAAAGGTCATAAGGGCCAGAAGGCACGTGCCGGCAGAGGCATGCGCCCCGGCTTTGAAGGCGGTCAGATGCCCCTTCAGAGACGTGTACCTAAAAGAGGTTTCGTAAACATCTTTGGTACAGAGATGGCAATTGTAAATCTTGCTTCACTTGAAAAGGCTTATGCCGCAGGCGAAACAGTAACAATTGACTCACTCATCGAAAAGGGCCTTGTTAAGAAGGTGCTTGACGGTGTTAAGGTGCTTGGTCACGGTGAACTCACCAAAGCACTTACAGTTCAGGCTAACGCTTTCAGCGAATCTGCAAAGCAGAAGATTGAGGCAGCGGGCGGAAAGACCGAGGTGATCTGAACATGATTAGTACTTTCATAAATGCTTGGAAGGTTGCAGAACTTCGTAAGAAGATGCTTTTCACAGCACTTATAGTATTGATTTTCAGAATCGGTGCCGCTATTCCGGTTCCTTTCACAAACATCGCAGACAGCGGTATTGTTGATCCTAACGGTGAAACATTTATGAACTATTTGAGCATGATGACAGGTGATGCTTTCACATACGGTACAATCTTTGCACTGTCAATCACACCCTACATCAACAGTTCAATTATCATTCAGCTTCTTTCAGTTGCAATTCCTTACCTTGAAAAACTTTCCAAGGAAGGCGAAGAAGGAAGAAAGAAAATTGCAACAATCACAAGATATGTAACTATCGCACTTGCTCTTTTACAGAGTACTGCATACTTCATTTACCTCAGAGCACAGGACTATCTTGTAACCGATGCAAACGGTGCACAGTTCACAGGTTTTGCAGCTGTTCTTCAGGCTTTGGTGATTATCCTTTGCCTTACAGCAGGTTCCGCATTCGTTATGTGGCTCGGCGAACAGGTTAACGAAAAGGGTATCGGTAACGGTATTTCAATCATCCTCTTCGCAGGTATCGTTTCAAGAATTCCCACTCTCATTACCATGCTCTATTACGATGTACTCAAGGGCGGCGCTTATTATGCACTCGTTCCCATCGTTGTAATCTGCCTTCTTGCTATGATTGCATTTATCGTTTGGATGGATAATGCTGAAAGAAGAATTCCCGTTCAGTATGCAAAGAGAGTTGTTGGCCGTAAGATGTACGGCGGTCAGAGCACACATATCCCCATGAAGGTTAATATGTCCGGTGTTCTTCCCGTTATCTTCGCTTCTTCAATTCTTTCACTTCCGCCCACAGTAGAAATGTTCCTTGATCCTGATAAGATTACAGACGGCTGGAAGACATTCTTCGGTATGTTCTCTTCAAGCCACTGGTTCTATTCAATTGTTTACTTCTTCCTGATTCTCTTCTTTGCTTACTTCTATGCAAGCATCCAGTACAATCCGGTTGAAATGGCTAACAATATCAGAAAGAACAGCGGTATGATTCCCGGTCTTCGTCCGGGCAAGCCCACTTCTGATTACATCAAGAAGATTCTTAACAGAATTACTCTTCTCGGCGCACTTCTTCTTTCAGTAGTTGCTCTTTTCCCGAACGTTGTAACTCTGTTCACAAACCTCATCGGTTCACCGATGACACTTTCACTCGGCGGTACTTCACTTATCATCGTTGTTGGTGTTGCTCTTGAAACAGTTAAGCAGCTCGAAAGCCAGATGATGATGAGACACTACAAAGGCTTCCTTGACTAATACAAAAAGGAGAGATAACATCATGAAGTTAATTCTTTTAGGTGCTCCCGGTGCAGGTAAGGGTACACAGGCAGAGTTCATCTGCGGTAAGCTTGCCATCCCGACAATCTCAACAGGTAACATTATCCGTGCCGCTCTCAAGGCAGGAACGGAAATGGGTTTAAAAGCCAAGGAATTCATAGATAACGGTCAGCTTGTTCCCGATGATGTTGTAATCGGCATTATCAAGGAACGCCTCAGCGAGGATGACTGCAAAAACGGCTTCATCCTTGACGGCTTCCCCAGAACAATTCCCCAGGCACAGGCTCTTGACGAAATGGGCATCGAAATCGACAAGGTTATCGATATCGAAGTTCCCGACGAAAAGATTGTTACAAGAATGTCCGGCAGACGCGTTTGTCCCAAATGCGGTAACTCATATCACCTCATTTACAAACAGCCCGCCAAGGAAAACACTTGTGACGCCTGCGGCGAAGAACTTGTTTTAAGAAAAGATGACCATCCCGACACGGTTAAGGAAAGACTTGATGTTTATCACAGTCAGACCGAACCGCTCAAGGATTTCTATGGAAAGAAAAACAAACTTTTCATAGTTGAAGGACAGGAAGAAGTGGCTGACACTTCTGCCCTTGTTCTCAAAGCTTTGGAGGAATAAGCATGATAGTGCTCAAAACCAGCCGTGAGCTTGCTCTTATGAAAGAGGCTTGCAGAATTTCGGCAGGAGCACTCAGAGTGGCCGGCGAGGCAGTCAGACCGGGTATCAGTACCAAGGAGATTGACCGAATAGCCTACGACTACATCATAAGTCAGGGTGCGGAACCTAACTTCCTACATCTCTACGGCTTTCCGGCTACTGCGTGCATTTCCATAAATGATGAGGTCATTCATGGAATACCAAGCGAAAAACGCATCCTTAAGGACGGAGACATAGTTTCCATCGATTTAGGTGCGAAGAAAAACGGCTATAACGGCGACAATGCTGCTACTTTTGCCTGCGGAAACATAAGTGAAGAGGCAAAGCGGCTGATGGATACAACGAAAGAAAGCCTATATGAGGCAATCAAATTCGCTGTACCCGGCGGCAGACTCGGCGATATATGCCACGCCGTTCAGACTTATTGCGAAGAACGGGGATACGGTGTGGTCCGTGAATATACGGGACACGGTATCGGCAAGGCATTACATGAAGATCCCAGTGTGCCGAACTACGGCACAGCCGGCCGAGGCGTACGCCTGTTACCGGGCATGACAATCGCTATTGAGCCGATGATTAACCAGGGAACTGCAAGAGTCAAAGTCCTTCCCGACGGTTGGACTGTAAAAACCCTTGACTCGAAGCTGTCCGCCCATTTTGAGCATACGGTGGCTATCACCAAAGACGGCCCCGTCATTCTTACCAAAGAATAAGAGGTTCATTATGGATTTTAAAGAAGGACAGGTAGTTCTTTCACTCAAGGGTCACGATAAAGGTGAGCTTTTTGCAGTGAAGGATATGGCAAACGGAAAAGTTCTTATCTGTGACGGTAAAAGCCGTAAGCTTGAAAAGCCCAAGGAAAAGAATGTTAAACACATTGCTTTGACAGACGTCACTCTCGAAAAGGACTCAATGGCAACAAATCGTAAGCTTAGAAAAACACTTAACAAAATAGCGAACCCAGGGGGGTAAGGTTATGTCAAAACAGGATATGATTGAAATCGAAGGTACTGTTGTTGAGGCTCTTCCCAACGCAACATTCCAAGTCGAACTCGAAAACGGTCATAAAATTTTAGCACACATCTCCGGTAAGCTCAGAATGAATTACATTCGTATTCTTCCCGGTGATAAGGTTACAGTCGAAATGTCTCCATACGACTTAACCCGCGGACGTATAACATGGAGAAGCAAATAAACCTGACATTTTTGAATTTAAAGGAGGCAATCCTATGAAAGTCAGACCTTCTGTAAAGAAAATATGTGAAAAGTGCAAGGTAATCAAGCGTAACGGCAAAATTATGGTTATCTGCGAAAATCCCAAACACAAACAGCGTCAAGGCTAATTGACGTAATAATTTAGGAGGTGCAACTGAAACATGGCTCGTATTTCAGGTGTTGACCTGCCCAGAGATAAAAGAGTTGAAATCGCTCTTACTTATATCTATGGTATAGGTCGTAAAACTGCTTGCGACATCATCGCAGCTACAGGTATCAATCCCGACACTAGAGTTAAGGATCTTACCGAAGACGACGTTTCAAAGCTTCGTGAGTACATTGACCACAACGTAAAGGTTGAAGGTGACCTCAGAAGAGAAACAGCATTTGATATTAAAAGACTTATTGAAATTGGTTGCTATCGTGGCATCCGCCACAGAAAGGGCCTTCCCGTAAGAGGTCAGCGTTCAAAGACAAACGCTCGTACCCGTAAAGGTCCCAAGAAGACCATCGCAAATAAGAAAAAGTAATCTTAGGAGGATAAATTTATGGCAAAGGTTGCAAAGAAAGCTACCAACGTTCGCCGTCGCCGTGACAAAAAGAACATTGACCGCGGTGCGGCCCATATTCAATCCACCTTCAACAACACAATCGTTACCATCACTGACTTACAGGGTAACGCAGTGTCATGGGCAAGTGCCGGTGAAATGGGCTTCAGAGGCTCAAGAAAATCCACACCGTTTGCTGCACAGACAGCAGCTGAAACTGCTGCTAAAGCTGCAATCGAACACGGCATGAAGACCGTTGAAGTATATGTTAAGGGACCCGGAGCAGGTCGTGAAGCTGCAATCAGAGCTTTACAGACAGCAGGTCTCGATGTAACAATGATTAAAGACGTTACACCGATTCCTCACAATGGCTGCCGTCCCCCGAAAAGAAGACGCGTATAACGGAGGTACAAACGTATGGCAAGATATACAGGTGCGGTATGTAAGATGTGCCGCCGTGAGGGTAAGAAACTCTTTTTAAAGGGTGACAGATGCTACACAGGTAAATGTGCTATTGAGCGTCGTTCTTATGCTCCCGGTCAGCACGGTCAGAACCGTAAAAAGAATTCTGAATATGGTCTCCAGCTTCGTGCAAAGCAGCAGGCCAGACGTTACTACGGCATTCAGGAAGGTCAGTTCCATAAGTACTTCATTATGGCTGAAAAGAAAACCGGCGTTACCGGTGACAACCTTCTCAGAATCTGTGAAAGCCGTCTTGATAACGTAGTATACACCCTTGGCTGGGCTTCTTCACGTGCTGAAGCAAGACAGCTCGTTACACATGCACACTTCACCGTTAACGGCAAAAAGGTTGATATTCCTTCATACCTTCTTAAAGCCGGTGATGTAGTTGCAATCAAAGCAAAGAGCCGTGAAAGCGTTAAGATCAAGGCTGTTCTTGAAGCAAACGCATCAAGACCTGTCCCCACATGGCTCGACCTTAACCGCGAAAATTGCGAAGCTAAGATCGTAAATCTTCCCGAGCGTGAGCAGATCAGCACACCCGTTGAAGAACATCTTATCGTCGAATTCTATTCTAAGTAATAGACGGTTATTAGCGTAAAACACATCCACAAATAAGTAAGGAGGGTTTTGCATGATAGGCATTGAAAAGCCCAGAATCGAAACTGCAGAATTAGCAGCTGACGGTACCTACGGCAAAATTGTAGTTGAACCGTTGGAGCGTGGCTACGGTGTTACTCTCGGTAACAGTTTAAGAAGAATTCTTCTTTCATCACTTCCCGGCTACGCAATCACCAGTGTTAAAATTGACGGTGTTCTTCATGAATTTTCAACAATTCAGGGTGTAAGAGAAGACGTTACAGAAATCGTCCTCAACCTTAAGAACGTTATCCTCAAAATTCACGGTGACGGACCCAAAACAGTGTATATTGATGCAAGCGGCGAAGGCGAAGTTTTAGCCGGCGACATCAAGTGCGATTCAGAAGTTGAAATCATTAATCCTGATTATCACATCTGTACACTTGATAAAGATGCTCATATCAATATGGAACTTACTGTAAACAAGGGACGTGGATATGTATCTGCTGAGCAGAACAAAAAGCTTATGCAGCCCGTAATCGGCGTAATTGCAATTGACTCAATTTACACACCGATTCTTAAGGCTAACTATACAATTGACGACATTCGTGTCGGTCAGGAAATTGGCTTTGACAAACTCACACTTGAAGTTTGGACCAACGGTACAATTTCAGCTGTTGAGGCTGTTTCACTCGGTGCCAAGTTTCTCAACGAACATCTCGCTTTGTTCGGTGACCTCTCAGGTGAAGCTTATGATACTGAGATTATGGTTGACAAAGATGAAGATGCTAACCAGAAGATCCTCGAGATGACTATTGAGGAACTTGACTTGTCAGTACGCTCATTCAACTGCTTGAAGCGTGCAGGCATCAACACAGTGGAAGATTTAACAAACAAGACTGACGACGATATGATGGAGGTTCGTAACCTTGGTAAGAAGTCTCTTGATGAAGTTATCAAAAAGCTGCATTCATTCGGTCTTGACCTTCGCAGTGAAGACGACTAAGAAACAAATATTCTACACAACGGTAAAGGAGTGATTTACAATGGCAGGTACCAGAAAACTTGGTAGACCTACTGATCACAGAAACGCTATGCTCAGAGGTATGGTAACATATCTTTTAGAAAAAGGTAGCATTGAAACCACCGTTACAAGGGCAAAGGAAGTTCGCGCTATGACCGAGAAAATGATCACTCTCGGTAAGGAAGCAACACTTCACAACAAGCGTCAGGCTCTTGCATACATCACAAAGGAAGATGTTGTTAAGAAGCTCTTCGACGAAATCAGCCCCAAGTATAAGGATGTAAACGGCGGTTATTGCCGTATTATTAAGACAGGTCCCCGTCGCGGTGATGCTGCAGAAATGTGCATTATTGAACTTGTTTGATAGTACAAAATAATAATGAGAAAGGTTGTCCGTAAGGGCAACCTTTTTTTGTGCTGTTAAAAAGGATAACCCTGCTTCTCTTGACTAAAGGGATTTTTTTGTGTTACAATGGCTACAGTATAAATAAGGAGGAAAACATTATGTTATTTTTAAAATCACTTATACCTGCATTACTTGCTTTTATTATGGCTGTTCTGCCTTTCGGCGGTGCAGTGGCACCCGAAGGAAAGACAGAGCCGATTTTCAACGGTACCTTCCTTCAGTCATGGCTGAGCAGCAGCTGGGATGAAGAGAGATGGGCTGACGAGGTCGAAGCTATGGAGAAAGACGGAGTGAAGTATCTCATTCTGCAGGACCTTGCCAATAAGGATGCCGAGGGCAACTGGGATGTTTACTATGAGACAAAGCTTGATGCTTTCAAGGGTGCAGATTTCGGCGGAGACGTTCTCGGAGCGGCTCTTGAGGCCGTAAAGGGTACGGATGTTCAGATTCTTGTCGGTCTTACTGCCTTTGATAACCTTTGGTCCACAGGTACTCTTACCAAAGAATACGGCGAGGTATGTGCCATAACAGCGGATATGATGGAAGAAATTTATGCTACATACTACGAAGAGGGCAAGGATAATTTTTATGCCTGGTACTTCACCATGGAGTACAGCAACAATGTTATTATGAACCTTGCAATGTCTAATATAATAAAGGGTCTTAATGTAGTTCTTGATAAGGCTACGGAAATCGACAGCAGTATTCCTCTTATGATGAGCCCCTTTACGTCTAATTATCTGACCTTAGGTAAGGGTGCTGCATTCGTTCAGTGGTTAATGCTTTTCACCGAAGGTCATTGGCGTGACGGTGATATCGTTGCTCCTCAGGATGCTGTAGGCGCAGGTTGGATGAAGATGGAAGACCTTGAAACCGTGTGGAAGATGTATTCTGTGGCTGCAAGCTACGCTTCGGCTGATGTGAAGCTCTGGGCAAACTGCGAAAACTTCACCAGTGCCATCGCATCGTCCTTCGGAGAGGGTATTCTTAATCCTCCCGCTACAGAAAACACTGTTCATGTTCCTGTAACTCTTGACCGCTTCGCAAAGCAGATGGACATCGCATCCAAGTACTGCGAAAACATTATAACCTTCTCCTACAGCCATTACTACTGCCCTGAACAGGTATCTTCCGTTTACATTGACACCTACCACGATTATGTGAAAAACGGCTACGGTCTCGAAAATGAGGCTCCCGTAATGAGCAACAGCCTTACCAAGACTGAGACTGCAGAAGGCATAGAGCTTAACTGGGAAGAGGCAGAGGACAATATAGGTATTTCTCACTACCGTATCCTTAAAAACGGTGAATTCCTTTGTCGTACAGAAACCTTTGACGGTTATCACAGAACGAGTGCTGTCGATGCCGAAGGCAAGATAAGTGATGTATATACTATCATAGCCTACGACGGTGCAGGTAATGCTTCAGCAGAGATTGAGGCAAGATAAAACTTTACATAAGCAGAGGAGACCGTTCCGACGGTCTCCATTTAATTTTCAGCAATATATACAAAGAAAAAACTAAAAATTTATAAAAATCATTTGCGAGTAAACACTATAAAAAACGAAGAAAAACAAAGAAAAAACGAGCAATTAAAATGTAAATTAAAAAATTACAAAAAAGGTGTTGACAAAGAAAACTACTTGTGGTAATATATCCAAGCATTAAAAATAATCTAATGGAGGAAAAAGTTATCTCAACTTATATGCCCAAAGCAGGCGACATCACCCGTCAGTGGTATGTTATTGATGCTGAAGGTAAGCATCTCGGCCACGTAGCCGCTAAAGCTGCTGAACTTCTCAGAGGCAAGCACAAGCCCACCTTCGCACCCCACGCTGACTGTGGTGACCACGTTATCATCATCAACGCTGATAAGGTTGTTCTTACAGGTAAGAAACTCGATCAGAAAATGTACTACCATCACACAGGTTACATCGGTAACATGAAGAAGGTTAAGTACTCAACCCTTATGAAAACAAAGCCCGAATTCGCTATGACAAAGGCTGTTAAGGGTATGATTCCCGACACAGTAATCGGCCGTCAGGCTCTTACAAGACTTCGCGTTTATGCAGGTGCTGAACACGCACACGCAGCACAGAAGCCCGAAGCAATCGAATTATAATAGAAAGGGAGGACAAACAGAATGTACGAAACAACTCCGTTCTTCTACGGCACAGGCCGCAGAAAGAAGTCAATCGCAAGAGTACGTGTTTATGCAGGTACAGGTAAAATCACAATCAACGACAGAGATATCGACGATTATTTCGGTCTTGAAACACTTAAGCTCATCGTTCGTCAGCCTCTCAATCTTACAGAAACCACAGAGAAGTTTGACATCGTTTGCCGCGTAACAGGCGGTGGCGTTACAGGCCAGGCAGGTGCTATCCGTCACGGTCTTTCCAGAGCTCTGCTTCAGTATGACGAAGAACTTCGTCCCGCACTCAAGAAGGCAGGCTTCCTCACTCGTGACCCGAGAATGAAGGAAAGAAAGAAGTACGGTCTCAAAGGCGCTCGTCGTGCACCTCAGTTCTCAAAGAGATAAAAGTTCATACTTTTTCTATACACTCTCGATTATTCGGGAGTGTATTTTTTTGTTGGGGAACTTCGGGTCCTCGCAGCACAGCTGCTGCGGTCACCACTAAAAACAGTCCACCGGACTGTTTTCTTAACGTGTCGACAGATTCTCAAAGAGATAAAAGTTCAACTTTTTCTATACACTCTCGATTATTCGGGAGTGTATTTTTTTGTTGGGGAACTTCGGGTCCTCGCAGCACAGCTGC
>JAZUNX010000022.1:0-52254 GCA_045604385.1 Acutalibacteraceae bacterium
ACCTTCGAGGATAAGGGCGGCAGAAGCATCACTCTCCGTCCCGAAGGCACAGCAGGTGTTGTCCGTTCCTATCTCGAACACGGACTTTTTAATGAGCCTCAGCCCATGAAAATGTGCTACCTCACATCCTGCTACCGCTACGAAAAGCCCCAGGCAGGCAGACTCCGTGAGTTCCATCAGTTCGGCTGCGAATGTATCGGCACTGCTTCACCTGCCGCCGATGCGGAGGTTATTTCACTTGTAAACGACATTTTTGCTTTCCTTAATGTTAAGGATATTTCTCTTGAGATTAACTCGATCGGATGTCCCGAATGCAGAAAGAATTACCATAAGGCTCTCCACGATTACTTCGAGAGTAAAAAGGGTGACCTTTGCGGTACCTGTCTTGACCGCCTCGATAGAAATCCCATGAGAATTCTTGACTGTAAAAGTCCCATCTGCTCTGATATAGCAAAAGATGCTCCCATGGTTACGGACTATCTTTGTGACGAGTGCGAAAATCATTTTAAGTCCGTGCAGAAATATCTTGACGCCATGGGCATTCAGTATAAGGTTAACCCATCAATCGTAAGAGGTCTTGACTATTACACCAAAACCGTTTTTGAGTTCGTTTCCAATCAGATTGGCGCACAGGGTACCGTCTGTGGCGGCGGTCGTTATGACGGTCTTGTGAAGGAAGTCGGCGGCCCCGATACTCCCGCTTTAGGCTTTGCCATCGGTATTGAAAGACTTCTCCTTCTTATGGCGGCACAGAACACACCCTTCCCCGAAGAGGCAAAGTGTGACATCTACATCGCATCAATGGGTGAAAACGCCACAGTCAAGGCGGCACAGATTGCTTCCGATCTTCGCGGAGAGGGTATGCACGCACAGTTTGATGTTGTCGGCAGAAGCGTCAAGGCACAGATGAAGTTTGCCAATAAAATCGGTGCAGCTTATACTGTTGTTCTCGGTGACAGCGAGCTTGAAGAAGGCAAGGCAAGACTTAAGAATATGGCTACCGGCGAAGAAACCGAAATTCCTCTCGAAGGCTTTGAAGATGTGTTTATGAGAATATCCATCAATGAAAGCCTTAAGGAGCTTGAGGACTTCGGCTATGAAAGCAATATCGACATTAATTCCATATTAAACGGAAACTTATTTTAAGGAGGACTGAAAAATGGATTTTATGACAGGACTTAAAAGAACAGACTACTGCGGCACCTTTACTGCAAAGGACTGCGGCAGAGAGGTTGTAGTTGCAGGCTGGGTACAGAGACAGAGAGACCTTGGCGCTCTTATCTTCGTTGACCTTCGTGACAGAACAGGCATCGTACAGCTTGCCTTTGACGATAATACACAGAAGGAAATCTTTGACAAGGCTTTCACCGTAAGAAGCGAATATGTTCTTATGGCAAAGGGTGAGGTCAGAGAGCGTTCCTCAAAGAATATGGATATTCCCACAGGTGAGGTTGAAATTTTCGTTACTGACCTTCGTGTTCTCGGCAAAAGTGAAACTCCTCCCTTCGAAATTATCGAAAACTGCCAGACAGCGGAAAACACCCGACTTAAGTACCGTTATCTTGACCTTCGCCGTCCAGACCTACAGAAGAATATCATTATGCGCCACAAGATAACAAAGATTATCCGTGACTATTTTGACGATAACGGCTTTATCGAAATCGAAACTCCCATTCTCGTTAAATCTACTCCCGAAGGTGCAAGAGACTTCCTCGTTCCCTCCCGTATTCATAAGGGAAGCTTCTACGCTCTTCCCCAGTCTCCCCAGCTTTACAAGCAGCTTTCAATGGTTGCAGGCTTTGACCGTTATATGCAGATTGCCCGCTGCTTCCGTGACGAGGACCTTCGTGCTGACCGTCAGCCCGAATTCACACAGATTGACGTGGAAATGAGCTTCATCGATATGGAAGACATTCTCGGTCTTATCGAAGGCTTTATGAAGAAGGTCTTTAAAGAGGCCATCGGTGTGGACATCGAAACACCCCTTCCCCGTCTTACCTACAAGGAGGCTATGGAGCGCTACGGCTCCGATAAGCCCGACACAAGATATGCTATGGAAATCACCGACATCTGCGACGAGGTTAAAAACTGCGGATTCGGTGTGTTCACGGGTGCTATCGAAAACGGCGGTAAGGTTGCCGCTATCACAGCAAAGAAAGCCTTCTCCGTTCTTACCCGAAAGGAAGTTGACAAGCTCACCGAAACCGTAAGAGGTATCGGTGCCAAGGGTCTTGCTTGGGCAAGAATAGGTGACGACGGTACTATTGCCTCATCCTTTGCCAAGTTTATGACCGAAGACGAAATGAAAGCCATTATGGAAAAATGCGGTGCCGAAAACGGCGACGTTATCCTCATCATTGCTGACAAGGCAAGCACTACTCTTTCCGTTCTCGGCGCACTCCGTCAGATAGTGGCAAAGAAGCTCGATATTATTCCCACAGACAAATACAATCTTCTTTGGGTTGTTGAATTCCCCTTCTTTGACTGGGACGAGGAAGCAGGCGAGTATGTGGCTATGCACCATCCGTTCACCGCTCCTCTCGACGAGTGTATGGAATATCTTGAATCTGATAAGGCAAAGGTGAGAGCAAACGCTTATGACCTTGTTCTTAACGGTATCGAGCTTGCATCCGGCTCAATCCGTATCACCAACCCCGACCTTCAGAAGAGAATTTTCTCTCTCCTCGGTTTAAGCGATGAAGAGGCACACGAAAAGTTCGGCTTCCTCACCGATGCCTTCAAATACGGTGCACCTCCCCACGGCGGTATCGGCCTCGGTCTTGACCGACTTGTAATGCAGATGCTGAAGCTTGACACTCTCCGTGATGTTGTTGCCTTCCCGAAGCTTCAGAATGCAAGCGAGCCTATGACAGAGTGTCCCTCTGTGGTTGACGGTGATCAGCTCGATATGCTCGGTATCGGTATTATTGATAATGAATAATTGAAAAACAGGTCGTCCTTGCCTCTGTTGGCTCGGATGACCTATTTCTGCGTTTATTCTGTGTTTCAGTCTGTTCTCACGCTTAAATCCTGATTTTTATAATACTCCTCATACTGCCTGATAACATCATCTCTGTTACCGGCACTTTCATACCATTCCTTATCCCCGAGGAAGTGGCAGTTGTGGTAATAGATTTTTCCGTCATTCTCTCCGGAATTATAGCACATAAAAACATAGGTGGTGTCCTTTTCGGGCATAGTGCGGTTCATATCGGAAAGCATTCCGTTTGGCTGCTGACCGCCCCAGCAGAGCATAGTGAATTCCTCGGGTGCAGTACCCTTAATGTTATGCTTTACCCTTATGCGGTAGTGGGTTACGGGATCGTGGTCATAAAGGCCGAACCAATTTTCATTACAGATGTATTCAAGGCCGGTATATTCTGTGCCGAGTATTTCCTCAACAGTGCCGATAAAGGTGTAGTCTGACCAGCCGACGGACTTTTCCGTATCACTTAAGGGGAAGATGTAGTCCACGCACATAGGAACCACTTCCATAGAGGAAAAAGGCTCTGTTACGGGATGAAGCTTGCTTTCCATAACCTTGATTTTAATATATCCGCCTGTAATGACTGTCAGCGTGAGAACAGCAATTACAATGAAAACCGTAGCTATTGTTTTGATTCGCTTTTTCATAAAATCAACCCCTTTCATTTTATTGGATAATCAAATGCAGCATTTTGTTGCATAAGAAAAGGGGAAGGCTAATATATATTTTAAAAGCCTAAATTATCGTCAACCAAAATAACGTGAATTCTTTCCTTGTCTCTGCTTCTGCGGGTAATTACTATCTGATTACAGATACAGTCGGGGGACATGCAGTCGCCGCATTTTCCCGTAACTGCACAGGGGGTATTTTTGTTAAGGCGCACTGTGTTCGGGGGAGAGGCGATGTTTCTTGTTCTGTTAAAGCCTTCCTCCACGGTGGAAACAACCTTGTTCATACCTGCCACTACGATAACGTGGTCGGGCCCGAAAATGAGGGAAGAAAGGCGGTTGCCTGCACCGTCGATGTTTACAAGCTCACCGTCGAGGGTGATGGCATTTGTGCTCATAAAGAAATAGTTGCTCTGAAAAGCAAGTGCGTAAAATTCCTTTTGCTGTTCGGGTGTAACATATCGGCTTCTGTCGTAAACGGTGTATTTTCCGCTTTTTTGCAGGGCAGAGGGAATGCCGCATTCCTTTATGGTTTCACTGCCTCCCCAGGCGATTGTGCTGTTTTCGGGAATGAGAGAGAGAACGAGATCGGCACATTCTTCTTTGGTTTTGCAGAAGTATCCGTTCATATTTCTTTTTTCAAGAGCGGAAATAATAGTTTTGGCTTGATTTTCTCTTGCCTGTGAAAGATGTGACATATTGATTTCTCCTTTACTTTTTATAAAACTATTTTATCAAAAATCTCACTCTTTTACAAGGGTTTGTGCGTTAATATACATCTGTCTACAAAATATAAGCATTAATTTTGTTAATTTTCTTCAAAAAATTAAACGACAATTAAAAACTTTTTGTCTTTTTTACAAAATTAAAAGAGGGTTTTATTTTTTTCTTGCAATTTCGACATTATGGGTATAAAATATTTTTCATCACACATTAAAGCGTTAATAAGCTTTAGTGTTTATTCGCCCTTTAAGGGTATAAAAGGAGTTTGGAATTAAATGAGTTATGTACAGAATGTAATTGATACGGTCGCAAAAAAGTATCCCCACGAACCCGAGTTCGTGCAGACCGTAACCGAGGTTCTTGCCTCTCTTGAGCCTGTCGTAGAAAAGCATCCCGAATATGAAAAGGCTGCTCTTCTCGAAAGAATGGTTGAACCCGAAAGATCCGTCAGCTTCCGCGTTACCTGGGTTGACGATGAGGGTAAGGTGCAGGTAAACACAGGCTACAGAGTTCAGTTCAACGGTGCTATCGGTCCCTATAAGGGCGGCCTCCGTTTCCACCCTTCGGTTTACACAGGTATTATGAAGTTCCTTGCTTTCGAGCAGACCTTCAAAAACAGCCTTACTACTCTTCCCATGGGCGGTGCAAAGGGCGGCAGTGACTTTGACCCCAGAGGCAAGAGTGACGGAGAAGTTCTTCGCTTCTGCCAGGCTTTTATGACAGAGCTTTACAGACATATCGGTGCAGATGTTGACGTTCCCGCAGGTGACATCGGTGTAGGCGGCAGAGAAATCGGCTACCTTTTCGGTCAGTACAGAAGAATCAAGGGTAATTTTGAAAACGGCGTGCTTACAGGTAAGGGCATGAGCTACGGCGGTTCTCTTATCCGTCCCGAAGCTACAGGCTACGGCGCTACATATTATGTGGTTGAAGTTCTCAAACACTTCGGCGAAGACCTCAAGGGCAAAACTGTTGCTGTTTCAGGCTTCGGTAATGTGGCCTGGGGTACAGCAAAGAAGGTGGCAGAGCTCGGCGGTAAGGTTGTAACCCTTTCAGGTCCCGACGGCTATATTTATGATCCCGACGGTGTTACCACAGAAGAAAAGATTAATTACCTTCTCGAAATGAGAGCATCAGGCAGAGATAAGGTACAGGATTATGCAGATAAATTCGGCGTGGAGTTCCATGCAGGCGAAAAGCCCTGGGGTGTTAAGGTTGACATCGCTATGCCCTGCGCAACCCAGAACGAAATCGGTATGAAGGAAGCAGAGCAGATTGTTAAAAACGGTGTTCCCTATTACATTGAAGTTGCAAATATGCCCACAACAAACGATGCTCTCGTTTATCTTATGGAAAACTGTAAGGCAGTTGCTCCCTCAAAGGCAGTAAACGCCGGTGGTGTTGCCTGCTCCTCTCTCGAAATGAGCCAGAATGCTATGCGCTTCAGCTGGACAGAAGAAGAGGTTGATGTTAAGCTTAAGAAGATTATGAAAAATATTCACGATTCTTCCGCAGCAGCTGCTGAAGAGTACGGTCTCGGATATAACCTCGTAGCAGGTGCTAACATCGCAGGCTTCCTTAAGGTTGCCGATGCCATGATGGCACAGGGCCTTATTTGAGGTAAGAGGTAAAAAATAATAGTGAATAAGCGGTCGCAGGACTTTCCTTGCTTTAAAGGCAGGCGGAAGGTATCTGCGGCCGTATTTGCTTTCGGGCAAAAGAAAAATTATACATTTTATATAAAATTTTAATCAAAATTAAATCTATTATACTTGACATATTGTATAATTTGTTTTAAAATATACAGGATAGTGTAAACTGTCGTTCGAGTAATATTACTGTAATTCTTTTGATGAACCAAACGGTGATATATTTGATTATCGGAAATTGAGCTTTAAAAGTGTTCCCGATACCTTTAATTTTCCTCAATTTGCAGATATTTCCTATTATGTATTTGCCGGGCGTAATGCCAACAAAAAACAAAAAAGAAGGAGGTGCTGCTACTTTGGATTGGTTATATATTGTAATCGGTGTCGTTTGTGCCGCAGTTTTCGGTGTTATCGGCTTTGTTTTAGGTCAGGCACACAGAAAAAAGACTGCCGAGGCTCTTATCGGCTCCGCTAATGAAGAGGCTATCCGCATTGTCAATCAGGCAGTTGCAGAGGCTGAAACAAAGAAAAAAGAGGCTATTCTTGAAGCCAAGGATGAAATTCATAAATTCAGAAATGAAACTGACAAAGAACTCCGTGAAAGAAGAAACGAAGTTCAGCGTCAGGAAAGAAGAATGATCCAGAAGGAAGAAAGTCTTGACAAAAGAACTGAAAACCTTGAGAAAAAAGAAGAACAGCTTGATGAAAAAATCAAACAGGCTGAAAACCAACTTTCCGAAGCAGAAAGCATCAAAAGAAGTCAGTTAGAAATGCTTGAAAAAATATCGGGCTATACAAAAGAACAGGCTAAAATTGATTTAATCAAAACAATTGAAGAATCTCTTAAAAGAGAAAAGGCTGTCAAGGTTATGGAATACGAGCAGATGGTTCGCGAAGAAAGCGAAAATCTTGCCCGTGAAATCATAACCACCGCTATTCAGCGTTGTGCAGCTGACCACGCATCAGAGGCAACGGTTTCCGTTGTGGCTCTTCCCAACGATGAAATGAAGGGCAGAATTATCGGCCGTGAAGGCAGAAACATCCGTACCCTTGAAACCATCACAGGTGTCGATCTTATCATCGACGACACACCCGAAGCAATCACCCTTTCATCCTTTGATCCCGTGCGCAGAGAGGTTGCGAGAATCACTCTCGAGAGACTTATCAGCGACGGACGTATTCACCCCGCCCTTATCGAAAAAATCCACGAAAAGGCAAAGCGTGAGGTCGACCAGACCATCAAGCAGGCAGGTGAAAGAGCAGTTATCGATGCCGGTGTAAACGGTGTTCATAACGAGCTTGTAAAGCTTTTAGGCCGTCTCAAATACCGTACCAGCTACGGTCAGAATGTGCTTAATCATTCTCTTGAGGTTTCCTATATCGCAGGTCTTATGGCTTCAGAGCTCGGCGTTGATGTCAAGCTTGCAAAGCGTGCAGGTCTTCTCCACGACATCGGTAAGGCTATCGACCATCAGCAGGAGGGTTCACACATTGAACTCGGTGTTGAAGCAGCCAAAAAGTACAAAGAAAATGACATTGTTATTAATGCCATTCAGGCACACCACGGCGACGTTGAGCCGAAGAGCATTATCGCTTGTCTTGTTCAGGCTGCCGATGCAATTTCAGCCGCAAGACCCGGTGCAAGAAGAGAAAATCTTCAGAATTACATCAAGCGTCTTGAATCCCTTGAAAAGATTTCAAAATCCTTCAGCGGCGTAGACAGTGCCTTTGCAATTCAGGCAGGCCGTGAAGTTCGTATCCTTGTTAAGCCCGAAGCAGTCAGCGATGAAGAAATGGTGCTTCTTGCTCACAGCATCGTAGAAAAGATCGAACAGGAGCTTGAATATCCGGGACAGATCAGAGTTAATATGATCCGTGAAACAAGGGCAGTAGATTACGCAAAATAATTTCAAAATAAAGGAGTTGCAACAAATTGTGACTCCTTTTTTCGTCGGGTGATAAAGTTGGAAATACTTTTTGAAGATAAAGACTTAATTGTGTGCATAAAGGAAAGAGGCATTCTATCACAGGAGGGAAAAGAGGGCGAAAGAACAATGCCCCTTCTTCTTTCCGAACACACGGGCGGAGAGATTTATCCTGTCCACAGGCTCGATAAAGAGGTGGGCGGAGTGATGGTCTTTGCCAAAAACAAAAAGAGCGCTGCCGACCTTTCCGCACAGGTGACCGACCGCACCATGGAAAAGGAATATGTCACCGTGGTCGAGGGCAGTATCACGGAAAAAGAAGGGATAATGGAAGACCTACTCTTTTTCGACAGAAGCAAGAACAAAGCCTTCACCGTAAAAAAGGAAAGGCGCGGCGTGAAAAAGGCTCTTTTAAGCTACAAGGTTTTGTCTGAAAGGGACGGTCTTTCTCTCGTAAAAGTAAGGCTTCACACGGGCAGAACTCACCAGATAAGAGTGCAGTTCGCCTCCCGTAAAATGCCCATTGTCGGCGACAGGCGTTACGGCAGTAAAAGAGGGAGTAAGATTATTGCCCTGTGGTCCTGTCATATTTCCTTTATCCATCCTGTGACGAAGGAAAGAATGGCTTTTGAAAAAATGCCGGAAGAAGATATATTCACTTACTGAAAGGAGAAAAAATTATGAAAAGAATAGTTTCACTTTTTATGGCACTTGTGCTGACGGCGAGTATGCTCTGCGGTCTTTCCCTTGAAGGCTCTGCGGCAAGTAATAAGCATCTTATCACAAAGGAAAACCCTGCCGTTGTTATAAGAAGCACCTTTGCCACCTGCGGCTTCAGTGAAAATTGGGGCGGAGTACATACAGCAGTTCCCATAAAGGATAAAGAGGGTTATGTGCTTTATGATGTGATTATATGGGAGGACAGAATCAACCTTTACAAGTTCCCCAATGATGTGGAGCATAACGAAGAAGAGGGATTTGATTTCAGCCTTGATGCATCAACTCCTTCCGGACTTAAGGCTTATGTTAAATGGAGAGAGTCCTTCTGTATAAAAAGTATCCTTTGCAAGGATACGGAAAATATGAGCAAAAGCAGTACCGTATTGCGTGACGCTTTTATAGAGTTTTTCCGCATAGTAAACAAGAGAACACCCTCGGATAACATCATTCTCAAATATTCCGGTCACGGCAATATCGGCTACAGCGGCTGTATGAATGTTGAAGATACAAAGGTTATGCTCGAAAAGGGTGTGAAGATTTTCGGTCAAAAGTTTGCTCTTATCGATTTCGGCACAAACTGTGAATCGGGTAACACGGACTATGTTCAGGTTTATCACAACTACACCGACTATCTGCTTTTGTCACAGTTTAACTACGGCGGCTTCACCATGGATAAATGGGACTATGAAAAATATAAGGTAACCGATGTGGATTACTGCTACAGTGATATGTTCAATGTGGGCTCCACCGTCGAGCAGGCAGGTAAGAGCATAGTGAACAAGACAACCGAGCATTGGAAGCACTGTAAAAAGAATCTGAAAAAAGGTAAAATTAAGCAGTCGATGACGCTGCTTGATATGAGTGGTTATGACAGCTTTATGCCCGAGTTTGCAAAGCTTCTTTACAAAAATCCGAATTATATCGGTAAGGATGTTTATTCCCTTATAAATAAAAAGGGAAGTAAAAAGCTTAAAAATCTTTATAAGAAGTTCGTCATTCATTATAAGGATAATAACAGCAAGGAATACTTTGTATGGGATGAAAAGGCATACGGTCTTACGGCACGTAATCTTGTTTACAAGGTGGAACTTTCCGAAACCTCTTATACCTATAACGGCAAAGTCCGCAAGCCGTCGGTTAAAATAACTCTTACCAACGGCTACACCTTAAGACAGGGCAAAAGCTACGATTACACGGTTTCCTATTCCAAGGGCAGAAAGAACGTGGGTAAGTACAAGGTGACCGTTTCCTACCGTTACGGTTACGGAAGCAAGGAAGAGTTTACCTTCACCATCAAGCCGCAGAAGGTTACTGTCAGCAGTATCTCCGCCATAAAGAAGGGCTTCAAGCTTAAATGGAAGCCGGTTGCAGGAGCCATAACAGGCTATCAGGTTCAGTATGCCCTCAAATCTTCCTTCTCGGGAGCAAAGACACAATGGGTGAAAAAGGCCGATGCAAAAAGCGCCTCGGTGAAAAAGCTTAAGGCAAAGAAAAAATATTATGTCCGCATCCGTGCTTATAAGACAGTGGACGGTAAAAAGATTTATTCTCCCTGGTCAGTGAAAAAGACAGTTAAAACCAAATAAATTCAAAAGGCATCTGTAAACAAGCTTTACAGGTGTCTTTTATATAAACGGTAGAGACACGGAAAGAAAAGAATTCTTTTCACAACGATACCGTAGGGCGGGGTGACCCTGCCTCGCCGAAAACAGTCGGCACAAACCTATTGTCCTACCCGTTAAAAGTGATACATCAGAAGTGAATTTTTATAATTTTTTATTAATATTTATTCCAATTATTCACAATATCTTGACTGATGCTCTTTTAAAGTGTTATTATATTTCAGTAAAGCATTAAAACTTTATATAAAGAAAAAGGAGATGTTTTTATGAAGAAAATTATTGCAGTTATGCTTGCAGTAATCCTTGCTTTCAGCACCTGTCTTTCTGCTACGGCAGGTCTTTTTGACAAGGAAGCACTTATCAGGCTCATCGTTCCCGAAAATTGGGAAATGGAAATCGGTGACAGCAGAAGTGTTGACTGCGCCGCAAAGAACACAAGCAACTTTGTGGAGTGGTCTGCAGAGCCTTCCGATGTGGCATCCGTTGATGCCTTCGGCAGAGTTACGGCTCTCAAAGAGGGTACTGCAGTCATCACGGCAAAAAATGCTGACGGCTGTGAGGCAAGTGTAACTCTCAAGGTTGTTTCCGAAGCTACAAAGAGCGATGTGGAAAAGACAAAGATTGATTATCAGGGCGAGGCTATTGCTGAAAACGAAAACCTTCAGAAGGTTATTACAAGATATGAAATCGGTAGTAAGGATGTTCCCGAAAAGGTTGCTGATAAAAACAATTATTCCGCCGCCCAGAGTGCAACAACTGCTGACGGTGCTGTATGGACAGTAACGGACTACGGCGTTCTTCGTACCGACGAAAATGCCAAAAACGAAAGAGACGTTTTACAACGCTTTATGGGTGACAGATATTTTTATTCAGCCGACACCACTGACGGTAAGGTTCTTGCCATCTTCCCCGACGGCAAAAACGGTATCTGGACAGTTATGGCAGAGGGCTATACCCATATCGAAATGCTTGAAATCGACGGCACGGACAAGGCCGCTATGATGAGCGAAAACACACAGAAATATGTTTCAAGAAGAGGTATGGTTTCCGAAGCCTTCCTTATTGACGGTGAATGGGTACCTAACGAAAGTGATAACGACGGTCTGTGGACATCCATGTACGGCGCAGGCGAGCTTATGAGATATGCAGTTCTCCGTGACGACCCCACCGCCACAGCCGAAGAAATCGAAGCAGCAAGAAAGACAGCAACTCTTGCCACAGAGGCAGTAGTTCTTCTTACATACATTTCAATGCGTGACGGCACCACCGAAAGCTTTGTAAGAGCCCAGAGAAACGGTGGCGTAACCGACTATGATACAGGTAAGTATTATACTCCCGGTGCTCTTGTTGTGGGCGGAAACTACGGTCAGAACGTACCCTTTGAAAGTCCTGCAACAATGTTCGACAAAATGAATGCAAAGTATATGCTTTACGGCATTACCTCTTACATTCAGGATGAAGATAATCTTTCTTTGGAAGACAGCGCTTCCTGGGTTGACACCACTAACCCTGCTGAAGATGTGAATTATGCAAAGAGAACAAGACTTCTTGAAGGCTTCTGGGCAAGAACCTACTCCTTCAAGGATGAAAAATTTGACTATGACGGCTATGCCTACTGGTCACACAACGGTGACGGAACAGCCACAGGTATTTCCACAAAGAAAAATGCCGACGGCTCCGATTATCTCCTTCACAATGAAAACTACCGCGGTCTCAAGGTAGATGCTACCAAGGAAATTCCCGAAAGATTATGGAATGACCTTATCGGTGCAGGCTATGATGTGGAAGATATTTTCTATAAGGGTGACACAAGTGCCGACGAGATTATCGGTCATCTCTTCCTTTACAAATTAGCTTACGATATTTTAGGTGAAGAAGATCCCGAACTTGCAAACCTTATTGTCAATGCTGTTGACAAATTTGCACAGCATCTTGTAGACAACAGCTACTGCCTTGTTGACGGTTCAGGTCAGCCTACCACCTGGGGTAAATTCTCCAGAACTTACCTTCATAACGGTCAGGTTTTAGGCGGCGCACCTCTTCAGACAATGGTGCTTCTTTCCGTGTTCAAGCTTGCTCATTATCTCACAGGAGAACAGAAGTGGGAAGACGAATACAGAATGGCCGCTCTTGACGAACAGTATCAGTATGCAGAGATTATGACCCAGGAAAAAGAGAGATACGAAATGGCTATCCTCGAATACGCAAACAGCGTTACGGGCATTCTGGGCTTCATTCTCCGTCCTCTTGTAGGCACTGAAACCTTCAAAGCTCTTTACAGAATTATTCTTAACTATTCCGACGAAGAAATGGCTATGCTCGGCTTCTATCTTCTTTTCCAAATGGAAGACGATGAAGAGCTTCTTACCTATTACAGAGAGGCTCTGGGCGATTGGTGGTACTCAATGAGCTTCAGTGAAAACGCTCTCTGGTACTATATTTATCAGCTCGCATACCCGGGTCAGGAAATGACCGATATTTACGGCAACAGCCTTGTGGAAACTGCATCATGGGTGCTTTCACGTCATCCCATCGATACAAGACGTTATCTTGCTACCAACTCAAAGAGAGACGATATTGCAGAGCTTGACCTTGACGATGTAGGTATTGGCGGAACAAGTGAGCTTTCCTTCGACCTTACAAAGAAAAAGCCGCTGTTCTGGAACTCCGATAATAATATTCTCAAGCTTATCGGTATGATATTTGCCCTGGGCAAGCTTGAATGGGCAGTTGCTCCCGCTGACGAAAGATCAATGCACAAATATAACGGCTCAACCTACGAAATGGATAACAACCACAATCCGAATGAAATGGAAGGCTCCACAACCTATACACTTCCTTACTGGATGGGCAGATACCACGGAATGCTGAAGTGATAATTCGGAATGCGGAATTTGCAATGCGCAATCGCAGGTGAGCAAAAATAAAATATAAAACAGCAGTCCGCCAAGTCAGATTGATTTGGCGGATTGTTATTTGCCTTTACTGAAATTTGTAATCCCCCTATATACGGCGGAAAAACCTTATTTTTGCGCACTTTACGCAAAAGAACCCCCTTTTTCTGCAAAATAATTTTTTGTTTTTTAAAAGACTTGACAAGGGTGAAATTTTTCTCTAAAATTAAATTATGACAGACAAATCGACTTCCCGTTAGTTGATTTGTACTGTCTTCTTTTACTTTTCAAGGAGGAAAAAACAATGAAAAATACTGCGTTAGTTTTACATCACGATTTTTTAAATATGTTTTATCTGCATTCCTATGAGGAAATAGGTGAGCTTGTTATGGCGGCATTCAGGTATGATATAAGCGGCAAGGGAACTGAATTTGAGGACAGAGCGATGACCGCCAGCTTTATGAGAATAACGGACTTCATCGACAAAAACAAAGAAAAATATGAAAAAACCTGCCAGCGGCGTGCCGCCGCAGCCGAAAGACGCCGCATAAAAATGGCTGTGGAACCAGATGAAGATTAAAAGATCAGGTATACAAAAGCATGCATTTGCATAATGTTGCAGGTAAATAAAATAAAAATAAAAAAACAAAAGAAAATAAAAGTCAATAATAAAATAAATAATAAAATAAAAAGGCGTTCGGAAACGCCTTTTAATACTGCCTGTCAACAGATAAAATATTTTATTTCTTTACCCGAACACTTTTAACTGTACTGAAAGAACCGTAAACCTTTTTGTCATTGACGGTTTTATATCCGCGGATCTTTACATAATAGGTTTTGTTCTTCTTTAAGCTTTTTACTGTTGTCTTAACGGTCTTGCCTTTTTTCACCGTAACCTTTTTTGTGGTCTTTGAGGTGAACTTTTTACTTGTGGAAAGATAAAGCTGATAGCCGTCTGCACCGCCCGGCTTTGACCAGGTGGCGGTAAGGGTGCCGCTCTTTGAGGATTTGACGGTTTTCAGTTTAGCCTGACTTACTTTGGTGGCGGTTTTCAGCTGTGAGGAGTAAGACCCGCTGTATTTTCCTGCCGTGGCGCAGACCTTGAAGCGGTAGCTCTGACCTGCTTTGAGCTTCTTTACTGTCAAAGAGTTTTTTTCCGTGGTGAGGGTTTTCCATTTCTTTCCGTCGGTGGAGTAGCTTACCTTGTAGCCTTCTGCACCCGTAACCTTTTTCCATGTAAGCTTTATGTAAGATGTGGCGGTCTTGCTCACCTTGAGACTTTTCACCTTGCCGAGCTTAAGCCGTGCCACGGTTTTCTGTGCCGTGATTACCTCTCCGCATACCTTGCAGTGACTTCCCTTGGTCTTACCTGACTTTTTGTAGGTGGGGGAAACGGCCTTGTCCGTGACAGGTGTGTGGCCGGTTTTTGCTATGGAAGAGGTATAGGCGTCACCGCATTCGCAGGTGTAAAGTCTTGTTCCTGCCTTAGTGCAGGTCGGCTTTTTCGAAACAGAGGATGAATATGAATGGCTGTGAGGCTCTGTCAGAGCGGAAACACCCTCATCGCGACCGGAAAAATCGTTTTTATCTATAGCGAAAGAGGTCTTTCCGTCATTTACGGTAGTTTCGGAAAACTGATTGAAGGTCCAGTTTTCAGGCATTTTAAAGCCTGCATTAGCATAAAAGCCCGAAGAAAGACTGCTTACGAAGCTGTACTCTGCATAGCCTTTTTCAAAGACGGCACTGCATACGCCTTTTGCACCGTATACGCCCACCTTATAAAAGACCTTGTCCATTCTCTCGGCTATCTTCTGAAAGTAGGGGAGAATATTCGAAGTTATCTGTGACCTTGTGGCATCGTAATCAACGGCAAAATAAATGACCGTGCCTTCGGGAAGACCTAATTTAAAGGCGGCTTCAATTGCTTTTCCTGCATCCTCGGTGCCCTTGGCGGCAGAGAAATAGGAGGCGGTATTGCCCGTGGTCTGATAAATTGGGAAGAAATTAAGCCCCGCGTCGAGAATAACCTCTGCCTCCTGTCTTGTCATGGCTTTGTCTATGCCTGAAGCGGCATTTGTCAGGTATCTTCCAATGTATCTGTAGCCTTCGGAATAAAGAAATGTTGCCTTGCTTTTATCAAGAATTGTGGCACAGTCGGCGGCCACAGCCTTACGTGAGGTGTCACCGGGAGCGGTCATAAGTGTCAGCCATGTGGCAAGATCTGCTTTTGAGCTGACATTCATACGCATAAGAGACTGAAAATCGGAAAGGGCTTTCTGAACTTCGGCATCGAAAATTCCGTCAAAATCACCTGCATCGAAGCCGTTTACATAAAGAGCAAACTGCAAAAGGCGGGTGAAGTCCTTTATCTGTGCATCGGTATATTTTTTACCTGAATAGGAAAGAGCCGAGCCGTCATAAGGAATCAGGGGACAGCACTTTTTGGTAGTCGGGCCGAAAACTCCGTTAGCCGTGCCTACAGGTAAGCCTTCAAGTGCCTGCAGAGCGTAAATAAGAGACTTACACATATAGGGTGAGGAAACACCGTCGAGAGGAATATAGTCTATGTAGTCAGAAAAATTTTTTTTAAGATACTGCTGGATTTCTTTGATTCTGCTGTCGGAGGTGCTTTCGGCAGCAAGAGAAAGGAAGGAAAAAGAAGAAAGAATAAAAAGCACGGTCATTAAAAATGCGAGTATTTTTTTCATATAAAACCTCCTTTTCTCTACTTCACTTAATATTATCATAATTTCCTTATATATAGTTTAAATGTCACGGGAAGCATATAGCAGTACCGCAGAGCCTCTCCTGAAAGGAGAGGTGTCAGACGAAGTCTGACGGAGAGGTTGAGCGAATTATTTCAGTGTTACAATCGTAACCCCCGTCTCACCCTCGCCGTAAACACCGAGGCGGAAGGATTTGACATATTTGCTTTTGCGAAGGTATTCCTGTATTCCCTTACGGAGAGCGCCTGTACCCTTGCCGTGAATGACGGTGATTTCACCGAGACCGAGCCTTAATGCCTGGTCAATATAGCGGTCAAGCTCCAATATACCCTCTTCAATATTCATACCTCTCAAATCGCATCGGGTCTGTGCCTCACTGCCGGGGGAGAAAACGTGTTCCCTTTTGTTCGGCACACTGCGATTTTTCGTCGCTTTGGCTTTTGACTTTTCCGCAAGACGGATATTTGAAACAGGAGTGCGCATTTTCATAACCCCTGCCATAACCTCTATATTACCCTTTCTGTCTTCGAGGGTGGTTACGGTGGCGTTTTTTCCTATGTCTACAAGGAATACTTCATCGCCAACTTTAAGAGGACGGGGCAGAACGTAGTTTTCATCCTCGATGACGGCGGCAACAACGGGGTTGGTAATGTCGTCAAAGTCGGCAAGGCCTTTTTTCATAAGCTGTTTTGCTCTGCGGAGCATTTCAGCTTTATCGGCATTTTTGTCGCTTTCTTTTTTCAGCTTTTCCAGTTCAGCCGTAAGAGCGTAGGCACTGCGCTTTGCCTGCTCGACTATCTTAAGAGCCTGACTTTGGGCTTTTTCAAGCTCCTTCCGGCGCATTTCTTCGATGCTGTCCTTGTATTTCTGTGCCTGTGCTTTTTCGGTTTCTGCCTGCTGTTTGAGAGCCTGTGCCTCTTTTGCCTGCTCTTCAAATTCCTGACGGGACTTTTCGAGAGATTCGATAACCGTTTCAAACTGGGTGCTTTCCTTTGAAACAAGCTCCTTCGCCCTGTCAATAATGCTTTCCTCCATACCCAAACGAAGGGAGATTGCAAAGGCGTTTGAGCGGCCCGGTGTACCGATTAAAAGACGGTAGGTAGGCTTGAGAGAGGACACATCGAATTCGCAGGAGCCGTTTTCTATACCCGGTGTCTGCAGGGCGTAAGCCTTAAGCTCTGCATAGTGGGTGGTGGCGGCTATCTTTGCACCCTTAAGATGTAATTTTTCAAGGATGGAAATGGCAAGAGCGGCACCCTCGATAGGGTCAGTGCCTGCGCCAAGCTCGTCGATAAGCACCAGGGAATGCTCGTCGGCCGTCTCTATAATATTTATTATATTTACTATATGTGATGAAAAGGTGGAAAGGGACTGTTCAATGCTCTGCTCGTCACCGATGTCAGCGAGGATGTGGTCAAAAACACTCACACGGCTTTGGTCCTTTACGGGGAGCATAAGACCGCACATAGCCATAAGACACATAAGACCTACGGTTTTGATTGAAACGGTTTTACCGCCCGTGTTGGGACCCGTGATAATAAGAGTGTCGAAGCTTTCACCGAGCATTATGTCCGTGGGAACGACCTTTTTCGGGTCAATGAGGGGGTGTCTTGCCTGTTTGAGATTGACGATGCCTTCATCATTAAGAATAGGCACCGTAGCCTTCATGGCGTAGGCAAGCTTTGCTTTAGCAAAGATAAGATTAAGCTCTACTGCACATTCATAGCTTGCCTTGATACCCTCGTAAAAGCCGCCTGCTTCAGCGGAAAGCTCGTAGAGAATACGCTCAATTTCTTCTCTTTCCTTGCCCTGAAGGACCTTGATTTCGTTGTTGGCTTCAACCACCGCCGCAGGCTCCACAAAGACCGTGGCACCGCTTGATGAGGTATCGTGGACAAGACCGCTTATCTCGTTTCTGTGTTCAATTTTAACGGGAACAACATATCTGCCGTTTCGCATGGTAACGATGGAATCGCGCAGAAATTTCTGATAGTGCTGTGAGTGGGTAAGCTTGTCCAGCTGGTCTCTTACCTTTGAGGAAGCGGCACGGATTTTTCTTCTGATTTCATAAAGGGCAGGTGAAGCGTTGTCACTCATTTCCTCTTCGCTTATGATGGCATTGGTGATTCTGTCCTCGAGAAATTTATTGGGTGACATAGAATAAAAGAGACTGTCAATGCGGGTGACAATACCTGCATTTTTACTTCTCCAATCACTTAAGGCGCGGATAACACGAAGCACCTCCGCAATATCCAAAAGCTCGCGCATATTGAGAACACTACCTGCATTTGCGCGGCTGAGAGCGTTATTGACATTTTTAAGGGAGCCGAAGGAGGGCGCACCGAATTTTGCCATAAGGGCGTGGGCATCCTCTGTCTGGCCTAAAAGAGCCTTGGCAAGAGCAAGATTGGTTTCAGGCTCAAGATGCTCTGCCATATATCTTGCATCCTCACAGGTGGTGTATTCCGTCAGAAGAGCAAGTACCTTATTAAGTTCGAGTGAAATATGATGTTTGTTCATTTCTTAACCTCATATCATTTTTTTATAAAAGTCCAGTGTTTTGAATTTCTTGCGTGTAATGCTTTTAAGGTATCTTTCCGAAATATCCGACAGCGCCGAAAGTCCGTCCTCGGAAAGAGAAAAGCTGAAAATTTTATTGCTCGGTGCGAGGCAGATATATCTTATTGCCGTAAGAACACCGACAGAGCAGGGGAGAAGTCTTTTACTGCCCTTACATTTTTTGCAGAAGAACTCTCCCGTGGTATGGTCAAAAAATATCTCCTCTTCACTAAGGTCACAGCCGCAGTCACTGCAGCACTCCACGGCGGGCATATAGCCGGCAAGAGTGAGCAGACGAAGCTCGGTGACGCTTTTGATAAGAGAAATATCCTTTTTGCCGTCACAGAGAAGATGAAGGGCGTTAAGTATAAGGGAAAGCTCCTCCTCTGCCATGTCCTCACGGGGACAAAGCTCGTATGTAAGCTCAGCGAAATACTGAGCTAAAGAAAGGACCGTCAGGTCTTCACGCAGACGGAAAAACACCTGCTTGGGCACCGCATCCTTAAGGACATAAGAGTCGCTTTTTGTACTCGCAAGGGAAAGGTCGGAATAGGCAAGCAGACTTGTGGCACTGCTGTGCTTTCCCACCTTCGCACCGTTTGCAAAGATGCTTATAACGCCCTTTTCACGGGTGAGAACGGTAATGATTTTATCTTTGTCTTTGAGCGGTTTTTCGTTAATTATTATACCATCCGTCAAAATCGTCATAGTCAAACTCCTCTGCGTGGGGGTTGTTCAGGTAAAATTCTTCGGCGGCCTCCATATCCATCGAGTCAAGAGTGTCAAGATGTCTGTCCGCGGCATTTTTATAGCGGAGATAGTCGGCAACCTTTCCTGTTTTCATAAAAATATTCCATAAGTCTTTTTTGTTCATCGATAACACCTCACTGTAAATGATACTCATATCATTTGCAGAAAGTTGTCAATAATGCGGATTTCGGAATGCGAAATTCGGAAACGCACAGGAAATTAATCCTTTCAAGAGAACCGTCAGCCGTCGGACTTACGGAAAGGTTCTCCCTCTTCACTGTTAAATTTAACGATTAAGTGTGGCAAGTCGTGCTGTGTCCGCCAACGCATCACAAATTCCGTATTTTATCGTATCTTGTGCGAAATATCGACCTTTTCCACGCTCAAGCCGCTATGGCTCTTCCTTTGTCACATTCGAGCGACAAAGGAAGCAAAACGCCCTTTGACGGGAAAGATGCCTTTCCCGTAGACCGCCTTCGCAAGCTCGGCGGAGATATTAAATTTACCTTTTTATATTAACCGATGGCCACTCCTAAAATCCGTGTTGTTTCGGTAGAGTTTTTTTCGAAGCCGTATTCGCATTGCGAACTAAATTAATCAAGTCCGAAATTATGAATAAGTCCCTCTCGGTTTCTCCAGTCCTCTTTGACCTTGACCCAGCACTGAAGGTTGATTCTGCAGCCGAAAAACTTTTCCATATCCTGTCTTGCATAAGTGGAAATACGCTTGAGAGATGCACCCTTTTTGCCGATGATGATACCCTTGTGACTTTCCTTTTCGCAGTAGATGGTGGCTTCAATATCCATAAGGTCCGTATCTGACCTTTCGCGCATCTTTTCGATGGAAACAGCGACACCGTGGGGGATTTCCTTGTCGAGAAGGCGGAGCATTTTTTCTCTGATTATCTCCGAGGCAAGAACTCTTTCGGGCTGGTCAGTGAGAGTGTCCTCGGGGAAAAAGTGCTCCGAGGGGAAGGCGAGAGCCTCAAGCTCTTTTTCGAGCTCGTCAATGCCGTCATTTTTTACGGCGGAAACGGGAACGATGGCCTCGAAGTTATATTCGGCAGTCATCTGCAGAATTTTTTTCATTATCTCTTCTTTATTTTCTACTGTATCGATTTTGTTTATGGCAAGAACAACGGGCATTTTCTGCTGACGGAATTTTTCCAAAAGCTCCTTTTCGCTGTCTTTCAGCTCTTCGGTACACTCAACCACGAAAAGACAGGCATCCACACCTGAAATACTGTCGCCCACAGCCTTTATCATTTTTTCACCGAGCTTGGTTTTGGGACGGTGAAAGCCGGGAGTGTCGGTGAAAACGAGCTGTGTTTCGTCCTTTGTGAGAACACCCATAATACGGGTGCGTGTGGTTTGGGGTTTATCGGAAACGATGGCAATTTTCTGTCCGAGCATACGGTTAAGAATGGAGGATTTGCCGACGTTAGGTCTGCCTACAATTGCAATAAAAGCGGTTTTAGTCATAAGTTTTTCCTTTCAGTTGTACAGATTGAGTTATATACCCTCGGGGCTGTAAATGATGAAGTCCGTGTAGCCTGCTTTTTGCATCTTTCTTAAGTAAGATGCGGAGTATTCGGAAATATCCACGGTGTAAACTGCTCTCTTTTCACCTATATTATTTTTTATGGAGGAGAACATTGAGAAAATCGAAACATAATCTGTCTTTTTGTCTATTATTACACTTTCATTTCTTTGAAGAGTATCTACTGCAAAGCCGTCGGCGGCACTTGAGAGCATAGAGCCGAAATAAAGATTGTTGTTGGTTTCAAGGACATCATTTGCGCTGTGTCCTACAAGTAAAAGACAGTCTTCGGGAAGGCTTTCTTTTATAGCTTTCACAAATGCCTTCAGAACCTTATTCCTGTCGGTGCTTTTCTTTTCACCGGGGTAAGAGGCGCTCGAAACATATTCGCCTGTGGGAAAGCTTACCTCTTCGAGCAAAATGCCGTCGATTTTAAACTGTAAAACCTCCTCAACGATGCTGATGATGTAATTCCTTGCATCCTTCGAAAGAGGGTTGAGACGGCTTTTTCCGCCGTCCTCTGCTTTGGCATCAATCCAGTTGACATCCGTATTCATATACTTTACCGCCAGAGAGGGATTTGCCGAAGAAACAGTATTATCCATAAAGCAGTAAATCCGTGCAATAACCTTGATTCCCTCACCTTCAAAAAGGTCCAGGGCGTGTCTTACGGTGTTGTTATCAAAAAGAGCACAGCGGGCAAGAATGGCATTTTCATTCATTGAGGTGTAGGAAAGCTTGCCGTCGGAGTTTTTGAAGTCAATAACTGCGCTGTTACAGTTTTTAATCTTCACCTGCTTTATAAAGTCTTCTATATATTCCCTGTCGCCTAATTTTTCCGCAGGCATATAAAGAGCCTTCACATTATCTCCGCCAAAGGGGAGAAGAGGTTCCGCTTCCTCATTTTCTTCGGAGGGCAGAGTGGTTTCGGCGGAGGAGGTGAGCTTATCTTTATCCGTGTAGGAAATATCCAGCAAAAGATTTACCGTGAAATAGGAAAGGACAGCAAGAAAAGCAAAGAGGAAGCATAAAAGAGTATTTTTCACCATACGCTTTTTTCTGTGCTTTCTTCTTTTGCCCTCCAAAGGTAAAATCTTTGAAGGAAATTCGCGGGCAAAGGTGTAATAGCTGTGCCTTATTCTGACCTTGCCGTTTTCGGGATAGGGGGATTTTTTCTTATCTGTTTTTTTCTTTGACATAATAATACCTTAAGTTGGCGAGTGTAATCCGAAGCAGTTTTTTGAATGCGGATTTTCGCCGGATTTTCATTAAATACTCGTAAATCATAAAAGAATTTACTGTGTTTTGTACTTCAGCCTGACAAAATCTGCGTTCAACAAATTTTCAACCTGAAAGCGAGGATTTTTAATTGGATTTTTGGATGCTGAAAATGATGAAAGGCTGCCGCCTTTCGAGGGCGAAGCGCCGAAAAGCCTTTAAAAAGACCGCTTTCAGGCTGTTTCGGGTTGCACTCGCCAACTTAAATTTATACAAAAAGTGATTGACCTGAAATACAGCTCATGGCAAGAGCTATGAGTGAAATATACACAAAGAGGGTGGGAGTGCCCTTGAATACCTCGGGGATAAATCGGTTATTCTGAATATGCTTCATTCCCGTGTTTATTAAAAGCATTGAAAGAGTGAAGGCCAAGCCTGCACCTATACCTGTGCCTATTGTTTCAAAAAGAGTGTAGCCTGCTTTGAAATCCACCACTGGCAGAGCAATAATAAGAGTGTTCAGTGCGCACATACCAAGGGAATTCATAAACTTTTTGTCTGCCTTTAAAACCGTAAGACAGAAAAGAGCAGTCACAAGGTAAAGGACCAAAAGAACAAGGGTATATAATGCGATGCGGTATTTTGTTCCGAGAGAGAAGATAAAGGGTATCTTGTTTAAAAAGAAGCAAATCAGTGAAAGAGAAAGGGAAAAGAAGGTCACCGTTCCTCCGTACATAAAAAAGTGCTTGGGGCGTTTTGCCAATCGGATGCTTTCGCTCATACCGTAGCCTGTGCTGAAAATGATGTTCTGCACAAGCATGGCATAAAGGGCGGCGGTGAGCATTGAAGTAAACTGTGTCATTATTCATTACCGCCTTTCTCGTCTTCATCCTTTGAATGCCTCGGACGGATTTTTTCGTCATAGTCACGGATAACCTTGGGTTTTGCTTTGTTCTTATCTGCGAAAAGGCCCGGGTCCCTTTTTACGGGCTTTTCGAAAGCGGCATTCATGGAAAAGGTGTCGCGTACCTCTTCGGGATAAAATTTGATAAGAAGCCATTTGTGTCCTGCGGCAAGAAAAGCCAGTATCACCAAAGCTACAAAGGGCATAGCTGCCTGCGGAAAACGGGGGAGAGCATCGGCGGCGGAGAAAAGAGTGCCATAGGTTATATATTCTCTTACTGCGCCGACCGTAAGAGCCACTGCACCGTAGCCGATACCTGCTGCAACACCGTCGGTAACGGCATTGAGAACACCTGTTTTACAGGCGAATTTTTCACAGCGTATAACCACGAGAGCGTTTACGCAGAGCAGATAGAAATAAATGCCGAGACCTGCACCGCCGTCGGAGGTGAGGGAGAAAATATATCTGTCACATAAAAGCACCACACAAAGAGAAATAATCGTGTAAATGCCCATACGAAGCCAGCGGGGAACTTTTTTAAGAAGAAGGCTTGTCACAGCCTCCGTTACCGTAAGCACAGCCATAACACCCACAGCAATACATAAGCCGTTTATTACCGTGGTGGCGGCACCGACTATGGGACAGATGCCGATTATCTGTGTCAGAACAGGATTATGGACGAAACTGCCCTTGAAAAGAGCCGTGGAAAGGCTGAGGACGGGCTTTGAATTTTTCTTTTTCATTTGGCACCCGCCTTTCTTTTGTTCTCTGCCTTTTTCTTCATAAGAGGCTTTTTATATTTTTCAGCCGTCTTTTTGGAAAGAATGGTTTCACCCGTAAGAGCAGGCCAAAGAGCGTTTGTGATAAGAATACTGAAGCAGGCGGCATCGGGAGTTTTCGAAAAGTATCTCAGAAGCATACACACCGTACCGCCCATAAGACCGTAGAAAAAGGCTCGGTCAGGCTTTCTCGGTGAGGTAACGGGGTCGGTTATAAGAAGCAAAGCGGTAAAGATTAGACCGCCTGCACAAAGCTCAATAACAACGGAAGAAAGTCTTCCCGAATTTACTCTCGGAAACACAAAAGCAAAAACTGCCGCCGCTGAAATATAGCCGAGGGAGGCAAAGAGCCTTTTCGGGTGTCTTATTGCCGTATAGCCGAAGCCACCCGTAAGAACGAGCATACTTGTGGTACCGATGGCACCGGGGTAAGCACCGGAGAGAAGGGATACTCTGCCGAAAACATTGAGAGAAAGGCTGTTGCCCTTTGAAAGCATATCGAAAATCGTTTCACCCTTGACAAAAGCTTCACTGCCGAAAAAGGCAAAGTCACTGCCCACCGCAGGATAGGTGAAGACCGCCTCGGTGAACATCATCGCCGCAAAGCAGAAGCCTGCCGCCGCAGGGAGGAAGGGAGTGTTTCTCACGTCGCCGAAGGGGAGCTTTGCCACAATTATGGCAAAAGCCGAAGCAGTTATTCCCACATAAAAGGGCGCAGATACAGGCAGTAAAAGAGCAATTATCATACCTGTGGTAAGTGCGCTCAGGTCCCCTGCCGTATTCTTTTTAAGCACAGCCTTAAAGCCGATAATTTCGCAGAAAACTGCCGTCAGAGAGCAAATGAGAATCTGCCACAGGGCATAGATGCCTCCGTGATAAACGCCCACTGTTGACAGGGCAAGGCAGATGGCGAAAATATCAGCGTTGTATTTGAAAATAGGATTTTTGAAAGAAAAAATTTCTTTACTGTTCTGCATAGCAGGTACCTCGGAAAAGATTAAAAGTATTTTGCGGCTTTTTCGCGCAGAGTGGTGATAGCCTCCTTGGGGTCTTCGGCGCAGAAAATTGCAGAGCCTGCCACAAGTACATTTGCACCTGCCTTGGCGGCTGTTTCCACGGTGGCGGGAGAAATACCGCCGTCAACCTGGATGTCGAGGTCAATATTTCTTCTCTTACATTCCTCACGGAGCTTTTCGATTTTGGGCATCATATCTGCCATAAAGCTTTGTCCGCCAAAGCCGGGCTCAACGGTCATAACAAGCACCATACCCAATTTTTCAAGGTAGGGATAAACGGCCTCGATTTCCGTGCCGGGCTTTACGGCAAGGGCGGCAATTTTGCCCTTTTCTCTGATGAAATCAATGGTTTCCTCTATGGGAGAGTCGGATTCGACATGGAAGCAGATAAGGTCTGCACCTGCATTAATGAAGTCGGGAATATACTTGAGAGGCTCACTTATCATAAGGTGGCAGTCAAAAAGAAGGTCGGAGCATTTTCTTAAGCATTTGACCAAAGGCGCACCCAAGGTGATGTTGGGTACGAAATGACCGTCCATAACATCAATATGGAGCCAGTCTGCACCCGAGCGTTTCATATTTTCGAATTCCTCACCCATTTTTGAATAGTCGCAGGAAAGAATAGACGGTGAAATTTTAATCATAATATATATCTCCTTTATCTTAAATTATACTGATTATATATTATAACAATTACAGAGGAAAAAATCAAGGTTTATTGCGGTTGACACTTCTACTCTTTTGTGTTATACTTTCATACTGTATAAAAATATAAACTTCACATTTGTGATTAAAGAAAAGGAGTTATCCTGTAATGGCTATCAATGAAAATTTCAGAAGTGTCCTTGACGGTATCGGTCAGGAGCTTACAAATCTCGGTTTTACCGCTTACAAAGGCGAAAACGGTGAATTCATCACCGAAGCAGATGAAAAAATCACTGCAAGATATACGGGTGAAAAGGGTGTTCTTGCCGTAAGCTATGAGGACGGTAAGGTTTTACTTTTCGCAGGCGAAGACCTTGAAATGCCCGAAGAAACCCCTAAAAAGCTTTCTGCCTCTCTTCTTGACGAAAATGCAGACAGCAGAGACGTAAAATATGTTATAAACGAGCTTACCGACACTCTTCACGGCAAATATGCCAAAAAGACTGCCGCTCCCAAAAAGGCAGTTCAGCAGAAGGCGGCACAGACCGTTTCAAAGGCTGCCGTAAAGAACGGCTCCTTCTATGACCCCAATACCCTTGCAAGTAAGCTTTGTCTTGTTTTCCCCGAGCTTCGCCCCTACTATAAGGATAATCTTGCCAGATACGGTGAATTTTTGGGCGAAAAGTTCTTTGACGATTACGGCACAGCAAAGGTAATCGGTGCCATCAAGGAAAATGATCCCCAGACAATGAAAAAGCTTTTCCAGGTTCTCAACGAAATCTATGAGGACGGCACAAGTGAGGTTCAGGACATCATCGCCGTAACTATTCTCGGCGCTCTTAATAATGACCAGATTCTTCTTGCCCGTTGCGTGGACTATATGAGCGCTACCATGGCTCCTCCCGTAATTGAGGTAAACAAGCTTCTTGCCCATTCCAAAAAGTCAAGAAAGCTTTTGGAAAATCCCCCTGCATATAAACCTAAAAAGGAAAAGAAGCCCGGTATCTTTGCCCAGGCTATGAGCCAAAGCGGCGGTATGCAGCCACCGATGTAATAAATGCAGAATGCAGAGTGCAGAACGCAGAATTGCGGGAAAGATATAAGGTAAAAGGAACCGATATTCCGCCAAATTAACAGGGTTTGTGTAGGGTGGGATGACCCCTATCCCGACGCAAAAATACCGCAAACTTACAGGTATACACCGTAGAGGGACCATTGGTCGTCCGCTGAAATTACCGCAGGTCTCCCTTTAATCCGTAGGGGTGGATGCTATCCGCCCGTCAAAACTTTTGCCTTTGTATTGTTCTTGTGTGAAAGGAGACAGTCAGATATGTTTTTAGATAAAATCCTTGCTCTGTTCTGGAAAAATACCGAAAGAATGGATAATAAGAGAATAGCCACTCTTCATTTTCCCGAAGGTGTTCACGAAAGCAACAATTACGAATATCTGCCCGACGGACATAAGCATCATAAGCTTGATGTGTACTATCCCGAAAATGCCGAAGGTAATCTTCCCGTGATAATCGATGTTCACGGTGGCGGCTGGATGTACGGAGATAAGGAGCTTAACAAAAACTACTGCCTTACCCTTGCCAAAAGAGGTAACGTGGTATTCAATATGAGTTACCGTCTTTACCCCGAGGTCACGGCTGACGAACAGCTTCGTGATGTGGCTGCGGCTCTTAAATGGATAAATGAAAATCTTGACCGTTTCCCCTGCGACAAAAACAGCATCTGCCTTACGGGCGACTCTGCAGGCGGTATGCTTGCAGGCTTTACGGCTATGCTCTCACAGAGCGAAAAAATGAGAGAGCTTTTCTCTGTCCCCGACTTTTCTCTCAAATTCAATGCCGTAGCTCTTACCTCCGCCGTGGGATATATGGATGACGGTGGCATTATGTCCTTCTATACCAAGATTATGCTCGGCAAAAACTACAAAAAAGAAAAATGGGCACCCTATGTGAATATTGATAAGGTGCTTGAACTCGGTGAGATGATTCCCACCTTTATGGTTACTTCCACAGGTGATACCCTTGCTCTCAAGCAGGTACTCCGTGCCGCCGAAGATTTCAGGAAAAAGGGTGTCGAGACGGAACTTATGAACTTCGGTGAATACAAGGGCAAGGCTCTGCCCCATGTTTTCTCCATTCTCTATCCCGAAATGGAGCCATCGGCAGAAAACATCGATGCGATGCTCGCTTTCTTTAAAAAGCACAGCAAAGATCAATGCGGAATGCGAAATTCGGAAAGCGGAATCGCGGGTGCGGTTTTGGATAACGGATAAGGATATTCCGCCAAATTTACAGGGTATATAGTAGGGGCGACTACTGGTCGTCCGCACAAAAAATCAATTTGAAAACGCAAAAAATATGAGGGCTGACAACAGCCCTTTTTTGATGAATGTTTTAAATGAACAAAGGAGGAAAAAATGAAGCTTCTCTTTGATTTGTTTTTTATCTTCGCCCGTATAGGCGGTTTCACCTTCGGCGGCGGCTATGCCATGCTCCCGATGCTCCAGAAGGAAGTGGTCGAAAAGCGTAAATGGGCGACCCAGGACGAGCTCATGGACTACTATGCCATAGGTCAGTGTACCCCGGGTATTATCGCTGTCAATGTTGCAACCTTCATCGGTGCAAAGCTTAAAGGCTTTTGGGGTTCTCTTTTTGCCACTTTGGGTGTAATTTCACCCTCCATAGTGATAATTATGATTATTGCCGCCTTCATCAGCGGGTTTCAGGATATAGAGATAGTCACCCACGCCTTCAACGGAATAAGAGCCGCCGTGGTTGCTCTCATTCTTTCTTCCGTAATTAAGCTTTCCAAAAAGAGTATAGTTGACAGGATTACCACTGTGATTTTCATTATTGTGGCGGTGCTTGCCTTCTTTACGGATATTTCACCTGTCCTCTTTATCGTGGCTGTGGCGCTTATCTCTCTTTTTATTAATATGATAAAGGCGAAGAAAATGAAAGGGGGCGAAGAAAAATGATTTTCCTTGAACTCTTTTTCCGTTTCTTCTTTGTGGGGCTTTTCTCTGTGGGCGGAGGCCTTGCAACTTTGCCCTTCCTTACGGATATGGCAGAGACCACAGGCTGGTTTACCCAGACGGATATTTCGAACATGATAGCCATTTCCGAATCTACCCCCGGCCCCATCGGCATCAATATGGCTACCTATGTAGGCTTTCAGACGGGTAATGACTTCGGTATGCTCGGCGGTGTTTTAGGCGCCCTCGTTGCGCCCCTCGGTCTTACGGCACCTGCTCTTATCGTAGTGTTAGCCATTTCAAAGGTGCTGATGAAGTTCCGCTCGTCAAAATATGTTGAGTGGGTTTTCTACGGCCTTCGTGCCGCTTCTTTAGGTCTTATTGCTTCCGCCTGCCTCGGTGTGGCAAAGATAGCCTTTTTCTCTGCTGATGCTTTTTCGCAGGGTGGTAATTTCTTCGCCGCTGTGGATTATAAAAGCATAATTCTTTCGGTGCTTATTTTTATCGGTGTTACCAAATTCAAAAAAATACACCCCGTCGTCTTCATACTTATTGCGGCAGTTGTGGGGATAGTGTTCAGGTTTTAATTCGCAATTCGCAATTCTCAATGCACAATCGCGGGTCAATTTTAGGAAAACAAGAAATGATATTCCGCCAAATTAACAGTGTTTTTCAGCCTCCTTCAGCCGTGAAACGGCGGTGAGAGGGAGGTGCCAGTTTTAGACTTACGGAGGGGTCTTTTCACCGTAAACCCAAATACGCATTCCGTAAGGTCGCCTCGTGTGTCCGAGAGAAAAAGATAAAAGGTTGGTCTTATCCCACACACATAACAAAAATCACCCACAGAGATTTTACTTTCTCTGTGGGATTTCCTTTATTCATTTACAAACTTCACTCGGCGGAATATCTTTTCCTGTTGGAGGAAGCTATACCCGCAATTCCGCATTCCGAATTATTCAATTCTTCCGTCTCATTCTCCTCACCCGATTTACATGCCTTTCAAAGTCGCCCTTCTCTATAAGCTCGGCAAGAACATACTGCTCAAAAACAGGTACCGTACAGGAGTAAAAGCCGAGGCTTTCCTCGAATTTCTTCATCATTTTCTCGGGCAATATCATATATCCCACTCGCATTGAGGGAGCGATTGTCTTTGAAAAGGTGTTGAGGTAAATCACACAGCCCTCTTTATCCAGAGAAAAGACCGTGTCTTCGTGCTTACTGGAAACCGTAAGCTCCGAATCGTAGTTATCTTCGATGATAACTGCATTTCTTTCCTTTGCCCAAGACAGATATTCCATTCTCTTTGAGGCTGGGGCGGTAATTCCGCTGGGGTAGCTGTTGAAGGGGGTTATGTGAAGGACATCGGCATCGGTTTTTTCGAGTTCGGCTGTTTTTATGCCGTCTCTTCCCATTTTAAGCATACGGCAATCTACCTGACAGGCACCGTAGACCTTGCGGATTTTATCGTAGGAGGGGCTTTCAAGACCGAAAATTTTATCTCTGCCCAAAAGCATAACGATAAGGCTGTAAAGATATTCTGCACCCGAGCCGATGATGATACATTCGGGCCTTGTGTTTATGCCCGTGTTCCGTGAAAGGTAGTCGGCAATTGCTCTGCGAAGCTCACTGCAACCGAAATTGGGAGATTTGACAAGAATATCTTCACCGTAAGCGGAAAGAACTCTTCTCATGGTCCTTGAAAGAACGGAGAAGGGAAATTCACTTGCCGTCGGGTGGATATTGCCTTTTGGAGCCTTTGTTTCGTCGGTTTTTTCGCTTAAGGCAAGAAAGTCATTTTCTCTGTATATTACGAAATATCCCTTTCTCTCTCTTGCTTCAATGTAGCCCTCGTCACAGAGAAGGGAATAGCTGTGCTCGACGGTAATGACACTCACCTCCGCCTCTTCCGCTAAAAGCCTTTTCGAGGGGAGCTTTGCACCGTATTTGTAAATGCCGTCGGTAATGTCATGTCGGAGTTGACGGTAAAGCTGTATGTAGGCTTTTTCTTTTGAAGATGTGTTGATTTTGTATTTCATATCATCGGTCCTTTGTCATTTTGAGCGTAGGGAAAAATCTTTTGTTTGCGGCGGGATGACCTCTCCTTAACAAAGAGAGGCTTTTTTATCGTTAAGTTAAAGTTTATTTTGCCTCCCCTTGTTAAGGGGAGGTGGATTTGCTCTGCAAATACGGAGAGGGCTACGCATTCCGCATTAAATTATCCCGCCCTTTTCTGCACCTTCCCGAAGAGCCTGAAAATCAGCGAGGAAGGAGATACGGTTGTCTTCATCATCGATTATTTCCGCGGGGTGATAAGTGGCAAGGAAAAAGAGCTTGCCTTTTTTGATGAAATTACCGTGGTCTTTGTCAAGGTCAAAGGCAGGGTCTATCATCTTTTTTGCCGCCGCCCTGCCCATACAGACAATAATTTTCGGCTTTATGAAGCGCACCTGATTACGAAGATGCTCCATACAGGCGTCAAAATGGCTCTCGTCGGGGATTTCATCATCGGCAGGTCGGCACTTTAAAATATTGGTAAGGAAAATATCCTTCTCTTTGTCAATATCGCAAAGGGTGAGGAATTTGTCAAAGATTTCCCCCTCTTTACCCGTGAAGGGCATACCCTTAAGGTCATCCTTACCTTTCGGCATATCTCCTACGAAAAGAATATCCGCTCTTTCGTTACCGATGCCGAAAACGATGTTCAGTCTTTCCTCGTAATAAGGGCATTTTTTGCAAAGGGTACACTCATCTTTTATGCGTTCAAACTCGGCAGAGTACATTTTTCATCTCTCCTTAAGTTATATCTTCAAGTTGTTTCTTCCTCTATTTTATCATAAAAATAAAAAAAGTACAGCGTGAATGTTGAAATTCAGAAAAATATGTTGTAGAATGGTAAGGTAAAATTAAATCACATAACATACGGAGGAATTAAAAATGAACAGACCCGTTTTAATTGAAACATCAGCAAGACACGCTCACGTAAGCCGCAGAGTGCTTGACATTCTTTTCGGTGAAGGCTATGAGCTTACAAAGAAAAAGGACCTTTCACAGCCCGGTCAGTACGCCTGTGAAGAAAGAATCCAGGTTATCGGCCCCAAGGGCAGCTTTCCCGGCGTTTCCATCCTCGGACCCGTTCGTCCCGAAACACAGGTTGAGCTTTCAGCAGGTGATGCCAGAAGCATCGGCGTAAAGGCTCCCATCCGTGAAAGCGGCGACCTTGAAGGCAGCGGCGGCTGCAAAATCGTAGGCCCCAAGGGTGAGGTTGAACTTAAGGACGGCGTTATCATCGCAAAGAGACACATTCATATGACTCCCGAGGATGCTGAAAAGTATAATCTCACAGACAAGCAGATCGTTTCCGTTAAGGCTGATACCGACGGCAGAAGCCTTATTTTCGGTGACGTTATCGTAAGAGTAAACCCTGCTTATGCACTTGCTATGCACATCGACACCGACGAAAGCAACGCTGCTTCCTGCGTACCCGGTATGATGGGCGACATTATCTGATTGAAGATAAGAGAATAATTTTTGCGAAAAAGGCTTTTTGGTGTTACCATTAAGCCTTTATTCGACTTTTAAAGGAGCAAAATACTATGAACCATTTTTTTGCCATGCACTCACGAATGAAATATATTAACCGCTGGGCGCTTATGCGAAACACCTACAGCGAAAACATAAGTCAGCACAGTAATGATGTGGCCGCCGTTGCCCACGCACTTGCGGTGATAAAAAATGTCCGCTACGGCGGAAGCTTAAACCCCGAAAGAGCCGCATTTTTAGGCCTTTACCACGATATGCCTGAAATCATTACGGGCGATATGCCCACACCCGTGAAATATCACAGCAAGGATATGCGTGAGGCCTTTGCCGAGGTGGAGAATATGGCCAGTGAAAAGCTTCTTTCAATGCTTCCCGAGGATTTGAAGGAATATTACAAAAGCGCCTTCTTCCCCGAAAAGGACGACGAATACCTTTGGAAAATCATCAAGGCGGCAGATAAAATCTCTGCTCTGATTAAATGCATTGAGGAAGAAAAGGCGGGAAACAGGGAGTTTGTCAAAGCTTTTGAAAGCACAAAAAAGTCGCTCGACCAAATGAATATGCCCGAGTGTGAAGATTTTCTCCGTGACTTTATACCGAGCTTTTATCTCAGTCTTGACGAACAGAATGTGTAATTATTACGAAAAAATGACATTTATGCAGGTACTATTTACAAAACAGGATAATAAGATTATAATACCCTTTGTTCAGTTAGGAATATTGTATTATCTGAAGGTGATATGAAATGAAAGATATTTTTTGCCGTGAGAACAGCTTTTACGGCAGAATAAAAAATGAAGTGTCAGCTTTTGAAATTCTTTTTTGGTGGCTGACGAGAATTTTGATTATAGGCTGTGCCGTAATAAATAAAAATGAAGCAGTATTTTATCTTGCAGTCTTTCTGCTTACTTTTTCGGTTGATTTACTGCATCTGATATTTCCAAAGGTCAATCTTTCGGCAAGAGCGCAGACCTTTATCTGCTCACTTTCGCTGGTTAGTACGGTTGTCGGCTTAGGGTTCGGTGTAATTGAAAAATATCCCGACTACGATTTGCTTTTACAGCTTGCAGGCGGTGTTTTCAGCGGTGCATTGGGGTATTACATAGCCATGGCTTTAAGGACACCGAAAACCAAGAAGGAATGTACCTTTGTGACCTTTTTTACCTTTTGTTTTTCAGGTACGGTTACTATTTTCCGTAAGCTTACGGAATTTTTCAGCGACTTTTGGGCTGGTACCAATCTCTGCCACGTGGAAAATGTGGAGGACAGTCATTGGCTTTATGAAATTTTCGGCCTTGCCATGAGCCCCGATGCTCAAAGGTATCTCCTTGACACGGATGAGGATTTTATCTTTTCGATTATTGGCGGAGTTTTGTCCGCTTTGGTTGTGTATCTTAAGTTCAGATTGAAAAGCAAAGAGCTTTTTGTGGAAAAGAAAAAGGATATTTCTTCACTTTTTAAAAGTTTTCTTCCCCGTGTAAGAGACAAAATCGATCTTGAAATTAAAAAGGTGAACGAGGATACAAGCATCTTTGACCGTCTTTTCTGGTGGAGTATACGTTTCTGTATGCTCTATGCCTTCTTTGAGTGGGATAACCGTGCCGAGGCAACGCTTATGCTTGCCAATCTTATCGGCACCTTTGCCATAACTCTTGTCCATCTCGTTTTCCCGAAGGATTCCGTTCTGTGTAAAATCAGCTATAAAACCCAGAGCCTTATCACAGTCATCGTTTTTCTCGGCTCCTACGGCGGTAACTACTGCGAAGTTTATTACATCGTGCCGAGATTTGACCTTTTTCTCCACTTCATTTCGGGTATACTCTGTGTAATGGGCGGGTATTATATCGCTCTTACTCTTGTAGAGCTTAAAAGCCGTAAGGACAGCTTGCTTATTTCTCTTTTTGCCTTCTGCTTCTCCTGCTTCATTATGCCTGCATGGGAAGTGAGCGAATTTGTCGGTGACTTTATATGGGGCACGGCAAACCAGGGCTTTTATTGGGGTCCTACGGACGAAAGCTTTTTCTTTAAGGTTTTCGGTCACGGAGTGGGCAATACCACCCTTTACTATCTCTTTGATACGGTATATGATGTGCTTTTAGCTATGGTGACCACCATAATCACCTTTGCGGTGCTTTATGTTGCTCTCGAATACAGGAGAAAAACGAACAAAATCACCATAATAGAAAAAGAAAAAGTAACCTGTTGACAAAATTTTCCTGATGTGTTAAAATAAATGTAAGAAAAAACCTTTACACATAAAGGGGAGTAGCTTTCGCTGTAAATCAACACACGTCCGTAAGGACTGGTTTACAGGCCGGGTAACACTTGGTAGCAAGACCTTTGGCAGTTCCATGCGGTTCTGTTGAAGGTCTTTTTCAATTCGCAATTCGCAATCGCGGGAGAGATTTCGGGAACCGAAAGTGATTCACCGCCAAATTAACAGGGCGTAATTGTAGGGGCGACCATTGGTCGTCCGCCAAAACACCGATACAGCAAGGCATATGCTGTAGGGGGATGACTTCGGCAAATCTTATTTCTTAAAAGAATGTATTTCTCATAACCGAGAATATATTATTTATAATATTTCAAAAATAAACACAGACAAATTTAAAGGAAGGAAATGACCATGAAACATTATCTTCATTCGTCCGAGGAGGTTTTCTCCGAGGTGAAATCTTCGGCATTGGGACTTACCACCGCCGAAGCACAGGCACGTCTTGAAAGAGACGGCAAAAACAAGCTCAATGAAGCAAAAAAGAAATCAACCCTTGCACGCTTTATCGACCAGCTTAAGGACCCGATGATTATCATCCTTATCGTGGCGGCAGTAATTTCCGCCGTGACAGGTGTTATCGAGGGTATGCAGAGCGGACAGATGGAGTTCCCCACGGATGTTATTATCATCCTCTTTGTTGTAGTTCTCAATGCAGTTTTAGGTGTTGTGCAGGAAAGCAAGGCTGAAGCGGCTATTGAGGCACTTCAGGAAATGGCGGCGGCTACGTCAAAGGTTATAAGAGACGGAAAGCTTTGCCACGTTAAAAGTGAAGAGCTTGTTGTGGGTGATATTATTCATCTTGAAGCAGGTGATTCTATTCCTGCCGACGCACGTATTATCGAATGCGCCACTATGCAGGTGGAGGAGGCTTCCCTCACAGGTGAAAGCGTTCCCGTAAACAAAAAGGTCGATGCTCTTTCTGCCGCCGAAAACGGTGATGTTCCCCTCGGTGACAGAAAAAATATGGTATATATGGGCTCCAACGTGGTTTACGGCAGAGGTGTTGCTGTTGTAACAGGTACGGGTATGAACACGGAAATGGGCAAGATTGCAGGTGCCATCGAAGCGGCACAGGAGGGACAGACACCCTTACAGATTAAGCTTGCTCAATTAAGTAAAACTCTTTCATTCCTTGTTATCGGTATTTGTATATTTATCTTTGCCTTCACTCTTATTACAAGCAAAGACGGTTTTTCAATAGGTATGGCACTTGACACCTTTATGGTTGCCATTTCCTTGGCTGTTGCCGCAATTCCCGAGGGTCTTGCCGCAGTTGTTACTATTCTTCTTTCAATGGGCGTTACCAAAATGTCAAAGCAGAACGCTATCATCCGTAAGCTTACAGCCGTTGAAACCTTGGGCTGTGCGCAGATTATCTGCTCGGACAAAACAGGTACTCTTACCCAGAACAAAATGACAGTTGTTGAAACCTTCTGCGATAACGAAGAGCTTTTTGCCACAGGTATGGCTCTTTGTACCGACGCAGAGGTTGAGGGTGAAACGGTTATCGGTGAGCCTACGGAAGCGGCTCTCGTTTACCACGCTCTCAAAAACAATCTCAATAAAAACGATCTTAAGTCAAGCTATCCTCGAATTGCCGAGGTTCCCTTTGATTCGTCAAGAAAGATGATGACCACCGTACACACCTTCGGTGACAGTATTTATCAGTTCACAAAGGGCGCTCCCGATGTGGTTTTGGGCAGATGTAAAACAGCCATCATCGGCGGCAAGGAAGTTCCCATGACCGACGAGGTCAGAGCAGTTATTGCTTCAAAGAATAAGGAAATGGCAGACAAGGCTCTGCGTGTTCTTGCCCTTTCGATGAAGGTGCTTTCAGCAAAGCCCGAAGAGGAAACAAGCGAAGCACTTGAAAATGACCTTGTTTTTGTAGGTCTTTGCGGTATGATTGACCCTGTCCGTCCCGAGGTCAAGGTTGCCATCGACGAATGTCGCAGTGCAGGTATCACAGCTATTATGATTACCGGCGACCATAAGGATACGGCAGTTGCTATCGCAAAGGAGCTTGGTATCATTCAGTCAGCCGACGAAGCAATCACAGGTGCAGAGCTTGATACCATAAGCGATGAAGAGTTCAAAGAAAAGGTAAAGCAGTACCACGTTTATGCCCGTGTACAGCCTGAACACAAGGTAAGAATAGTCAACGCCTGGAAGGAAAACGGAATGGTTACGGCCATGACAGGTGACGGTGTTAACGATGCCCCCTCCATAAAGAGCGCAGACATCGGTGTGGGTATGGGTATTACAGGTACCGACGTAACAAAGAATGTTGCCGATATGGTACTTGCAGACGATAACTTTGCCACCATCGTTGCCGCTGTGGCACAGGGCAGAAGAATTTATGACAACATCAGAAAGGCTATTCAGTTCCTTCTTTCCTCAAACCTTTCAGAGGTGCTTTCAATCTTTACAGCCACAATGCTCGGCTTTACAATCTTGAAGCCTACCCATCTTTTATGGATTAACCTTATTACCGATACCTTCCCTGCTCTTTCTCTCGGTATGGAAAAGGGCGAAAAGGACATTATGCAGCGCAAGCCCCGTTCCTCAAAGGACGGCATTTTCGCAGGCGGTTTAGGTATTGACGTTCTCTATCAGGGCGTTATGGTAACGGTGCTTACCCTTGCCGCTTACTTCCTCGGTAACCTTATGAGCGTAAATGAACTCTTTGCAAGCGGTGTTATTTCCGCTGACCTTATGACAAAGATAAGTCAGTTCCCCATAACCTTCTTCGCTGTCGAAAATGAGGGCATCAGAGCTGCTCTTGAGGCAATAGCCGTAACAGGTCACGGCGTTTATGACAATGTTTACGAGCTTATCCACGGTAACGGTATGACAATGGCTTTCCTTACGATGAGCCTTTCAGAGGTATTCCACTCCTTCAATATGCGCTCACAGAGAAAGTCCGTATTTACCCTCGGTAACCACAATAAATGGCTCTTCGGTGCTATGGCACTCACTCTCGTTCTCACAACGGCAGTAATTTATATACCCTTCCTTGCCGATGCCTTCGAATTCACACCCATCAGTCTCGCTGAATACGGTGTATGTGTGGCTCTCGGTCTTGTTACTATTCCCGTAGTTGAAATCGTGAAGGCTGTGCAGAGAGCGGTGAAGAAATGAATGCAGAATGCAGAACGCAGAATGGCGCCAAAGCTAAATAAAGCATAAAGTAACAGTCCGCCAAGTCAGGTTGATGATTCGGCGGACTGATTTTATTTTGTGTGTATTTGTAGGGTGCGATAACCCTATTCCGCCGCAAAAAAATATATATGTTCCGTAGAGACACCACGTGCCGTATCCGCAAAAAACGATAAGAAAAAATCAACACACAAGAGCCTTTTTACGGTGTTCTTGTGTGTTTTCTTATTAAAAAAGTTCAGTATCCTTTCCTGAATTATCGGTAATTTCAGAAACGGATATATTCTTATAGCCCATAAAAACATAATGAGGTCTTCTGCCCTTTTTATCCTTTGTAATAATAACCTTGTAAATAGGTTTGCGTGTTCTGTTATTTAATATTAAGGTCATTCTGTCTAAAAGCTCTTTCATTTCTCCGTAATTTTTACAGCAGTAATTTCTTCCTAAAATTAACTCCTGCTTGTAAAAATCCTTCATTCCCTGAAGATAGAAAATGTGCAGATTTGCCAGATGTGTTTTTAATTCTTCTGTATCTAATTTCTCCAAACTTTCATTTGAAAATTTGGGCTTTCGAGGCTCAAATAATTCATCAATTTTGCCGTTGGTATAAATTTTAATCAGTATGCGTTCTATGGGCTTTAGTATTTTTCCTTTTAGCATTTTAACTTCCTCTTTATTCATATAATTTGGTTGCAGTGCCTTAAGTATGTCGGCGGTGTGTTTCTGTGACCGAAAAAGGTGCAGGTTTTCACAGTGTCACTTTGGTTACAGTAATTCCATTATACACAATTTTTTAGAATAGTCAACCTATTGGTACACTACCATATGGTTGATTATATAGTAGAGCGATTAGTGGTACAATAATTTCGGTGATAAAAATGATTAATATGAATGTGCAGAAACTGCTTGATGAAAAAAATAAAAGCCGTTACTGGCTCGTAAAACAGATGCAGACCACCTATAAAACAGTAAACAAAATCTGCGATAACACCCTTACAGGATTACAGCTCGATACTATAGAAAAACTGTGTCAGATTCTGGAATGTACGCCAAACGACCTTTTTAATATAATTAACGATTAAGACACTTCGGTGTCTTTTTTTTTGCACTAATGAATTCACCTGAAATAACCTTTAAGGTTTGCGAAAAAAAAGGCGGGATGAGGTCATCCCGCCCTACAATATTCAATTTGGTAAAATCGGCGGAATATCACTTCTTATTTCCCGAAGCCTTCCCCGCGATTGCGAATTGCGAATTGAATTACTCCAGCTCAAAGGCTCCCGTATAAAGCTGATAATACTTGCCTTTTTTCGCTATAAGGTCGTCGTGAGTGCCTCTTTCGATAATCTCACCCTTTTCAAGCACCATAATAACATCGCTGTTTCGTACTGTTGAAAGTCGGTGGGCGATAACGAATACCGTTCTGCCCTTCATCAAAGCATCCATACCTCTTTGCACAAGAGCCTCTGTTCTCGTGTCAATTGAGGAGGTAGCCTCGTCTAATATCATAACTGGTGGGTCTGCCACAGCGGCACGGGCGATGGAAATGAGCTGACGCTGTCCCTGTGAAAGGTTTGCACCGTTACCGGTGAGCATGGTGTCATAGCCCTGGGGCAGACGGGAAATGAAGGAGTGGGCGTTGGCTTTCTTTGCCGCCTCGATGATTTCCTCGTCGGTGGCGTCAAGATTACCGTAGCGGATGTTTTCCTTTACGGTACCCGTGAAAAGGTTTGTGTCCTGTAAAACTATACCCAAAGAGCGGCGCAGGTCGCTCTTTTTTATTTTGTTGATGTTTATGCCGTCATATCTTATCTTGCCGTCGGCGATATCGTAGAAGCGGTTGATAAGATTTGTTATGGTGGTCTTACCTGCACCGGTGGCGCCTACGAAGGCAACCTTTTGTCCCGGCTCTGCATAAAGGGTGATGTTTTTAAGGACTGTCTTTTCGGGGACATAGCCGAAGTCAACATCAAACATCCGCACCTCACCCTCTAATTTCTGATAGGTTACGGTGCCGTCGGAATGGGGGTGCTTCCATGCCCAAAGACCTGTATGCTCGGGAGTTTCGGTAAGCTCACCGTCAACCTCTTTGGCATTTACTAATGTTACATAGCCTTCGTCCTGTTCGCTCTTTGTGTCCAAAACCTCAAAAATTCTCTTTGCACCTGCCATAGCCATAACAACGGAGTTCAGCTGCTGTGAAACCTGATTTACGGGCATGGTAAAGGACTTGGAGTAGCCGAGGAAGGTGGCTACAGAGCCTGCGGTAAGGGAGAAAATGCTCATAAAGCCCTTTTCGGGAAAGATACCCTGTGCCGTCAAAACTGCGAGGAAACAGCCTGTAATGGCAAGAACCACATACTGAAGATGTCCGAGGTTATTGTTAATGGGGCCGAGCATATTGACGAATTTGTTGGCAGAGTAGGCGTTATTGAAAAGCTCTTCATTCTTTTCGTCAAATTCCAGCTTTGTCTTTTCCTCGTGGCAGAAAACCTTGATAACCTTCTGTCCTGTTATCATCTCTTCAATATAGCCGTTAACATCACCGAGGGACCGCTGCTGTTTCATAAAAAACTTTCCGCTGTTGCCTGCCACCTTGCCTGTTACGGTAATCATACAGAAAATGCACACAAGTACCACAAGCAGAAGGGGAATACTTTCAAGCATCATAGCAATAAAGGTGGAAACGATGGTAACCACAGATGAGATAACCTGTGGGATGGTCATTGAAATCATCTGACGGAGAGTGTCAATATCGTTTGTGTAACGGCTCATAATATCGCCGTGGCTGTTTGTGTCGAAATATTTTACGGGTAAGGTCTGCATATGGGAAAACATTTCGTCACGGATAGTTTTCAGCACCGACTGTGAAACCACCACCATAATACGGTTCTGGGTGAAGGTAGCGACGATACCCACAAGGAAAATTCCCGCCATTTTGAAAAGTGTGGCTATAAAGGGTCCGAAATCTGTCGAGCCGCTTGCGAGCATAGGGGTGATATGGTCATCGATAACCGAGCCTATAAAGCGTGATGAAAAGATAGTGGCGATGCTCGAAAGGAAAATGCAGAGAACAACTATGAGCATCAAAAATTTCTGCTTTTTTCCGAGATAGGAAAAAATTCTCTTTATAACCTTGAAATCGAGCTTTTCACCCTTCATTCTCACGGGAGTTCCGCCGTGTCGGTTAGGGGGCATAGGGGGAGGCATTTTGCCCGGTGCGGGACGGGGGTTACTCATTGTCTTCTCCTCCTTTCGTTTGTGAAAGATAAACCTCACGGTAAATTTCGCTGCTCTTCAGAAGCTCTTCATGATTTCCGAAGGCGGCAACCTCACCGTCGTCAAGAACTATAATTTTATCTGCGCCCTCGATGGAAGAAATTCTTTGGGCGATGATGATTTTTGTGGTTTCGGGAATGTATTCTTTGAAAGCCTGTCTTATGAGGGCATCGGTTTTCGTATCAACGGCACTTGTGGAGTCGTCAAGAATGAGGATTTTCGGTTTTTTGAGAAGGGAACGGGCGATACAGATTCTTTGCTTCTGGCCGCCGGAAACATTGGTGCCTCCTTGCTCAATGTAGGTGTCGTAGCCCTCCTCCATCTCTTTTATGAAGGGGTCAGCCTGTGCCAGACGGCATGCCTCAATCATTTCCTCGTCGGTGGCGTTTTCGTTACCCCAGCGAAGATTATCCTTAATAGTGCCCGAAAAGAGAACATTTTTCTGCAATACCATAGCCACTTCGTTTCGCAGAGTGTCAAGGTCATATTCCCTTACATCCTTTCCGCCGACCTTTACCGAGCCTGCCGTAACATCGTAAAGACGGGGTATAAGCTGAACGAAGGTGGTTTTAGAGGAGCCTGTAGAGCCGATAATACCTACGGTTTCACCGCTTTCAATTTTAATGTTCACATTCTTAAGGCAAAGCTTATCCTTATCCGAGGAATAGCTGAAGCCTGCATCCGTAAACTCGATACTGCCGTCAGCAACCTCGTAAAGAGCGTTATCGGGGCTGTGAAGGTCGCTTTTTTCGTCGAGCACCTCACATACTCTTTCACCCGAGGCTCTTGACATGGTGAGCATAACGAAAATCATTGAAAGGGACATCAGGTTCATAAGAATTTGCATAGTATAATTGATAAGGGAGAAAAGCTCACCCGTTGTCATATCGGTGGCGTTTGTTTTTATGATAAGATTAGCACCGAACCAGGCAATAAGAATCATGCAAAGATAAGAGCTGAACTGCATAACGGGAGCGTTGAAGGCGATGATACCCTCGGCTTTTTTTGTGTCGGAGTAAATTTTATCGGAAACGGCATTGAATTTATTTTTTTCCTCTTCTTCTCTTACAAAGGATTTTACCACTCTTATGCCGTGGAGGTTTTCGTTTACCACATTATTGAGCTTATCATAGGTTTTGAAAACTCTTTTGAAAATGGGGTGTGCCTTTGAAACGATAAAGCCCAGGGCAAGAGCGAGGAAGGGGATAATTGCCACGAAAACAAGAGAAACCTTCGGGTTGATGGAAAGAGCCATACCGAGAGAGAAAAGAAGCATCGCCGGAGAACGGACTGCTATTCTTATTATCATCTGAAAGGAGTTCTGCAGATTGGTGACATCTGTAGTAAGTCTTGTTACAAGACCGGAGGTGGAGAACTTATCAATATTTGCAAAGGAGAAGCCCTGAATGTTATGGAACATATCGTGGCGAAGATTTTTTGCAAAGCCCGAGGATGCCTTTGCTGCCGTAACACCGCCTGCCACACCTGCAAAAAGGCTGAAGCAGCAGAGAACAAGCAGAACAAGACCGATTTTTACCACGTAGTTTGTGTCGGTTTTGTATATGCCGTTATCGATAAGCTTACCCATGAGCATCGGGATGAAGACCTCCATTGTAACCTCGAGGGACATAAAGAGGGGAGTAAGCAGGGTGAGAGACTTATATTCTCTTATACACCTTGAAAGCCGTTTAATCATTTTCGCTGTCATTCCTTTCTGTATTTTTGTTTACCTTATCGAGGACGCGGAAAAAAACTGTAAGTTCTTCGTCAGTTATACCTTCTTTGATTTTCTCTTCCATTTTTGTGAAGGCATTTTCTGCAACTTTGTGAATCTCCAGAGCTTTTTGTGTCAGAACCAATTTTTTCAGTCGTGCATCGTAGGGTACACTTTCCCGTGTGATAAGGTCGTTACTTTCCATCAGAGAGAGGATTTTACTTGCCGTTGAACGGCGGATATCGAATTCCTTTTCAAAATCCTTCTGGAAAATATCTCTGTGACGGTTATTGTACAAATAACCTATTACCCAGCCGTGGGTACCCGTTATTTTTTCCACATAGCTTTTTGAAGCATCCTTATCCATATATCTTTTAACTATCCGTGAGGAACGGTGCAGCTCAAAGCCTATTCTTTTGTCTTCCATAGGAGCCTCCTTCTTTTGTTAGTCTGCGAACTGTTAGATTGCTAACATTCATTATATGTACAATCTGCATTTTTGTCAACAGAAAGAAAAAAATAAAATAATTAACACTGTTAATTGTTTTTAAACTCCGTTTATGGTTACCATATATAATTACAATGAAAAATTCTGTTGTCAAAATAACCTAAGTAATAAGTTTTTGTTCTGATTTTTTTAACAAATTATAGATTTATTTGAAAAAGTAATATTACTATTGAATTAAAACCGGGGATGTGATATATTATTTAACAGTGTTAAATAATGGGGTAGAAGGGAGATTTTTATGAGTACTGCTTTACTTGCCAGAGAGATGCTGGAAACAATCAGCATTATGGATAAACGGAATGTGCTTTCAAAACGCAAGTTTTTATTAAAGGGCGAAGATCTGCTTATAGTTATGCTCGATGAACTGGGCGGAATGAGTACACCGTCAAAGCTTTCGGACTGTACCGACTTCACTCCCGCCAGACTTTCGGCTATCATAAAATCTCTTGAAATTAAGGGATATATCCTCAAACATCAGGACGAGCTTGATAAAAGATGCTCGATAATAGAAATAACAGAAAAGGGTATTATGCAGAGCCGTCAGATTAAGGGTGCCGCAGTCAGAAATTCATTGGAAATTATCGAAAAATTAGGCGAGAATGATGCCACCGAATTTATACGGCTCATGAAAAAACTTTTTGATATTATGGAAAACGAGGACAGAGAGGGTGAATGATTTGAAAATGAATACAAAAATCAAAGGTATACTTTCCGTATTTCTTGCGGTGCTTTTTGTGGCTTTCTCTGTTATACCCTGCCTTGCGGCGGTGATTTATCCCGAAAATGTTACCAAAGAGCAGACTCTTTCCACAATTGAAAAAGCCGATAAAGCAATTGACGGCTTTATGAAAACACAGAACACCTCGCTGAAGGAAATGCTTATCGGTGAGCTTTATTCCGATGAGATGCTTTCGATGGTGCTGTCTGAAATATATAAAGCTTTGGAAACCGAGGCAGGTGACACTCTTACGTCGGTAGGCATAAACACATCCGTAAAAGGTGTTGCAGGAAAGCTCGGCCGTTATCCCGATGTTGCCCAAAGGCTTTCTGCCTTTTCCTCCTGGGCGGAGGTTGATCTTACGGGAGCGAAGTGGAATGTGGAAAACAAAGCTGATTTCAGTATAGCATTGTCAACCATGCTTTCGCCCTTCAATGAAATTTTGTATGCGCTTTTATGTTCAGGCTCTTATTCTCTTAATTTCCTTGTGGGAATCAAGGGCTCCAACGGATATGAAACAGCCATTATTCCCACCTTTGAAGCATTAGGCTGTAAGGAATATCTTGATGCAAAGGAATTTTATTCCCAGGCAGAAAATGATAAGGGTGCCATGATATATAATATAGTATACGATCTCGTTACCTTTGCCGAAAAAGCATTGGAAACTCCCTGTGACACTCTTTCTTCCGTTCTTCCCTCAATCGCTCATTACTTCACAAGCGGAGGCTTTGACAGTGCCGTGTCAACTCTTATGGCACCGTTGAGACTTGAAGTGCTTAATATTTCAACTCTTATCCAAATTGAGTCTCTTACTTCCTTCCTTTCGGATACGGAAAGCTTTACACAGAACTTCACTCTTAATTTAAACGATATGCTTGCGCAGACGGGCATCCCCATGGCTCCCGTTGACCTTGAACTTTTTGCTTCATTGGGTACAGTTAACGAAGACGGAACCGTAACTGCAGACAAGGCAGACACCTTCATCGTTCTGCTGCGTTGGATGATTGATACTCTTAAGCTCAATCAGTCCTCTTTGGGACAGCTTTTACCCGATGCCGATGCACAGACCTTACAGATGATTTCCGGTATCTTCACAAAGGAAACGGATGCACTTATCTCACTCATCGTTTCCCTTTTCAATCAGACGGGTCCGGTAATCAACGACAGTCAGTGGGCTTTCCCGCAGTTCACTCCCGGCCAGGTGACCTATACACCTAATCTTACAGCTGAAAAGTATCAGCGTGTGGCAGACGGTGTGGATGACCTTCTTGACGAATTTGTGGCTGAAATGGGTGAAGAAAAATCCTTCAGCGCTCTTATCAAAAAGGAAATTTACTCTTCAAAAACTCTTTCGGTGCTTTTGAAAACTCTTTTCAGTGCCCTTGAAACAGAGGAGATTTCAGCCGTTTCCGCTATGCTCGGAATTGATGTGACACCCAAAGGGATTGCGTCGGTGCTTGAAAAGAAGGGCTTTTCCGTGGCGGCGAGAAATCTCCGTGCTTATTCAAAATGGAGCAGTATCGGTGAAAACGGTATTGATCTGGGCATAAAGACAGGCAACAAAAGACAGTTTGTATCAGTTATGGCTTCGGCTTTTTCACCTCTTAACGGTTTACTCGGTATGCTTTTAGCCGAAGATAAGTTCACTCTTTTTGATGCTGTGGAAATTTACGGCTCAAACGGCTACAATACGGCAATCATTCCCATTTATGAGGCTTTGGGCTGTGAGGAGTCTACCATAAGAACTCACGAAGAATTCAAGGTTCTTTATAACAAGGGTAAGGGTATCGAGGCCTTGCTCGACCCGCTGGTAACACTTCTGGACAGAATAATAGATAAACCTGTTTACACAGTTCTTCAGATTTTACCCAATCTTCTTTATTTCCTTAATAGTGGCGGAATAAAGCTTTGTATAGATAATCTCATTTATCCCTTCAAGGGTATTCTTTCACAGCTGGGTATGGAAAACGCCGTTGACCTTTCAGCTCTCGAAAGCATAGATGTGAGCGCACTTGCCACGGAGCTTATTTCTTCGATGGAGCTCGGAATTACTCTTCCTGCCGTGGATATTGCTTACTTTTCATCCCTTGGTACAGCAGTGGAAAAGCAAAGTAAAAGAACCGTTGGCGGACAGTTCACTACTGTTACCTATATTCAGTCGGATATGCCTGCTTTGTGTGTGAGCATTCTGAGAATTATGGCACAAACCATCAAGGACCCTGCCAATGCTTCACTTATTGATACCCTTATGGAAACAGGCACGGGTGCCATGGGCGGTGCGGCGCTTCCCGAGGGAACGGAGGATATTGCCGCCGGCTTTATTCAAAGTGTGGTAGAAGACATCAATGCCATGACCGTCGACGAGGCTACCGAATGGCTTTATAAACTTTTCTTCAGAGAGAGAGCCACCGTGGCAGAGACACAGGAAGAAGAGTATATGCCCACCATTATTTATAAACCGGAAAGAAATTATACTTTTGTTCTTGTCGTTTTATTCGGTCTTATGCTTATTCCCGTAAGTGTAATTATCAGGAATAAAATTAAACTGAAAAGAATGGAAGAGAATTATGAAGAATTTTCACAGGAGGTGTAATCTGTGCTTATATTAAAAGACATAGTAAAGGATTATCAGACAGGCGATACTGCCGTCAAAGCACTTCGCAAAATTGATATAAACTTCAGAGAAAATGAGTTTGTTTCCATCCTCGGCCCCTCGGGCTGCGGTAAAACAACTCTGCTTAACATCATCGGCGGTCTTGACCGTTACACAAGCGGTGACCTTATCATCAACGGCAAGTCGACAAAGACCTTCAAGGACGGCGACTGGGATACTTACCGCAACCACTCAATCGGCTTTGTTTTCCAAAGCTATAACCTTATCCCTCACCAGAGTGTTCTTGCAAACGTTGAGCTTGCTCTCACTCTTTCGGGCGTTTCCAAAAAGGAAAGAAAAGAAAGAGCCATCGCCGCTCTGGAGCAGGTAGGTCTTAAAGATCACATCCATAAAAAGCCCAATCAGATGTCAGGCGGTCAGATGCAGAGAGTTGCAATTGCCCGTGCTCTTATCAATAATCCCGATATCCTTCTTGCCGACGAGCCTACGGGTGCTCTCGACAGTGAGACAAGTGTACAGGTTATGGAAATACTTAAAGAGATTTCCAAGGATAAGCTTATCATTATGGTTACCCATAACCCCGAGCTTGCAGAGACCTATTCAAACCGAATCATCCGTTTTGTTGACGGTAAGGTAATCGGTGACAGTAATCCCTTTGAGCCGGAGGAGAAGGATTATATTTACGAAAAGCAAAAGGCGGAGGAAGAAAAGAAAAAGGGGAAAAAGCCTTCAATGAGCTTTTCTACAGCCTTCGGTTTAAGTCTTCGTAACCTTGCCACAAAAAAGGGAAGAACCTTCCTTACTGCCTTCGCAGGCTCCATCGGTATCATCGGTATTGCTTTGGTTATAGCCCTTTCGACGGGTATCAAAAACTTTGTTGACAATGTGCAGACAGACACCCTTATGGCGTTCCCTCTTTCCGTGGAAAATGAATCGGTGGATATTGAATCGGTTATGAACTCCATGACGGGTATGGCTAATCTGAAAAATCTTGACCACGACAGAGAAAATGTCTATGTCAACGGTATGGTTGCCGAAATAGTAAACACACTCGTTTCGAAGGCTACGGCAAATAATCTTCGTTCATTTAAAAAATACATCGGTGACAATCAAAAGGAATTTGACGAGCTGTGTAATGATATTCAGTTCATATATAACACACCTCTGAATGTCTTCAATGCAGATACTACCGCCGGCATTGTGCAGGTAAGCCCCAACACGGTTATTGACGAAATCAGCGGCAGTGCGGAAACCACCGAAATGTTTGAAAGCTTCACCGGTACGAGCCTTACCATCTGGGATGAGCTTGTGGGTGAGGGTGAAGAGATTCTTGAAAACTATAATCTTGTTTACGGACGACTTCCCGAAAATAAAAGTGAAGTTCTTGTAATACTTGACATAAACAATGAGGTTAACGAATTTGTTATGCACGGTCTCGGTCTCAAGGATCAGAGCAAGTTTATGGAAGAGGTTATGGGTTCTCTCGGCACAGGCAGTTCCTATGATCACGAGCTTCAGGAAAAGTACACCTATGAAGAGATCTGCGGCAGAAAGTTCAAGCTTCTCTTTAATTACCAGTATATGGTAAAGGATGATAAGACAGGCCTTTGGGAGGACAAGAGTGCAAACAAGGCTTTTCTCAAAAAGCTTATCAACGAAGAGGCTCTGGAGCTTAGCGTTGTAGGTATTATCCGTCCCCAGGATGATAACCTTATCGCTGTCGGTACCGGCGGTGTGGGCTATACCTCCGAGCTTATGGACTATGCACTTGAGCAGACACTTAATTCACAGGTTGTACAGGAACAGCTCGCTTCACCCGATAAGGATGTGCTTACGGGTCTCGATTTCGTAAAGCTTTCCGTCAATGACTTCGACCTTGCAGATATTGATCTCAACGATATTGATATGAAATATCTTGACCTTACTCCCTTTATGAGCCTTATTGACGGTATAGATATTTCAAAAATTGACATTTCAAACATCAACCTTTCCTCAACCATCGGCTTCGGCTCTATGAGCGATTTACAGAAGAAGCTTGTTGAAGGCTTCCTCAGCGACGAGCAGGTTATTGCTCTTAAGCAGGCATACATTGACACCGTAACCTCAAAGCGTTCCTATGACAACACAATGGAAGTTTTAGGCTATCAGTCATCAGAAGTACCGAAGGCTATCTACTTCTATCCGAAGAGCTTTGAAGCAAAAGATCAGCTTAAGGAAATGTTTGATTATTACAATGAACAGGTTACTGCTGACGGACATCCCGAATACTCCATTCAGCCTACGGATGCTGTCGGTGTTCTCCTTTCTTCGGTAACGATGATTATTGATATTGTCACTTATGTGCTTGTGGTATTCGTTGCAATTTCACTTGTTGTTTCTTCAATTATGATCGGTATTATCACTTATATTTCCGTTCTCGAAAGAACCAAGGAAATCGGTATCCTTCGCGCTATCGGCGCATCAAAGAAGGACGTTTCGGGTGTGTTCAACGCTGAAACCTTTACCATAGGTCTTGCGGCGGGTGTATTGGGTATAGTCACCACGCTGCTGTTGGAAATCCCCATAAATATTCTTATCGCTTACTTCACGGGCACCAACGCCATGGCAACCCTTCCCTTTACGGCAGGTGCGGCACTTATCGGCGTAAGTGTGTTCCTTACCTTTATCGCAGGTCTTGTTCCGTCAAGAATGGCGGCAAATAAGGATCCCGTTGAGGCGCTCAGAACTGAATAAGATTAAAAAGGCTGTCGTAAGACAGCCTTTTTTGAGTGCGGAACGCCATTGTGAATGCAGAATTATGGTCTCGATTTTACCGTAATGTAATACTTTATCCCGTCACCGTGTAGATTATCGGGTTATAAAGGGTGAATAGTTATTTAAAAAAAGTAAATTTAATGTCTCCGCCGAGTTTACGAAGTCGGCCCGTGGGAAAGGGTGATATTTTCTGTAGGGTGCGATAATGACACGAAACTTCGACCCTGCACAAGCAAAAATTCAGTATTCGATAAATTGACGGCGAGTTAATAGCATTCTGTACTCAAGCGTTCCGAACCCTCCTTCGTTTAGTGTTTTCGCCATTTCTTGTCAGTTTTGCATAAAAAATCCCTCTTGAATCACACTTATTTTTACGTGAAATAATTCATATCTACTTGCTATGAATTAAAAAGAGTGATATACTACTTATAAAGTAGGAATTCTTGAGAAAGGAGTGCTGAAATGAAAATTTCCACAAAAGGCAGATACGGTCTTCGTGTAATGACGGATATTGCCGTCAATACTGAAAAGGGCGGTCTTGTATCACTTAAGGACATAGCCGAAAGAGAGCATCTGTCGGAAAAATATCTTGAACAGATTGTCGGCGCTCTTGTGAAAGAGGGACTTCTCAAATCCGTCAGAGGTGCAAAGGGCGGCTATCATCTTACAGCCGAGCCTTCGAAGATTACCGTTGAACAGATACTCAAAGCCACCGAAGGCAGTCTTGCTCCCGTAGCCTGTGCCGAGGATAACGGTAAGTGCGAAAACTACTGCGACTGCGTTACCTCCTTTATATGGACAGAGATTTATAAGGCGACCATTTCCGTCGTCAGCTCAATTACCCTCAAAGACCTTGCTGAAAGAAGTTCTACACTGGAAAAAACAGAATTGGAGTGTTTGAAATGAGATATGTTTATGCGGACAATGCGGCAACAACTCCCGTTTCCCCGAAGGTTGTTGAAGCAGTTCTTCCCTATATGACCGAATTTTACGGCAATCCCTCAAGCCTTTACCAAACAGGACAGAAGGCTTTTAAGGCTGTTGACAAGGCAAGACAGCAGGTAGCCGATGCTTTAGGCGCCGAAAAGGATGAAATCTTTTTCACTTCCGGTGGCTCCGAGGCTGATAACTGGGCTATCAAGGGCGCGGCGGCTCTTGGCGCAAGGAAGGGCAAAAAGCACCTTATCACCACAAAGATTGAGCATCACGCCGTTCTTCACACAATGCAGTCTTTGGAAAAACAGGGCTTCACCGTTACTTATCTTGATGTTTACGATAACGGCATTGTAAAGGTCGAGGACGTTGAAAAGGCTATCACCGACGAAACCTGCCTTGTGACAATTATGTATGCAAACAACGAAATCGGCACTATTCAGCCCATCGCCGAAATCGGCAAGCTCTGCAAGGAAAAGGGTGTTCTTTTCCACACGGATGCTGTTCAGGCTGTCGGTCACGTGGCTATCGACGTAAAGGAGCAGAATATCGATATGCTCTCTCTTTCCGGTCACAAGTTCCACGCTGTCAAGGGTGTGGGCGCACTCTACTGCAAAAAGGGTATCCGTCTTCCCAACCTCATTGAAGGCGGCGGACAGGAAAAGGGTAGACGGGCAGGTACGGAAAATGTTCCCGGCATCGTAGGTCTGGGTGTGGCAATTACTGATATTTGTGCAAATATCGAAGAAAATGCAAAGAAGATTTCCGCTCTCCGTGACCGTCTTTTCGAGGGTGCAAGTAAGATTTCTCACTCAAGAATTAACGGCGACAGAGAAAAGAGACTTCCCGGTAACTTCAGTATGTGCTTCGAGGGTATCGAGGGTGAAAGCTTACTGCTTATGCTCGATATGCAGGGCGTCTGTGCTTCAAGCGGCAGTGCCTGTACCTCCGGTTCTCTTGACCCGAGCCATGTGCTTTTAGCTATCGGTCTCAAGCACGAGGTTGCCCACGGCTCATTAAGACTTTCCTTAAGCGAAAGCAATACGGTCGAGGATGTGGACTATATCCTTGAGGTACTTCCTCCCATCGTAGACAGACTTCGTCAGATGTCACCTCTTTGGGAGCATATTTTAGAAAACGAAAAGGAGAACAACTAAAATGGAATACAGCGCAAAAGTAATGGAGCATTTCACCAATCCCCACAATGTGGGCGAAATTCCCGATGCAGACGGTATCGGTGAAATCGGTAACGCAAAGTGCGGCGACATAATGAAAATGTATCTTAAAATCGAAAATGACGTGGTAGTTGACGTTAAGTTCAAAACATACGGCTGTGCATCAGCAATTGCTACAAGCTCAATCGCAACGGACATGATCAAAGGTCAGCCCATAAGCGAGGTTCTTAAGCTCACAAACAAGGCAGTTGTTGAGGCTTTAGACGGACTTCCCGCAGTCAAGATTCACTGCAGTGTTCTTGCCGAACAGGCTGTCAAGGCTGCTCTCGCCGACTACTATAAGAGACAGGGTATCGACCCCGAGCCTATCGTAGGCAAGATTGAAGACCACGACCACGAAGCCTGCAGCTTATAATTGCAGAATAAGGTCTCTGAAATATCAATGATAAAAACCGTTGTAAAAGCTGAACTGCTGATACAACGGTTTTATATTTTACGAACAACTGTTTTCTCTGCATTTTATCCCTTTTTTCCTCATACCCTTATAAGAGGTGATAAAATGTTTGCGACAGTAGAATTTTACGAAAGGGAAGACACATTCAAGGAAAGGCTCAGAAGCTTTTTCAGTCCTCCCAAAATCATAACCGAAAAAGTACCTTTACCCGAAAATGAGTATTTTTATAAAATCAAAGTACCTTTACATAAAGGAGAAATACCCTATGACAAGCTGAAAAGAATATCTTCGGGAGTAGGCGACGGCCTTATTTTTCCGAAAGACTTCAAATGTGAAGAAAGTGCAGGAATAAAAATCTACTCCTCCAGATATTTCAAAGAAACCGTCCTTTTCAATACGGCAGTTTCTCTTATTAAAGAAAGTGTATTTGAACCTACTCAGACGGTCATTACTCTTGTAGATAAAAAAGGTGTGCTTGCCTCTGAGGTCAACCGTATTGTGCCCTACGCTTATGAAATACGCATAGTTACGGATAACATCAGAGCCTATGAATTTGCACATCGGAGAATAATGAACGAATACGGCTTGTCTGTTTTAGTCAGCGACAAGCTTTCTTCGATTTCAAAAGAGGGAATAGTGATTTCCTATGACAGCTCCTTTATTCCCCTTTATTTCAAAGGTCTTGTGCTGACGGCCGAAAAGAGATTTCTGCCCTTTGCCCGTGTTCTTGTGGGTGAGGGGATTACCGCTGACGAAAAATATAGGGCTCTCTGCCCTGAGAATGTGGACGCGGAAGCTTTTCTGTCGGCACTGTGTGAGGTG
>JAZUNX010000023.1:0-18141 GCA_045604385.1 Acutalibacteraceae bacterium
TTTTTTCTTTTTGTATTGTTTCTACCACTTTTTGCTTGAATTCTCCGGTATATCTTTTGTTTGGTATTCCTTTCGGCATAAAAAATCACCCCTTATGTTAAACATTATATCACAATGTCTAACATTTGGGGTGCATTTCAAAAACTGTGTGTCGGGATTTTTCTATAATAACGCGCCGGAATGAGGTCATCCCGCCCTACAATGCTGTTATTCAATTATACTCCTCACTACTCTTTCAGCATTATCAGTGTCGAAAAAGTCGAAGTTTATTTCCTTGAAATTTCTGTTTCTTTCCTCGTGGAAAGGTGCTTTTACAGCATCAGCAAGTTTTTCTGAATCCTTACACACCTCACCGGGAAGAAGGGCTTCATAATCGAAATAGAAATCTCTTCTTCCTTTATACCATTCGAGATCGGGACAGTAAAAAACTATCTTTTTGTCGAGGACACAGAAATCCATACAAATAGAGGAATAGTCCGTAATAAGAATATCCGATGCTAAAACAAGCTCCCTCACATCCTCATAATCCGTTACATCCTCCGCACAGCTGTAATCTGCACGGGCAGTATGTACCTGGGGATGGAGACGGATGAAAAGGAAATATTCTTTGCCGAGTTCCTGTAAAAGCTTTTCGGGATTGAAAGAATCTAAAAGCTTTTTGTCTCTTTCGGCATCGTCTCTGAAAGTCGGTGCGTAAAGAATTATTTTTTTGTCCTTCACCTGTGGGTAAAGAGATAGGATTTTTTTCTTTGCCTTTTCTTTGTTTTCCTCATTTAAAAGGCAGTCAAGTCTCGGTGCGCCGAGCGGGAGAACTCTTTCTTTTGCCACACCGAAAGCTTCGGCATAAATATTTTTTATTCCCTCGGAAGAGCATACCACATAGGTAAGCTTTTTATTGGCAGCAATTTCTCTTTTTCTTAAATCTTCAGGTTGAGGTATATGAAGTCCGAATTTTTTAAAAGCGCCCTCGCCGTGCCAAAGCTGGGTAATAACGGTCTCCTTACGGAAATTCAGCTTACCCATCGGCATAAAGTTATCGTTAAGAAAAACGTATTTACTTGTGGCGAGAAGTCGGGATTTTACTAAAAAGAAGCTCAAAACCTTCAGTGGCTTTTTAGGTGAAAGGTCTTCGCGGGTGATAAGAACAAAATCATACTTCTTTTCCTTTTTAAGGTATTCGTAAACACTGCCGAGAGAATCCTTAAAATTTTCATTATGCATTGATATGAAGGCAACGCGGTTTTTCTTTACGCCGAAAAGCACGGCAGAAATATTGAAAAGAAAAGCGTAGAGATTATAAAGTAATTTTTTCATCTTAAAATTTTATGCCCCATTTCAGGAAATATTTGAGAATTGACTGAATGTGAATAAGCAAAAGTTTTTTATTTGTTTTGCTTTCTCTTTCCCAAAGGTGATAAACCGTTGCCATGGGATAGTGGAGAGCCTTACATTTTTCGGAAACTCTTCGTGCTATGTCGCAGTCCTCAAGATACATAAAAAATCTTTCATCAAAGCCGCCAAGCTCTTTGAAGACCTCTGTACGGAAAAACATAAAGCAGCCCGTGGCATTGGTTATGGGATAGGGCTTATCCTCGGGCATATCGAGCATACAGTATTCGGTCATAAGCTTACCTGCTGGCTTTTCCTTATCGTAGAGACGGTGAGCACCCAAATATCTTACGGTGGGGTTTCTCTTTGCCAGAAGCTGTTTGGTGCCGTCCTCGAAGCGGATGTCGGGAGAAAGAAGACCTATTTCCTCATCCCCGTCCGCATAGTGGCAAAGCTCGGTGATAATATCATCCTTTAAAAGTATGTCGGGATTTATCACCACGTGATACTTCGATGTGAGGAAGGGTAAAATCTTATTATGTCCTGCTCCGAAGCCGTCATTACTTTTCGGCTCAACCACTACTACCTCGGGGAAGTTTTCTTTTATAAAATCTGCCGTTCCGTCGGTGGAAGCGTTATCGACGATGTAAAGAGTAAAGGGTACACCCTTGGTATTTTCAAGAACAGAGGTAATCGTGTCGGATATTTTATTTTTACTGTTATAAGTTACAATACAGCCACTTACGGTATAGTTTTCCATTCTTTACTCTCCTTATCTTTTGAGTATAACTCTTTTGTAAAGCTTTGCAATAAGATACCTTCGCCATTCCATTTTTTGCTTGAAGGTAGTTTTGCCCCCCGTAACATTACCGCCGTGTACACGGTAATATATAAGAGGCAAATCTAGGAATTTAACCTTGCCGTAAATCTCGCCTAAAATGCCTATCCATTGGTCGTGCATGGGAATACTGCGAGGCATGGGCATAATCTTTTTAAGTAATTTACGATCGAACGCCATACAGCAGCCCATATAGCTGTTTTTGAAAATATTTCGGATTACACCTTTTTTACTGCCTCTTTTTTCAAAGAAGGAATAGTCGGTTATGTTCAGCTCACCGTCGGTGACATAAGCATTATGAAGAACCAGGTCATAGCCCTCATCGAAAGCCTCCATAACTCTTTTAACCTTATCGGGAAGCCACACATCATCCTGATCGCAGAGGAAGATTTTATCCCCCTTGCAGTAGCGTATGGCATTAACGAAGTTGGACACCACGCCCTTGCTTTTACCCTCGACCCATACCACACGGCTGTCTTCGGCGGCAATACGCTTTACGATTTTTTCCGTCATTCCCCCCGGTCTGTCATCAGAAACGATAATTTCGTCCCCATGGGAAAGCTGGGGAAGAATGGAACGGATTTGTGCTTCAATATATTTTTCGCCCTTATAGGCGGCAAGTGCAACGGAAATCATAGGTTTTCCTCCATAAGTCGGTATATGACAAGTATAACACTAAAGGGAGAAATTTACAATAGGAAAAAACGAAACAAAAAAGTCACTCCGAAAACAATTTCAGAGTGACATCTTTTTATTTATGCTCAAAAAATCTGATTTTATCCGTTATCTCAAGTCCGAGATTTTGGAGAGTGAGCTTCGCTCTTTCGTAAAGCTCGATTTCGCCGTAGGCTTCGGGAATGTGAGCATCCACACCGATAACCGTCAGTGGCTTATACTCCCCTGCTATTTTCCAAAAGGAAGGATGGGGATAGCCGGGCTTTCCGTCACTGATACCGTGCTTTAAGCCTAAAAGATTATATTCTAAAGGTGTATTTGTCTCAATGGCTTTTTCGATTATGGCTTTCGATATTTCTTCGCACTTTTCATCAAATTCAGCGTAGCCTCGCATAAAAATATCAGGATGGGCAACATAAGAAAATATACCTTCATCAAGTGCCTGAAGAATATCATTCTTAAAAACTTCAAGATCTTGTTTTTTGGTAAGATTTCCGTTATACTCACTGCCCGGCTCGTCGGTGCTGAAATGATGGCCGAGAATAAGATAGTCAATTTTGTGTTCCTCTATTCTCTCTTTAAGCCAAGGGAGATATTTTGGAAAATACTCACACTCGAGACCTAATTTTATGCTTATTTTATCCTTATATTTTTCCCTTAATGCCTTCACGCTGTCGCAGTAGTCCTTAAGCTCATTTTCGTGCATCCGCATATGGGAAACAAATCCGCCCTCAAAATACCAGGGACTGTGGTCAGCAAAGCCGATTTCATCAAAACCTGCATCTATAGCGGCAAGAACAAACTCCTCGTCACTGCCTCGGGCGTGGAAGCATCTTTCAGTATGTGTATGATAGTTGTATTTCATTTTTTCACCCCATAACGCTCTTTACGTGCATTATCATTGAAGTTAAAATTGCCGATTCATCGGGATTAAAGTATTCCGAGTGTAAGCACTGCTCACACTCACAGCCTACGTGATAAAAACAGCCCTTCGCTTCGTCAAGATAATAGCCGAAGTCCTCGGTGGTCATGAGAGGCAGAGTGCCCACAGCTACATTTTCTTTGCCGAGTATTTCTCTTGCACAGGATTCGATATAGGCTGTTTTTTCATCATCGTTTACTATGCCCGGATAGCTTTCGATTATTCTTACCTCGGCTTCACCGCCCATAGCTTTTGCTGTATGTACGGCAGTTTCTTTTATTCTTTTACGAAGGAACATACGGGTTTCTTTTCCCAGAGAACGGGTAACGCCCGTTATGGAGCAGGAACCTGATACAGTATTTCTGAATGTACCGCCGTTAAAGGTACCAATGGTTATAACTGCGCTGTCGGTGGGGTTAATCTCTCTTGAGACAAGATTTTGCAGAGCAGTTACGATGTGTGCGCCCATAAGAATGGCATCGGTGCCCTTGTGAGGCTCGGCACAGTGAGTGGATTTTCCCTTGACATCAATTTCGATTATGTCGGAGGCGGCATAGAATTTGCCGTATTTGACAAGCACGCTTCCACTGCGAAGTTCAGGTCTGATATGAATACCGTAAACCTCGTCGACGCCCTTCATTGCACCCTTTTCAATAAGTCGCTGTGCACCGCCGTCACCTTCTTCGTCAGGCTGGAAGATAAGCTTTACGGTGCCTTTGAGTTCACTTTTCAAAGAAGAAAGCACCTTTGCCGCACCTAAAAGTGCCGCTGTGTGAATATCGTGGCCGCAGGCGTGCATTACACCCTCATTTTCCGAGGAAAAGAAAAGATTTGTCTTTTCCGTTACGGCTAAAGCATCAATATCTGCACGAAGAGCAACGGTTCTGCCCTCACGTTCACCCTTCAAAGAGGCAACAACACCCGTGGAAAGAAGTCTTTCACAGGTGTAGCCCCATTTCTCTAAATATGAAAATATCAGTTCCGTAGTACGGTATTCCCTGTTTCCCCTTTCGGGATACTGATGAAGCTTACGCCGTATATCACGGGCAAGAGGATAAATCTCCTCGCAAAGGGAAAGGATTTTTTCGTCAGTCATTTTTTATTCACTCTTTCAGGATAAGATGTTATCCATATTATAAAAGCCTGCTTCCTGTGAAAGAAGAAATTCGGCGGCAGAAATGGCACCCTCGGCAAAAAGGCTTCTGTTTTCAGCCTCGTGCTTGAGGGTGATTACCTGACTGCCCATAGCGAAAATAATTTCGTGAGTACCGACCTCACCTCCCATACGAAGGGAATGGATGCCGATTTCGTTCTTTGTTCTTTTGCCGTATTCGTGTCTGCCGATATTATATTCAGCCTCTGTTCTCACGCTTTTTATGGAGTCTGCAAGTAAAATAGCAGTACCGGAAGGAACATCAAGCTTTTGGTTATGATGCTTTTCGATGATTTCTATATCGCAATCGGGAAGCGCCTTGGCGGCAATTTTGGCAAGACAGGAAAGAATCGCAACGCCAAGAGACATATTCTGTGAGTAAAAGACGGGAATTTCAGCACTCGCACTTTTAATCATAGAAAGCTCCTCTTCATTCTGTCCCGTAGTGGCAATAACCACAGGAAGACCTCTTTTAAGAGCATAAGAGGTCACGTCATAGGTGGCGCTGTGATTTGAAAAGTCGATGAGCATATCAGCCTCACCCGAAAACTTATCAAGGCTTTTGAAAATACCGTTTTCCGCATCAGTTTCAAATTCCATACTCACTGCCGCGGCAAGAGTATGCTTTTCACTTTTTTCGATAAGGTCGCAGAGGGTCTTACCCATTCTACCCCCTGCACCGTTGACTATAATTTTCATTTTACTTTCCTCTAATTATACATTGATGCCCTGTTCACGCATCTTCTCTAAAAGAACAGCCTTGTGGTCGTCCTCCATAACAGTAAGGGGGAGTCTCACATAATCATCGCAGAAGCCCATAGCTGCCATAGCGGCCTTTGCGGGAATGGGGTTAACCTCGCTGAAGAGAGCTTTGATAAGACCGAAGTATTTGAACTGCATTTCTGCGGCGCCCTTAACATCACCGTCAAAGAACTTCTGACACATTTCGACCGTTTCTTTGGGAAGAACATTTGAAAGAACAGAGATAACACCCTTACCGCCTACTGAAAGTAGAGGTACTATCTGGTCATCGTTACCCGAATAAAGGTCGAGCTTATCACCTACGAGAGCCATGGTCTCTACTATCTTATCAATCTGTCCGTTTGCTTCCTTGATGCCCTGAATCATGGGATGATCAGCGAGTGCGGCATAGGTAGCAGGCTCGATGTTTACGCCTGTTCTCGAGGGAACATTATAAAGAATAACGGGCTTTGTGCTTGCATCGGCAATAGTCGTAAACATTTTAATGAGGCCCTTCTGTGTAGCCTTGTTATAGTAAGGTGTTACAACGAGCATAGCGTCACAGCCGATTTCACAGGCGTACTTTGTAAGGTCGATAGCGTAATCGGTATCGTTTGAGCCTGTACCTGCGATAACGGGTACTCTGCCTGCAACAACATCGACGGCAAACTTGAGCACTTCTCTGTGCTCCTCGTCGGTGAGGGTTGAGGCTTCACCTGATGTACCTGCGATAACGAGAGCGCTGATGCCCTCGGCAATCTGCCATTCGATTAATTTTTTAAAGTTATCGTAGTCAACACCGTTTTCGTTGAGAGGTGTGATAAGAGCCGAAGCGGCACCGGTAAAAATAGGCTTTCTTTCCATAATAGTCATACTCCTTTGAATTTATAAATTCCTATTTCAATAAAGAAAAGCACCCGAAACACGAATGCTTTTAAAATCGATAATATACGGCAAAACACCGTAATATTTCACAATTATAATAGCACTCCGCAAAAGCGACAGTCAAAGAGATATTATTCCCTTTGCCCAGAATGTCTTTCGCCTGACATCTTCGGCGGTTACCCCTTTCGCTTTAAAGGAATGTGCGAAATTCCCGATGAAATAAAGCTACTGATGATTGACCGCGCCTCTATCTTTAATTGAAATATTTTATTTTTACTGATTTTATCACTATTTTATCACCGTGTCAATAGGGAAAGTGAAAAAAGTGATAACTAAAGAATGCCTCCGCCAGATATTAACATTTCATTCCATATCCATATCAGATGACTATGCTCACTGTCAATCTGTATACTAATTTTCACTTTTACTATTTACGGATAAGTAATTATGTGGTATAGTAACCCTATCAAAAAGAAAGAGGAAGCAAAAAATGGAAAATCTCATCAAACGAAACACTCCCCTTATCGCAGATTGCTTTACCCTTGAAATAAAAGAAAGAGCTGACGGCAAGGATTACTATGAATATTACAGCCGTGACGGCAAAATACATATTGAAGGTAACTGCAAGGTAAGCCAGGCTATGGGTTACTATGACTATCTCAAAAAATGCTGCAGAGTTAACCTTTCCCACTGCGGAAACACCTCCTTCGAGGTTAAGTCTGCTCCCCTTCCCGAAAAAAGGCACGAAAAGGTTATCGAGCAGAAAAAGAGAGCCTATCTCAACTACTGCACCTTCGGTTATTCCATGCGCTCACATCAGTGGGACAAATGGGAAAAAGAGATAGACTTTATGGCTATGCACGGCATCAATATGCCTCTGACGGTAGTAGGCAACGAGGCTGTTATTTATTATACCTTGCGTGATTTCGGTCTCTGCGAAAAGGACGCACTTAATTTCGTAGCTGGTCCTTCCTATTATCCCTGGCAGATGATGACTAACCTCGACACCTTTATGGCAATACCCGATGTGAAGTTCATCGAAAAGAGGCTTGAGCTCGGTAAAAAGATAATCGAGAGAGAGCTCGAGCTGGGTATGACACCCATTCAGCAAGGCTTTGCAGGACACATCCCCGCCTCTCTTGCCGAAAAGGTAGGTGCAAAGGGTCTTCAGCAGCTTCCCACCTGGTGCGGTTTCCCCGGAACTGTACAACTCGACCCTCTCGACGAGGCCTTCACGAAGGTCGGTACTGCCCTGCTCGAAAAACAGAAGGAGCTTTTCGGCGCGCACCATCTTTACGCCTGTGACCCCTTCCACGAAAACGAGCCTCCCGTTGAGGGCAACGAATACCTTAACGATGTGGGCAAAACTATCTCAAAGATGTACACCGACTTTGACAAGGACAGTGTATGGATTATGCAGGGCTGGTCTCTCCGTGAGGAAATCGTTAAGGCCGTAGATAAGGACAGACTTCTCATTTTAGACCTTGACGCTTCAAAAAGTGAAAAATTAAAGGGCTTTATGGGCTATAATTTCGTGGCAGGTACTTTACATAACTTCGGTGACAGAAACTCTCTCCACGGCTCTATTGAGCTTTTGGGTGAAAATATTTATAAAAAGAGAAAGTCTTCTTTCCCTAACTGCATCGGTACGGGACTTTTCCCCGAAGGCTTTTTCCAGAATCCTCTCTACTATGAGCTTGCTTATCTTATGCTTACGGAAAAGGATGAAATCGACCTCGATGCTTTCCTCGACGATTACGCCGAAAGACGCTACGGAAGTAATGAGGAATGTCTTAAAAAGGCTGTGCATTTACTCAAAGAAAGCTGTTACCGCAGCACCTGTATCGGCAGAGAAACAAGCTCAATTATCGCAGCCCGTCCCTCCACCACTCACTATCACACGGCTCCCAATGACCACGTGGAGCTTCGCTATGATAACAAGGTACTTTTCTCGGCTCTGAGTGAACTTCTTAAAAGTGAAAAGGCACACAAGGACGGCTACAGCTTCGATGTGTGCGATATTTTAAGACAGGTTCTTTCCAATAAGGCAAAGGAAGTTTATTTCCACATTATGACCGCCTTCAAGGGAAAAGATATGGCTTCATTCAAAGCGAAGACCGCTTTGTTCAAAGAGCTTCTTCTTGACGTTGACCGTCTTCTTTCCACAAGAGAGGAGCTTACACTTGACAGCCATATTAAAGAGGCTATGGATAACGCCTGCTGTGAGGAGCATAAGGAATTATTCCGTCTCAACGAGGTTACACTTCTGACTATATGGGGTCCTCATACGGAAATAGAGCTTTTCGACTACGCCTGGAAGGAATGGGCAGGTCTCATAAAATATTACTATCTGCCCCGTTGGGAAATGTTCTTTGAGGCTCTCGAAAAGGATTTTGACACCGACGGCAGTCATATTTCCGATACAGCCTTCAATCACAACGAAAGAAATGATTATAACACCACCGATTTCCAGAAGGAAATGGAAAAATTTGAGTTTTCTTTCATCGACAGTTATACCGTAAAAGAAAAGATAACCTCTCCGTCACAGCAGAGCTGTGCCACCTCTCCTTGCAGGAGAGGCTGTGATGAAAATACTGTCGAACTTACCAAAGAATTAACAGAAAAGTACAGTTCTATCATATAATTTTGACCTTGACTTTCAATTTTAAAAATGATAGAATAAAGCCACAGTAAAAATACTAAAACTTCCCGAGTGACTGACGGATAAATAGGACTGACCTATATGGAGCCGGGAATTTAAAAGCCGACCGTCTGGGCAGTTTTGTCAAATCAAAACTGCCCTTTAATATTTTAAGGTGACACCTTTTTGACAGAACTTTTTCATTTGTAAAGGAGCGAAAACCATGGAAAAATTCACAAAAGAATGGAACGGATTTATCGAAGGCAAATGGTGTGAGGAAATAAACGTAAGAGAGTTTATACAAAAAAACTATACCCCCTACATCGGTGACGAAAGCTTTCTTAAGGAACCCACAGAAAAAACAAAGAGACTTTTCGGAGCTCTTGAAGAAAAATTAAAGGAAGAAAGAGAAAAGGGCGGCGTTATCGGCATCGACACAGGCACTGTATCCTCTCTTACAAACTACCCTGCCGCTTATCTTAAAAAAGAAGACGAGCTCATTGTCGGTCTTCAGACCGGCGCACCCCTCGTGAGAAGTGTTAACCCCTTCGGCGGTATCCGTATGGCTAGAAGTGCTTGCCGTGCCTATGGTTATGAGCTTTCCGAGCGTATTGAACGCGAATTTTTATATAAAACTACCCATAACGACGGCGTTTTCAGAGTTTACACTGACTCAATGCGCGCTATGAGACACACAGGTATTCTCACAGGTCTTCCCGACGCTTACGGCAGAGGCAGAATCATCGGTGACTACCGCCGTATTGCTCTTTACGGTATTGATGTTCTTATAGAAGAAAAAATCAGAGATAAAAAAGAGCTTGGCAGAAAGCGTATGACCGAAGAAAACATCCGCCTCTCCGAAGAGCTTTTCAAGCAGATTTCCTTCCTCGAAAAGTTAAAGGAAATGGCAGGTCTTTACGGAATAGACATTTCCCGTCCCGCTAACAATGCCAAGGAAGCAATCCAGTGGCTTTATTTCGGCTATCTTGCCGCCAATAAAGAGCAGAACGGTGCAGCTATGTCCCTTGGCAGAACAGGTACCTTTATCGATATTTACATCGAAAGAGATATGAGAAAGGGCATCCTCGACGAAGAGGGTGCACAGGAGCTTATTGACCAATTCGTTATGAAGCTTCGTATGATAAGACAGCTTCGTACACCCGAATATAATGAGCTTTTCGGCGGCGACCCCATGTGGATTACGGAAGCCGTGGGCGGTATGGGTAAGGACGGCAGAACACTTGTTACAAAGACTGCCTTCCGTTTCCTTCACACTCTTTATAACCTCGGCAGCGCTCCCGAACCGAACCTCACCGTTTTATGGTCGGAAAAATTACCCGAAGACTTCAAGCGCTACTGTGCCAAAGTTTCCATCGAAACCGACTCTATCCAGTATGAAAACGACGATATTATGCGCCCTGCTTACGGTGACGATTACGCTATCGCCTGCTGTGTAAGCGCCATGAGAATAGGCAAGCAGATGCAGTTCTTCGGTGCAAGATGTAACCTTCCTAAAATCCTCCTCCTCGCTCTCAACGGCGGTAAGGAAGAAAAGTACGGAATGGAAATCGGCCCCCAAATGGAAGCAATTGAAGATAAAGTTCTTGACTACGATGAAGTTCGTCAGCGTCTTAATTACTATATCAGCTGGCTCGCAGGTGAATATGTGGACACGATGAATGTCATTCACTATATGCACGATAAATATGCCTACGAAAAGACACAGCTTGCTCTTCACGATACGGATGTTGACCGTGTTATGGCTTTCGGTGTGGCAGGTCTTTCCGTAATCACAGACAGCCTTTCTGCCATCAAATATGCAAAGGTACGCCCTGTATTTGATGAAAGAGGTATTATCTGCGATTTCGTAACCGAGGGTGATTTCCCAAAATACGGTAACGATGACGACCGTGCTGACGAAATCGCAAAAGAGCTTCTTGACCGCTTCATTACAGAGCTTCGCAAAAATCCCACCTATAAAAATGCTACCCACACCCTCTCCGTTCTCACTATCACAAGTAACGTGGTTTACGGACAGAAAACAGGTGCAACTCCCGACGGCAGAAAAGCTGGTGAGCCTTTCGCTCCCGGTGCTAATCCCATGCACAACAGAGAAAAGAACGGTGCTCTTGCCTCTCTTAACTCCGTGGCAAAGCTGAATTACGACTCCTGCCGTGATGGTATTTCAAACACCTTCTCCATCGTTCCCGATGCTCTCGGCAAAAACGACGAAGAAAGAAAAGATAATCTTGTATCTATCCTTGACGGCTATTTTGTACAGAAGGCTCACCACATTAACGTAAATGTTCTCGACAGACAGAAGCTTGTCGATGCGATGGAAAATCCCGACCTTTATCCTAACCTTACAATCCGTGTGTCAGGCTACGCCGTTAACTTCCACAAGCTTTCAAAGCAGCAGCAGAAGGAAGTTATCAGCCGTACCTTCCACGAAAGAGTTTAACCGATGAAAGGCTATGTTCACTCTCTCCAGTCAATGGGGACTGTCGACGGTCCCGGTGTAAGGGCTGTCCTATTTACCGAAGGCTGTCCCCTGCGCTGTGCCTACTGCCACAATCCCGACACCTGGGAAATGAAGGAAGAAAGTCTTACCGAGGCAAAGGAAATCGCTGAAAAGATCAGCCGCCTTTATCCCTACATAAAGAGTGGCGGTGTGACCTTTTCGGGCGGTGAACCCTGTATGCAGTCGGAGTTCCTTTATGAGGTGGCTCTTCTTCTTAAAGAAAAAAATCTTCATATCGCCCTTGACACTTCGGGCTGTATTCTCGACGAAAAAACAGAAAAGCTTCTTTCGGTCACTGACCTCGTTCTTTTAGACATAAAAATGACAAGTGAAGAGGATTATGAAAAACATATCGGAGGAAGTCTAAAAAAGACTGTGGATTTTCTCAAAATGCTTGAAAAAAAAGGCATCGAAGTCTGGATACGCCATGTTGTGGTTCCCGGCATCAATGACACAGAGGAAGATATAAAAAGGCTTAAAGAAATTCTTTCGCCCTTTACCTGCATCACAAAAACGGAGCTTTTACCCTTCCGTACTCTATGTTTGGAAAAGTATGAGAATATGGGAATTGATTTCCCTTTAAAGGATACAGAGCAAATGGATAAGGAAAGGTTGAAGAAGCTTCAGAAAATTCTTAATTAAAAATCAAGCGGCAAACAGTGTAGGTTTGTCGCTTTTCATTTTTTGTATTGACTGCCCGACCGAAATTATGCTATAATTTTAGGGTTAATTTTCCATATTATTTCACATAGTTTTTAAATTTATAATGTATTATGAAAGCTGATTATTGAACATTGGAGGAAGTTTAAATGACTTTTTTATCACTGGGATTTTTCGCCTTCCTTATAGCAGGTATTATTCTGTTTTTCGCTTGTCCCGTCAAATACAGATGGACTATACTTCTTGCAATAAGTATTGCTTTTTATGCCATAAGCGGTGTGGAATACCTTCCCTTTATTCTGCTGTCAACTCTCACCGTTTATTTTACTGCCGCAAAAATCGGCAAAAATTGGGAAAAGCAGGATGAGGAACTGAAAAATGAAAGCCTTGACCGTGAAGGCAAAAAAGAAATAAGAAACCGATACAAAAAATTAAACAAAAAATTCCTCATTCTTGCCTTATTGCTTAACATAGGCATTCTTTGCAGTGTCAAGCTCGGCAGATATTTTGTCTCTCCCATCAACCAGCTTACGGCGTTTTTTGGCGGTGAGGGTGAATTTACGGTGGAAATGCTTATCGTTCCCCTCGGTATTTCATATTATACCTTTTCAATCGTCGGCTATCTTCTTGACATTTACTGGAAAAGATATAAGTACGAAAAGAATTATTTCCGTGTGCTTCTCTTTGCCGTTTATTTCCCCCACATTCTTCAGGGTCCCATCGCAAGATACAACAAGCTCGGGCAGGAATTCAAAAAAGAACTTCGTTTCGATTTGCAAAATATCATATACGGTGTTCAGCTTATGCTGTGGGGCTATTTCAAAAAGTTAGTTATAGCGGACAGACTGAATATTTTCCTTGACGGTGCCTTCGGTGAGCCGGATAATTACGGTTGGTTTTACATAATAACCATGATTTTTGATGTCTTTTATATTTATGCCGACTTTTCCGGCTGTATGGATATTGCAAGAGGTGTTTCGAAAATCTTCGGTGTTGACCTTGAACTCAATTTCAGCCGACCCTTCCTTTCAAAGGATATTTCCGAATTCTGGCGCAGATGGCACATGAGCCTCAACGGTTGGTTCAAGGATTATGTTTTTTATCCCATTTCAGCTTCTTCACCCTTAAAGAAGCTGAATAAAGGTCTCAAAAGAATCAATGCTCCCAAAGAAATTTCCCGTATCTTACCTGCAATTATCCCTGTTATTGTTATCTGGATTCTGACAGGTCTGTGGCACGGCACGGCTAAAACCTATCTTGCCTGGGGTATGTATTATGCGACTATTATGTCTTTATCCACCGCATTTTCACCCGCCTTTCAGAATCTTCTGAAAAAACTTAACATCAAAACCGACACCGTCAGCTGGAACTTCATAAGAATGGCGAAGGTGTTCACAATGTTTATGGGCGGCAGACTTCTTGTTTCCGCAGGCGGCTTGAGAAACAGTCTGTATATTTTTAAAAGCATAATATTCACCCCGAATCCCTGGATTTTCACCAACGGCACCTTCTGGAAATTATCGGAGCTTGATACGAAAAATATGCTCGTGCTTGTGCTGTCTCTTGTCTTACTTGTAGCTGTGGACATTATTCAGGAAAAGCTGGGTGGCAAATCTCTTCGCGAAAGAATTAACGAAGAAAATATGTTCACGGGTGTTCTCCTCACCGCTGCTCTTACTGTGGCAATTTTGGTATTCGGTATTTACGGAGCTGAATACGATGCAGCATCCTTCGTTTATATGGCATATTAAAGGAGTAAAAAAATGAAAGACAGAAAAAAACTTAAAACGGTAATTACGATTATACTCACCCTGTTCTTAATTTTTTCAGCCATCGTTCCTGCAGGAGTTGTGCTTCAGGATAAATTTTCCACAAACAAATTTCTTGACAGACAGAATATACAAGAGTTTTATTCCCTTCAAAAAAATACAATTGACCTTCTCTGCATAGGCAGCAGTCAGATAATGAACGGCTTTGTAGCAGGTGAAATTTACGGTAAATACGGCATAACCTCCTACGGTCTGGGCACCTGTTCACAGCCTGTTTATGCGGCATATCATTGGCTTTTGGAGGCCGAAAAATACCAGAAGCCGAAAATGGTGCTTTACGAAGTGAGCAGGCTTTACGGTAATAACGTACCAATGAATTACAACAAAGCTTTCACGGAAATGAAAAACACCTCTCCCGTAAAGTTCAAAGCACTTTCAGGTCTTGACCTTTCGGCAGAAGAATTTATCTCCTACTACTCTGATGTTTATGCTTTTCACAGCCGATTCAATGAACTCGTCAAGGATGATTTCACCTACCTTTTGGGCGGAAACAAAAAGACATATCTCGGTGCCGCGTTGAGCGAAAGAATCTTTGAAGAGTACGAGCTTGACGAGAACGATTATGCCTTTGAGGGCAGCAATCAGGCTACCGAATACAAGGACAACGAGAATATAGAATACTTTGAAAAAATCGTTTCCTACTGCAAGGAAAGAAATATCGAACTCGTTCTTTTCAAAACCACCAAGGAGGACTGGACATCAGGTCATCACGCGGGTGTAAAGGCTCTTGCCGATAAACACGGTCTTGATTTCATAGACCTTAATCTTAAAGAGGTTATGGATGAAATAAATTTTGATTTTGCCGCTGACTTTATCGACCCGGAGCATTACAACTATTACGGTGCTGTGAAAGCGACTGATTATATCGGCAAATTCATAGCGGAAAATTATGACCTTCCCGACCGCAGAGGAGAGGAAAATCACATCGACAGTTATCAGAAAAAATACGAGGAATACCTTCACGCTGTAAAAAATATAAAGCTCAGCAACAGCGAAACCCTGGACGAGATTTTGGAATACATCAACGATGATAAATACACAATCACTATCGCCAAAAGAGGGCCGGCAGACCTAACGGAAAGTCAGCTTGAAGCCTTTAAGGCTATGGGCTTTACAGCAGTTTTAAGCAATAAAATCAATTCTGCTTTTGTAAAAAGCGGCGGAAAAATTTATGAAAACGGCAGTTCATCAAAAAAACTGTCCATTCAAGGCACGGCAGGAACAAGCTTTTATTATGCAGTATCCTCAGGCGGTCAGGTCACGGCAAAAGCAGAAACCGCCTCAATTAAAATCGATGATGCCGACGGAATTTCAATTGCAGTCTTTGACAACGAAAGTAAGAGAGCTGTCCTCGAATATACCCACATAACAAAATAAAAAAAGGCATAAAAATACCCACAGAACGATAATTCTGTGGGTATAATTTTTTGGGATTTATCTGTCTCTGTCGAACTGATCCATTCCCGTGAACTTTCTGCCCCAGGCATTTGCCCAGCCTTCGCAATAAAGCTTACCGTATGCTATATTGTTCTTCTTTCTGTAGCCTGCAAAACAGTTACACCAGATTACAGAGGGTAAAGCGATTACAAGGTAATAAAGAGGCCCTAACACAAGGCACTGCCAGGTGTGACCGTATTCGTGGATTCTTACATCGTGTGTCCACTTTTTGTTTTTATGCTGATCCTTCATAAAGATGAAAAGACCCATTGAAAGACCGCCTGCATTCCAGGGCATATAAACTATTTTAGCATAGCCGAAATGCTGCCAGCGATAACCTTTAATCTTGGTGAAATAAAGGAACATAAGACCGCCGACGATATTTACGGGAAGTCCCCACGTCCACTGTACGAGATAGAAAAGGAATGCCTTCAGGCTTTTTTTCCAGCCGTCTTTTTCGGGGATAGGCTCCTTCTGATCAAGCTCGAGAATTAAATCTTTTTTCATTATTCTGCCTCCTTTATTTCTGTATCTTTTTTACCTGCTCTGATTGCAGCCATTTCAGCTTCCTTTTCGATAAGAATAGCATATTCGCCGTCTTCATTTGCCTCTACTGTATGAGCTTCACCTTCATTATTCTGACCGAGCCAGGTATTTTCATACTTCTGACCTGAAATCTGCTCAACAGTTTTAATCTGTTCATCAGTAAGAGTAACATTACCGTATCTATGCTTTGTAGCAATTGCTGCACAAATCATTCTGTGTTCAGACTTATTCATCTTGAACTTATGAAGAAGGAAGAGTGAGATAAGAGCAAGAGCAATGGGGATAATGGCAACACACAGACGTACGCCTAAAAGTGCACTGTCAGGCTGCTGGTAAAGTAAACCTGTAGTTTTTTCATATTCAGTAACCTCACTGCCGGTTACAAGACCGAAGCGACCGAGAATAACCAGCACAAGACTTTGAACAGTAGTTGAAACACAGGTCTTGATAAGTGTATTGAATGTACCGATAACGCCTTCACGTCTTCTTCCTGTGATTGCCTCGTCAATATCTGAAATATCAGGGAAAATGTTTGTAGCGGCATAGCCTATACCTGATTTACCGAAGGGATAGCACACAGCAGAAAGCATAAGAATGACAGTCCATATAACAGAACCGCTGTTTTCGTCAGTGGGATTCATAAACAGACACAAAGCAAAGCCTATAAGCATAAGAGGTGTAACAACATTAGCACACTTTTTCTTGCCGTACTTCATTGTCAAAGCGTAGTTGAAGGGGAAGGCCGAAGCCTCAAACACACCCTCAATTGTAGTGAAAAGACCGTAAATCTTAATAAGTCGGGCAATATATCTTATATAAAAAACAAGTGATGAACGGTAGAAGTTACATGCGGTGTTATAAAAAAGGCTCATAACAAAATACTGTCTGAATGCCTTGTTTTTAACAACGAGAGCATACTCCTGTAAGAAATATTTAAAGTCAAACTTTTCGAGAACCATATCAAGAGAGGGCTTTTCTCTCGTTTTTCTGAAGGTATGTACAAGACAAACAGCATATACAAGAGCAAGAATGATACCCACAAGAAGCATGGGGAATTCAGCACCGCTTTCGGGATCGCTGAAGCCGAACACAGCGAGAATACCCATAGCAAGGAAAAAGGAAGGGAACATACCGAAGGAGTTGAAAATATATCCTACGGAGTTATACTGTGTTCTTAAATCGTAATCCGGTGCAAGCTCGGGAAGCATTGCAACGTGGGGAACGTCAACAAAGGAATATGCCGTTTTATAAAGCACGTACACTGCCGTAAAATAAATGATAGCCTGCGTAGGTCTTGCAGCGCCGTCAAGACCGTAGGAGTTCCACAGTAATGCGAAGCTGACAGCGTAAAGAGGCATAGCCCAGAGAATATAGCGTCTGTGTCTGCCGTATTTTGAACGGGTTCTGTCAGTTATAATACCTATAAACGGGTCAATAACTGCATCCCATATACCGGCAATAAATGTAACAATTGCTGCTTGTTCGGGCTTGAGATTTACAACGCCTGTCAGAAAGAGGGTGAAATAAAGACTGATAACATAGCCTGAGCCTGACGTTGTGATGTTTGCGCTGCTGTAGTTAATCATGGGTATAACGTCTTTTTTGAACGTACCCTTGACGCCTAACAGCTTAAGGATTTTTTGTTCCATTTTATCACTCCTGTTTTTATTCATAATGTATATACTTTAACATTTTACTTAAGTAAAGTCAAGGAAAATAAGGTTTTTCCGTTAATAATTCAGTTTTTATAATGATCTTTAAGCCTCTTATATTCCTCGTCGGATATTTTGGTTATTCCGCCGTGCTTGAAACCGTAAGGAAAAGAAAAGCTTTCCTTCGCCATAGTGAAATTACTGTCGCCGGGGTTCGGTGAAATAAAGGGTACATAACCCATTTTAGGCTTCTCACAGCCGAAGAAATCTATCATAAGACACCATCTGCCGTCGGGAAGGACGAGTGTGGTG
>JAZUNX010000024.1:0-7547 GCA_045604385.1 Acutalibacteraceae bacterium
TACTGCTTAGAAGGCAGTTGCTCTATCCAACTGAGCTACAAGCGCATATTGAAGTTGCAAAATACTGGAGCGGGTGATGGGAATCGAACCCACACGACCAGCTTGGAAGGCTGGGATTCTACCATTGAACTACACCCGCAAACCGATGCAACGTTGACTATTATATACAATCAACGCTGCATTGTCAAGTCTTTTTTGAAAAAAATTATATCTTAAATGTGTGAAAGAACTATCTTGCCTTCCTTTACCTCTACAGCTATCGCACTGACAGGTGAGTCCGCATTATCAATAATGATATTTGCGATACTGTCTTCGATCTCCTTACGAATTAGATTACGGAGATCTCTTGCACCTCTTGTGCCACCCTCGGACTTTTCGGCAAGATAAACATTTACCTCGTCAGTCCATTTAAGGTCTATTGCCTTTTCCTTCAGAGAGGTCTTAAGCTCGTTAAGAAGAAGGTCGGAAATCTTTTTATAATCTTCAACAGTGAGAGAATTGAACACCGCAACCTCGTCAACTCTGCCGATAAATTCGGGACGGAGGAAATCGGAAAGAGCCTTCATAACCTTTTCTTTTGTGGCTTCACCTTTATCTTTACCAAAGCCGATTGAGCCACCCTTTTTCTCACTGCCTGCATTTGAGGTCATAATTATGACCGTGTTTTCAAAGTTTACGGTTCTGCCCTGTGCATCGGTAATTCTTCCCTCGTCAAGAATTTGAAGAAGAATGTTCATTACATCGGGATGTGCCTTCTCGATTTCATCAAACAGGATAACACTGTAGGGCTTTCTTCTTACCTTTTCAGTAAGCTGTCCTGCCTCGTCATAGCCAACATAACCCGGAGGTGAGCCGATGATGCGGGAAACACTGTGCTTTTCCATAAACTCACTCATATCAAGTCTGATAAGAGTTTCGGGGGTGGAGAAAAGCTCCGTGGAAAGCTGTTTTACAAGCTCGGTCTTACCAACACCTGTGGGACCCACAAAGATAAAGGATGCCGGTCTGCGGCGGGGACTTATCTGCACGCGATTACGCTTGATGGCGGCGGCAACTGCCTTTATAGCATCGTCCTGACCGATAACCTTGCTCTTAAGCTTTTCTTCAAGCCCTGCAAGCTTTTTAAGGTCGCTTTCAATTATCTTTGAGGAAGGAACACCAGTCCACAGCTCAATAACCTTTGCAATATCACTTTCAGTTACGGCATTGTCATTTGCCGCTTCAGAGAGAGAGGACATATCACTTTCGCATTTGACGATTTCAGCCTTGATTTTTGCTATTGCTTCATAATCAACGGCATCGGACTCGTTCATAAGGTCCTCCTCGTCTTCCTTGAGCTCCGTAAGCTTTCTTTCACTGATTTCAAGGTCACTGATTGCCTTGTTGCGAAGATTTGCACAGGTGCAGGCTTCGTCAAGAAGGTCAATGGCCTTATCGGGAAGGAAACGGTCAGTAATGTATCTTTCAGAAAGAATTACAGCTTTTTTGACAAGCTCATCGGAAATTCTTACTCTATGATAGCCTTCGTAATATTTCTTTATGCCTAAAAGAATTGATGTTGCATCTTCAATTGAAGGCTCTTCAATTTTAACAGGCTGAAAACGTCTTTCAAGTGCCGCATCCTTTTCGATATTCTTTCTGTATTCGGTGAAGGTGGTAGCACCCACAACCTGAATTTCGCCTCTCGAAAGAGCAGGCTTAAGGATATTCGCAGCATTCATCGAGCCTTCGGCATCACCCGTACCAACAAGATTGTGTACTTCATCGATGAAAAGGATGATGTTGCCGTTGTATTTTACCTCGTCAACAAGATTTTTAATACGGCTTTCAAACTGACCTCTGAACTGAGTACCTGCCACAAGAGCAGTAAGGTCAAGAAGATGAATTTCTTTGTCGGCAAGCTTTGCGGGAACCTTACCCTCAGCGATTTTCTGCGCAAGTGCTTCCGCGATAGCAGTTTTACCTACACCAGGCTCACCGATAAGACAGGGATTATTCTTTGAACGTCTGCAGAGAATCTGCACAACTCTTTCGAGTTCTTTGTCTCTGCCGATGATGTTGTCGATTTTACCGCTTTTTGCCTTTTCCGTAAGGTCAGTACAGTAAAGAGAAAGGAACTTGCGTTTCTTTTCCTTCTGTCTGTTTCTCTTTTTGCCTGCACCCTTCTGTTCGGCGTGTACTGGTGCAGATTTAGGAAGATTTTCTCCGCCTTCGTTCTTTACGGTGAGGCTGTTTGCAAGGTCACCGAAAAGCCCCTGCATAAAGGGCATCGTGGGTGAGCCTCCTGCCTCAAATCCGCCTTCCTCGTCCGTATCGGGGAACATACTCGAAAACTGTTCGCTGATGGAATCAACATCCTCTTCCGTAATGCCCATGCTTTCCATCATCTGCTTGATGGGGCCGATGTTCATTTCCATGGCACAGTTGAGGCAGAGACCTTCGGGCACAGTTTTGCCGTCAATGATTTTTGAAATAAATATGACTGCAGGACGTTTTTTACATCTGCTGCAAGTAACCTTTTTCATTTATAAACTCCATAAGGCTGAGCCCAGCCTTCCTTTCCTGAGAATTTGCCTGTCCCTAAAGGGAATTTATGCTTTGTTTTCCTTTGAAAATCTTTCCTTGAACTGTCTGAAGGTTTCAGGCATATAGCTTGCAAAAGCAACAAGGGTCATTATTGCACAGATAACGATGATGGCACCTGTGATAATGTTCGGAAGAGTAAAATATGTGCTGAATGCACCAACCTCGGGTCCGAAGAGAAGAATAACAACCATACCGATATAAAAACAAAGAGTTGCAACCTTGCCGTAAATTTCAGCAGCACCGGGTCTGATTCCGAAAAGAAGCATAACAAGTCCGCCGATGAGCATAATTGCTTCCTTTGCAAGGAAAACAATAAAAACATAACCAAAAGCTTTCATAAAAGGATCAGAAGCGGTGTGGAATTCAATAAGAAGAATAACCGCAATTGTGATCTGCTGAATCTTATCGGCAACAGGGTCAAGAATTTTACCGAGTGCGCTTACCTGATTGAACTTTCTTGCAATCTGGCCGTCAAAGGTATCTGAAAGAGCGGAAACGGCAAGAATTATAACAGCAGGAATTTTCATATCAGTTACAAAAAGATACGCAATTACGGGTGTGAGTAATATTCTGGTCAGGGATAAAAAGTTGGGAATTGTTACACAGCCTTTAAATAAATCTTTCATTTTATTTTACCTCACTTTATTATTTTAATACTGCGCCGCTTAAGGACGACATAATATTTTGTACAGCCGAAACAATAGTGGAATTATTGACAGCCTCAATTATCTGTTCATTTCCGATGAAGCTTACGATAACACCGATAAGCATGGAAAGAATAACAACGGTAATAAGACCTCTTAAAACTCCGATTACTATACCTAAACTCTTATTGAGACTCTTTACGACAGGAAGCTTTTTGATGATAAAATCAAGAAGCTTTACCAGGATTTTAAGAGCGACGGTAAGTACAATGGCAAGAATAACAAAAAGTACAAACTGAATAATGGCAGTGCCGACGGGTGTAACGATGTTTTCCATAATATTATCAACAAGATTACCCTGGGCAAGTTCCGACGAGGAGACCTTATCCAATATTGCCTGCTTATCGATGCCGATAAGATTCATTATTCCGCCAAGAGAATCGGGAATTGAATTGATTGCACTTTCAACCTGTGCACCGTAATCGGTGGTACCCACAGTACCGAGAGTGTTTGTAAGGGTGGCCCTTGCAGGCTCCTTAACGAACATCTCAAAGCCCTGCGGCGCAAGAGAGGAAGAAACTATTCTTGCCGCTACAATGGCAACAAGAGTTCCTATGAGATCAAAGAGACTTTTGAAAAAGCCTTTTTTATAGGAAATGATGACTGTGATTAAAAAAATCGCAATAATAATTATATCAACTATGTATGTCATTAAATGCCTCCTGAGAAGAATTTTATGCTATTGTATCATAAATTTAAAAAATACACAATAGTATTTCAGCTGTTTATATCAACATGACCTGTTGAATAGTAATAAAGCCTGCTTTTGCAAATCACCATCCCTTCCCCTGAAATTTCCTTTGTACCGGTCACCTCAAAGGTGCCGTCAGACAAGGATTCATATATTGCCGTGTCAGTAAGAAGATATACCTTTTTACCGCGGCAGATAACATCGACGATTTCCTCGTCGGTGAAACCTACGTAAGTTATATCGTTATTTTTATTATAAACTGTTATTTCGTTCGTACCGAAGGAGCCTACCTTATTGGTTATAACGGCTGCGTTACCGCTTTTATCACTCGCGAAGGAAATAATATTCGATGAATAAGCAGTAGTTTCCTCGGTGATACCGCTGTTTCTTACAGTAAAGACAGTTCTTGATTTATTACAGGTGGCAATTGCTCTTTTGCCCGAAAGCTCAACGTGTACCACCGCATTATCCTTGACTGTCATTTCCTGCGCCTGACTGTCGGAATAGGTTTCAAGAAGATAAAGCTTTGAATATACGGCTCCGTTTTCCGAGCCGATGGCACCGCAAAGAATCTCTCTGCTGTCCTCGGATAAATCAACGCTTACACCGTATTCTTCGGCACACGCCCATATATAAAGGACTTTACCTTTTTTATCCACAAGTGACACGCGGCATGCTGAATCGTCGCTCTTTGTCACAAGGGCAACGTCACCTCTGTTATTGATTTTTGCAGTTATTATATGCTTTTTGTTTTCCGTTTCGCCCTCATAGATAACACCCTTTGAATTGAAGATGAAATATTTTGAGGAGGCTCTGTCATAGACAAGACCGTAATTTTCGCTGACTGCCATATCGGGATTCGAAAAAGTGAAAATACGGTTATATTTTACCGTACCTCTGTCAGAAAGACAGGTAAGTATTTTTTTGCCCAGAACAAAGATTTTTGACGAAAAGGATTCAACTCTTATTATGTCATTATTTGAAAAAGTAACGGGAAAGCCCATTTCGTTTGTACTTACGGTTGAAAGAAGCTCGCTGTTTTCCGATGAAACCGTGTCATCCGAAAGCACCTTGTCAGCCGAAAAAACAAGCGCTCCCAAAACTATAAGCGCTGCAGTAATAACTACCGCACCTATCAGAACATATTTGCTGTTTTGCTTTTTCTTTTTAGCCATAGGCTTCTTTTTTACCTGTTTATTGGCAGGTTGCGTTTTTTTCTGTCCGCTTTTGTTCTCTTTAATCATATTTTTCTCCTGTATCAATAAAATACCTTGTTAAGATATAAACCCTCGGGTCTTACAGTTATTCCTGCTCTTATTCTATCCTTTGAAAGGATAATATCAGGAATGGTGTCTTTCTCGATTTTACCGTTGTTTATATAAATAAGAGTGCCGACCATAATTCGCACCATATTATAAAGAAAGCCGTCACCCGTAACGGAAAAGGTAACCAAGTCCCCTTCTCTTTTAACCGAAAAATCCTTGATTGTTCTCACCGTATCCTTGACAATACTTCCTGCGGCACAGAAGGCGGCAAAATCGTGAGAGCCGATAAAATCCTTCGCCTGGCTGTCGAGAAGCCTTTCGTCAAGTACGTAAGGATAAAAGAGAGAATACCTGTTCATAAAGGGGTTGCCTGTTTTGCCGTTCCATACTTTATAGATATATTCCTTGCCCTTGCAGTCAAAACGGGCGTGGAAATCGTTATCTACATATTCACAGCCGAAGACCCTTATATCCTCGGGAAGCTGTGAGTTCATACCGAGTATAATTTTATCCTCTGCTCTTTCACCGTCAAAGCGAAAATTGCAGCAAAACTCATTAGCGTGTACTCCGCTGTCGGTACGGCTGCAGCCGTTTACGGAAATTTTCTGCGAAAAGATTTTTTCCGCCGCCTTTGTGATACATTCCTGCACAGTAATGGCGTTTTCCTGCATCTGCCAGCCGTGATAATCTGTTCCGTCATAGGCAAGGAACAGCCTTACATTTTTTTCCATTTTAAATTACCACACCGAAAAATTTATTGATCACTATCACACCGACGAGCCCTGCAACAAACAGGAAAAGTGCCGTAAAATCCGTCAGGTGAAGCTTCATCTGTTTCATTCTTGTTCTGCCCTCACCGCCTGTATAACAGCGGCAATTCATGGCAAAAGCAAGCTCATAGGCTCTTCTGAAGGCAGAAACGAAAAGAGGGATAAGCACAGGAACAAGAGCCTTGGCTCTGTCGGTAAAGCTTCCGTTTTCGAAATCTGCACCTCGCGCCTTTTGTGCATTCATTATTCTTTCGATTTCTTCGATAAGAGTGGGAATGAAGCGCAAAGCGAGTGTCATCATCATAGCAAGGGTATGCACCTGAATGTGAAAAATTTTAAGAGGTGAAAGAAGCTTTTCAATGGCATCGGTGAGCATTGTGGGTACGGTGGTATAGGTAAGAATGGAACTGCTCATAATAAGCAGAACAATACGCAGAGCCATAAACACCGCCGTAAACACGCCTTTTGACGTAACGGTCACAAAGCCAAGTGAAAGAAGCTCTTTACCGCCGCCGATATAGAAAATATTGATAACTGCCGTGAAAAGGACTATGGGGATTATAGGCTTAAGAGATTTAAAGAACATCTTAAAGGGTACCTTTGAAAAAAGAATAGATACCGTAAGAAAAACTGCTGTCAGTAAAAGGGACAGGAAGTTTTTACACATAAAAATCATTACAACAAAAAGGATGGTTATAAGGATTTTTATACGTGGGTCCATCTTATGAACAAAGGAATTACCTTTATAATACTGACCGATTGTAATGTCGGAAATCATTGATCCTTACCCCCTTTCACAAGTGAGAGAAGTTCGTCACGTGCTTTTTCGAGAGTATAAATATCCGTATTCACATCGTAGCCGTTTTCTTTTAGCTTAAGAAAAAGCGAAGTGAGGACAGGAATATTGAGTCCCATATTTTTAAGCTCCTCGCTGTGAGAGAAGACATTTTCAACAGTATCGTAGTAAGCGAGCCTCGACTCATTCATAACGAGGACTTTTGTTGCAATTTTGGAAATATCCTCCATACTATGCGAAACAACAAGAACAGTACTGCCTGTATTTTTTCTGTATTCGCTGATAAGAGAAAGCACCGTATCTCTGCCCTTCGGGTCTAATCCTGCACAGGGCTCGTCTAAAATAAGCACATCCGGCTCCATAGCCATAACACCTGCTATAGCAACCCTTCTCTTTTCACCGCCCGAAAGGTCAAAGGGAGATTTTTCGAGATAGCTTTCGTCAAGACCTACAAATTTTATTACGCTTTTAACTCTGCGGTCGATCTCTTTTTCATCAAGCTTCATATTTGTTGGGCCGAAGGCAATATCCTTATAAACAGTCTCTTCAAAAAGCTGGTATTCCGGATACTGAAAGCAGATACCCACACGGAAGCGTACATTACGGATTTTGCTTTTATCCTCCCATATATCCTTACCGTCCAGGAAAACTGTACGCGATGTAGCCTTTAAAAGACCGTTAAAATGCTGAATAAGGGTGCTTTTGCCCGAGCCTGTATGGCCAATTATGCCCACA
>JAZUNX010000025.1:0-40671 GCA_045604385.1 Acutalibacteraceae bacterium
GGTAACAACCGTCTTGGCGGTGACGACTTTGACCAGAGAATTATTGACTGGATCGTTGCATCCTACAAGGCTGAAGAAGGTGTTGACCTTCGCGGCGACAAAATGGCTATGCAGAGACTTAAGGAAGCCGCAGAAAAGGCAAAGATTGAGCTTTCAGGCATTACTTCCACTTCAATCTCACTCCCCTACATCACAGTTGACGGTGCAGGTAACACCCTCCACCTTGAAATGACACTCACAAGAGCAAAGTTCAACGAGCTTACAGCTGATCTTGTTGAAGCAACAATGGGTCCCGTTCGTCAGGCTATTTCCGACTCAGGTTTTAGCGTAAATCAGATTGACAAGGTGCTTATGGTCGGCGGTTCATCAAGAATTCCCGCAGTAAGCGATGCAATTAAAAAGTATATCGGCAAAGAGCCCTTCAAGGGCATCAACCCCGACGAATGTGTTGCCATCGGTGCTTCACTTCAGGCCGGTGTTTTAGGCGGCGACGTTAAGGGTCTTCTCCTTCTTGACGTTACTCCCCTTTCACTCGGTATCGAAACTATGGGCGGTATCAACACAAAGGTTATCGAAAGAAATACAACCATCCCCACAAAGAAGAGCCAGATTTTCTCCACAGCAGTAGACAATCAGCCTTCAGTTGAAGTACACGTGCTTCAGGGTGAACGTGAATTTGCAAGAGATAACAAGACTTTAGGCGTATTCAGCCTTGACGGTATTATGCCCGCACGCCGCGGTGTTCCCCAGATTGAAGTTACCTTTGACATTGACGCAAACGGTATTGTTCACGTATCTGCAAAGGATCTCGGCACAGGCAAGGAGCAGTCAATCTCTATCACCTCTTCCACAAATATGTCCAAGGAAGACATTGAAAAGGCTGTAAGAGAAGCAGAACAGTTTGCACAGGAAGACAAAAAGCGCCGTGAAGAAATCGACACAAGAAACGAAGCAGACCAGATGGTTTACCAGTGCGAAAAGATTCTTTCCGAGGATGCCGCAAAGGCTCTTGATGAAAACGACAAGGCAGATATTCAGTCAAAGATTGATTCTCTTAAGAACGCTCTCAAGGGCGAAGATATCAACCTTATCAAAAACGAAAAGGAAGCTCTTACACAGGCATTCTACAAGCTTTCCGAAAAGATGTATCAGCAGGCAAATCCCCAGGGCGCACAAGGCTTCAACCCCAACGACTTCCAGCAGGGCGGCGCAGGTTATGCTGACCCGAATCAGGGCTTTGACGGCAACAACGGCTACACAGATGCCGGCTATACCGATGCAAACTTTACAGACGCTAACTGATAAATTAAATATTAATGGGCTGTTCCGTAGCGAACAGCCCGTGTTATGATTTCACTCTTTGAGAGGAAGATAAATAAATGGCAGAAAATAAACGCGACTACTACGAAGTCCTTGGTGTAAGCAAGAGCGCTTCGGAGGATGAAATAAAAAAGGCGTACCGTAAGCTCGCCAAACAGTACCACCCCGACCTTAATCCCGGCGACGCTACAGCTGAAGCGAAGTTCAAAGAGGCAAACGAGGCCTACGAGGTACTTTCCGACAGCGATAAAAAGGCAAGGTATGACCAGTATGGACATGCAGGTGTTGATCCCAACTTCGGTGCCGGCGGATTTGGCGGCGGTTTCGGTGGCTTCGGCGGAGATTTTGATCTTGGCGATATTTTGGGCAGTATGTTCGGCGGAGGCTTTGGCGGTTTCGGAGGCTTCGGCGGGGGCAGACAGCAGAATCCAAATGCCCCGAGAAAAGGCTCAACCATACAGACTAACGTAACCATCTCCTTCGAGGAAGCAGCAAAGGGCTGTAAGAAAAAGGTTAACATAACAAGAGTAGACAAGTGTAAGGAATGTTCCGGTTCAGGCGCCGCGAAGGGCTCTTCGCCCGAAACCTGTCCCACCTGCGGCGGCAGAGGCCAGGTAAACATTCAGCAAAGAACCGCTTTCGGTATCATGAGCACCACAAGACAGTGTAATGAATGCGGCGGTAAAGGAAAAATAGTAAAGAACCCCTGTCAGAAGTGCCGCGGTACAGGTCTTGAATCCAAGGCACAGACCGTGGAAATCAACATCCCCGCAGGTATCGACGACAGACAGGCTCTCAATGTAAGCGGTGGCGGTAATCCCGGTGTTAACGGTGGTCCCGCAGGTGACCTTCGTGTTAATGTAAATGTCCGTCCCCATCCCTTCTTTGAACGCGACGGCTTCAACGTTTGGTGCGAGGTGCCTGTTACCTATGCACAGGCAGCTTTGGGTGATACACTGTACATTCCAACCCTTGACGGAAAGGTTAAATATGAGCTTCCCGCAGGTACACAGCCCGGTGAGGTTTTCCGTTTCAAAGGCAGAGGCATTCAGCAGCTTTCTTCCCGCAGCAAGGGTGACCAGTTCGTCAAAATAGTGGTTGAGGTACCGAAAAATCTTACAAACGAGCAAAAGGAAATGCTCAAAAAATTCAATGATTCTCTTCCCAACAAACCGAAAAATAATATAGATGACGGTACAACCATAGGCGAAGAGAAGAGAAGATTTTTTGATAAATTCAGATAAAAAAAGAAAGAGACTGTTCACAGTGAACAAGTCTCTTTAATTTTTACTGCGTGTTATGCATCAACACCGATATCACCAAGAAATTCATAAATAATGGTGAAAAGTCTTTTGAACCAATCAACGATGCCGTTTAAATAAGTTTCAACATTTTCTAACATAAAAGTTCCTCCTGATGTTTGTGTTTACACTGTAATTATATAACCATAAAAAGCAAATGTCAATATTTTGAAAGAAAAAAACAAAACCCACCTGACGGCGGGTTTTGTTCTTAAACAATTGTTTAATTCATTTCAGAATTATGCGATTTCTTCGATCTTACCTGTTTCTTCGTTGTACTTGTAACCGAAGATTTCCATAAGCTTTGCGATGAGTTCGAAAAGGTATGAATACATATCTTTGATTGTTTCAAACATTGTAGCGTCCTCCTTTTATTATTTATTAAAGTTTCCCTTAATATGGCTATATTATATAACACTAAATCAACAATGTCAATAGTTTATTCAAAATTATTTCATAAAAACGATAAAAAGAAAGAACACCCTGACGGGTGCTCTTTCCTTAAAACAATTGTTTTAACTAGTTTGAATTATTCGCCTTTTACGTAACCTTCGAAGCCTTTAACATCTTCTTCAGTTGCATAACCAAAGTATGCAAATACCTTAAGGAAATAGAGAAGGATGTTTTCAATGATTGCTTTGAAATCGATATTTTCCATTATAGCGTGCCTCCTTTTTAGATTTATCAAGGTTACCCTTAATATGCTTTGATTATATATTATTACAACTAAAATGTCAATAGTTTATTCAAAATTATTTCATATTTTTATAGATTTATGAAAAAACTAAAGAGACTGTCCAAAGACAGTCTCTTTTATGTAAACATTCAATATCAGTTGTTACCCATGATTTCGTCGAATCTTAAGAATTCAAAGATAGCATCAAAAAGCTTATCAAAGAACTCGCGGATACGGCCAAGAACATTCTGGAATGTGTCAACAACCTGATCCTGCTGTTCGGGAGTTAAAATTTGTCCGGGAGCTGAAGAATTGTTACCGTCACCTGCTACGCAGCATTCACAGCCACAGCTGCAATCAAGAAGACCTGTGCAGTGGATACAGCATCTTGATTCTTTATCGATTACAATTTTACCCTCGGCATCAGTTTTCTTTACGCATGAAGATGCCCAATGCTCATCAAAATTGTCACAATCAATACAGCAATGGCAACTGTTTGCAGGGCTTGCTTTATGTTCTCTGCATTCACAAGCAGCACTTGCAACGAAAGTAAATGAAAGAGCAATAATAAGAATTGTCATTAAAATTGAAAGAGTTTTTTTCATATTAAATTCCTCCTGAAATTTTGGTGAATATATAAAACACCTTTTTAACATCTATATTATAATGAATAACTCTCCAAAAGTCAACCTTTTTGTAAAATTAAATGTTTAATTAGTTAAACAGAAGGTATAATGGGCTGAAAGGCGGGACAAATCCCGTTTACGGGGCGCGGTTTTTTAGTAAAAATCCGTGAGCGAAGTCCTGTGGGCTTCGCTTTGTCCCGCCGCCCCCTCGTTGACGAAAGTTTTGTATTAAGCAGTAATACTTACAGGTCGTCAGCATCCTGCACGGGTCTTTCATTTTTATCGAAAGGCACACCCGTGTATGAGCCGTTAACATCACTTTTTATCCGTCCGTCATCGGTTCTCACCTTTATAACTGAACGGGCTTTTTTCATTATTCTGTCTCTTTTTTCTTTATTCACCATTAAAAAAATTCCTTTCACGGTCAGAGTTATATATAGTATATGTTTTCAAAGACTTGTAAATCGCAAAAAAAACTTGTAAAATTAATGCAACAAATGAAATTATTTTATCATCTAATAGTATGAACGGATGTGATAAATATGAGCTCAGAAATTATTAACAATCTGGTAATCAAAGCAAAAGAAGGAAATATTGAAGCCTTTGGTATTCTCTATGAAACCTACAGCAAGGATATGTACAGGTTTGCCCTTTATTATCTGGGTTCACCTACCCTTGCCGAGGACTGTGTAAGTGACTGTGTGCTTACGGCGTTTCAGAAAATAGGAACTCTGAAAAAAGCTTCTGCTTTCAAAAGCTGGCTTTTCAAAATTCTCTATAATTGCTGCAACAAATCACTCACGGAAAAAATCAGAGCAAGAGAGACGGTCGAATATTCTTCACTTATCGACTTATGTAAAGAAGATTCGGACCAAAGCGAAATAATCAGCCTAAAAAACTCTCTCGAAATGCTCACAGAAGAAGAAAGAACTATTATTCTCCTTTCCTATGTGGCAGGCTACACAAGCAAGGAAATAGGAAAAATGCTGAAGCTTAAAGATTCGACAGTGCGCTCGAAACTTATGCGAAGCACGGAAAAATTAAGACAGCTCCTACATACAGATGAGGTGACAAGATGAAAAAGGATATATTGAAAGAAGAATTCGAAAAGGAAATCGATTTTCCTGAAAGCCTTTCAAAGAATAATATTGTAAAAATGATTCAGGAAAAAGATGTAAAACCCGAAAAACTTAAGGTAAGGATTTTACCGAAGGTGCTTTCAGCGGCGGCTATGCTTGTAATAGTAATTGTGGCGGCATTTACGATAGGACTTCGCAGTGAGTTTGTAACTGTAAATCACGATACTACCACCACTGCCCCTGCTGTCGTTCCCGATGTTACAGTAAATTATGAACAGCAGACGGCTACGGAAGAAACAAAAGAGAAAACTCCCGCCGTTTCTAATCTCAAGGTAGCAAAAAGTGAAAAGGATCTTAAAAACCATTTCGTAAAAATGTATGCCGAGGGCAAGATTGACAATTATGTAGATATAGTTTTTAATTATGCAAGCGACATTTTCCTTTACGGAGTGAGTGAAGACAAGGCCGCGGATTCAGCTGTAATGGAAAATATGGCTCCCTCTATGGCAGTAACGGCTGCTCCCAGCGCACAGGCAACCGGCGATGACAGAGGGAAAGTGCCCCACGGCACTACAAATGTACAGGTTACAGACGTAGACGAGGGTGACATCATCAAAAATGACGGCAGATATCTTTACATCGTAAATCATCCCGGTAAAAGCTATTCCGACACCAACGGAATTACCATATTGGACACAGAGTCCATGAAAAGAATTTACAGAGGTAAAATCGAGCTTAAGGATTCAGAGGTTTTAGAAGAAATCAAAGAAAACAGCAGACTCGAAAAGTACCACAGCGACCTGACGACCGATATGTATATTCAGGATATTTATCTTGACGGAAACACACTCACCGCTCTTTGCACCTACAATGATAAGACTTATGTGGTGATTTATGACATCAGTGAAAGACACGCACCCAAGGAAGTCAGACGCTTTGACCAAGACGGTAATTATGTTTCCTCAAGAATGGTTGACGGCATAATCTATACTGTTACCAATTATACAGTAAGAGGCTCTTCAGCCGAGGAGGTAGAGAAAAATGCTATCCCACAGGTGAACTGTGACTGCATTCAGTATTCAAGATGCTATATGATAGACGAAGACAGCACGAGATATATTGTTGTTTCAGCCTTCGACACAAATAAACCTGACAGCAAGGTAGATGCCATTTCCGTTTTAGGTGACGGCTTCGAAATTTACTCCACGGCAAAAACTCTCTATGTTTATTCGACAGACGCAGAAGATATCTACGGCGACGATTATGCTGTAGTGAAGACTATAGTTAACTCCTTCTCTCTCAACGGCACGGAAATCACTCACAAGGCAACTGGCTCATTTAAGGGTACATGTATCAATCAGTATTCCTTCGACGAGTATCAGGGCAACTTAAGAGTAGCCGCCTGCTACTATGATTACCGCAAGGCTGTGGATGTAAGCTGTGTTTATGTTCTTGATGACAGCTTAAATATAATTGGTGAGCTGACAGACATTGCAAAGGACGAGCAGGTAAAGGCTGTAAGATTTATGGGTGAGACAGGATATGTGGTAACCTTCCGTAATACTGACCCTCTGTTTATCATTGACTTTTCTGACCCGACAAAGCCAGAAATCACAGGCGAACTGAAAATCCCCGGCTACTCCACCTACATTCATCCCATAGCCGACGGCTACCTTGTGGGTATAGGCTATGACGGAACTGACGAAAATGTGAAGTCAAACACAGTAAAGGTTTCCGTTTTTGATGTAAGAGACAAGACAAATCCGAAAGAGACCGACACCTTTGTTATCAAGGATGCCTTCTCTCTGGTAAACGAAAACCCGAAAGCATTTTTCTTCTACAAGGAAAGAAATCTCATCGGTATTCCCGTAAGTCACTACCACGACGGTAACACGGTAAAAAGCATCCAGACTCTCACTATAGAAGACGGCAAGATAAAGGACCACCTTGGTTATATTCATTATTTCGCCAGCAGTAAAGGCTATAATGTAACCTACTACGGCTATCATTACAGCGAGCTTTTCAGAGGCACCTATATCGGCAATCTTCTTTACACTATCGACAACAATGTGATTATCGAGCATAATCTTGACACGGGCGATAAAGAAAGAAGCTGTACAATAGTTTCCGAAGATGATATGAAAAATACTGTAACAGCAGAAACCACAGGCGGTATCATAGATATCGTCACTGCCACAACAGTATCAGCAACAACTACAACTGCACCACCGTCAAACTGATATTAAATAGGGGCACTCCGTCGGGGTGCCTTCTTTTAATAAAAATTAAATTGACATAAAAATATAAGGCTGATATAATTTTCTCATAATAATTTTCAGGAGGCAAAAATATGAAGCCTGTTATAATTGACAAGGAAAAGTGTACCGGTTGCAGTAAATGTATAAAGGACTGCGTTTCGGAAAAATTAAGTCTTATTGACGGCAAGGCGGAGTTTATGTATGAACGCTGTATTCAGTGCGGACACTGCTATGCAATCTGCCCCACGGGTGCAGTAACTATGGCGAACTACAGGGATTTCGAGGAAGAAAAGGTCTTCGATGTGACGAAGATTGACAGTGAGGATTTACTTTCTGCCATGAAAAGCAGACGTACAATCCGCAAATTCACCGACAAAGAAATCCCCATTGAAGACATAGAAAAAATCATCGAAGCAGGAAGATACTGCCCCACAGGTACAAATGCACAGGACTTCTCTTTCACTGTACTTCGCAAGTCAATTCCCAAAATCGAAAAGGAATGTGTAAAGTTTTTCCGCATAGCTATGAAGGCGGCTTCTCCCATAAAAAAATACATCGGTAATGTTACCATAGACGATAACTTCTTTTTCAAAGGCTCTACTACAGTAATTGTAATCAGCGGCAAGGGCGATACAAGCGCCTGTCTCACCTCATCATATATGGAGCTTTTGTCTGCAACGATGGGAATCGGTGTCCTTTACAGCGGATTTTTCGTGGCGGCGGCAAAACTCAACCCGAAGGTAAAGAAAATGCTTCACCTTCCCGATGGGCACTCCCCTGTCACCTGTCTTGTTTTAGGTTATCCCGATGTGGAGTATCAGAGAATACCGCCGAGAAATAAGGCGAAAGTTAGATTTGATTAAAACTATAAAGGCAATCGAAAAATTTTCGGTTGCTTTTTCTTTTTATCTATTGACAAATCCATTCTAATAGGTTAGAATATAATTGTTCTAACCTATTAGAATAAGGAGTGATGAATATGAACGTACCCAAAATTTTTGAAAGCGAGTACCGCTTCTGCCTCATTTTATGGGAACATGAGCCTATTTCAAGCAGAGAACTTTCCGAGCTTTGCAAAGAAAAATTAGGCTGGTCAAAAACTACAACCTACACAGTTATCAAACGTCTTTCCGACCGAGGAGTGGTGAAAAACGAGAACACTGTTGTCACTTCTCTTGTTTCGAAAGAGCAGGCACAAAAAGCCGAGGTTGACGAAATGCTTGAAAGCAAATTTGAAGGCTCTCTACCTGCCTTTATTGCCGCATTCTCAAAAAAGAAAAAGTTAACGGACAAGGAAATAGAAGAAATCATCAGCATTATTGAAAAATAAGGAGGTGCTTTTATGGAAAATATTTTTCTTGACTTATTTAATATGAGCATAAATGCAAGTTGGCTCGTTTTGGCTGTAATTTTAATACGATTTTTGCTCAAAAAAGCACCGAAATGGGTACACTGTATTCTTTGGTCTATAGTTGGAATAAAACTTGTTTTTCCTTTTTCAATTGAGAGTATTTTCAGTATTATCCCCTCAAAGGAATTTATTGCACCTTCGACCCTTTATGAAGTGGCACCCACCGTCGACAGCGGCTTTAACAGAGTAAACGAAGCGATAAACCCTGTTATTTCAGATATTCTCGCTTCAAGCCCCGAAAACAGCGTCAACCCCTTACAGGTTATCACTATAATCGCCTCTTATCTGTGGGTGACAGGAATTGCAGTTATGCTTCTTTACACTCTTATCACCTATATCAGCCTAAAAAGAAAAGTAGGAACCTCCACAAAACTTACAGAGAATATATACGAGAGTGAAAATGTACCCTCGCCTTTTATTTTAGGTGTTATCAGACCGAAAATATATCTCCCCTATAACATCGGCGAAAAGGACAGAGAATATGTAATTGCTCACGAAAGTGCACACCTTAAAAGAAAAGACCATCTTATAAAGCCCTTTGCTTTTCTCATTCTCTCGGTTTATTGGTTCAATCCCCTCTTATGGCTCGCTTATATACTCCTGTGCAGAGATATTGAGCTTGCCTGTGATGAAAAGGTGGTAAAGGATTTCAATAAAGATAACTGCAAGGAATATTCCTATGCACTTCTGAACTGCAGTGTAAACAGAAAGAGAATCGCCGCCTGTCCTCTTGCTTTCGGTGAGGTGGGAGTAAAGGACAGAGTAAAGAATGTGCTTAATTATAAAAAGCCTGCCTTTTGGATTATTCTTGTCGGTGTTTTAGCCTGCATCATAACGGCGGCATGCTTCCTTACGGTACCCAAGGGAGTTACGCTTGCGGAAGGTTATCTTTACGAGCCTATGTCGGTGAAAACTGACAGATTGGAAATCACCACACCTGAAAACACCTATATCTTCACCTCTGAAAGTCAGATTGAAACTCTTCGTGAACTCATTAACGGCATAACTGTTGATAAAAAGAAAACCGAGGAAACAGAACATCCCTCGAAATCTCTACCCGAGCCTTCCTATGTCGTCAAGGCCTTCCTTGGAGATGTACAGACATTCGAGCGTTGTGTCAGCTCCGACTTCCGAAGGGTGTGGACAAGCGAAGAGGGAGAATGTGAGTATCTTTTTACTTCCCATAAGCCCAAAAACATTGAAGCTCTTTTCACATCAAAGCTCAAAACCGCTTTTATAAAACAGCAGGCTGATGATATGATTTCCGAATTGCTTGTGGATTTTTACGTTCCTCAATGGGCAATCGAGGATGATTATATAGGCGAAAGTCACTACATCTTTAAAGAAGAATGGGTGAATATTTCTGACGGAACTGCAGAAGAAATTACTTTATATGCAATATTCAACTGTACACGCTTCAGCTATAACAAAAACACTGGTGCTCTTAAAAACGATACTCCCATCGAAGGTATGGCAGAGTTCACATTCGGCATTTATGACGGATACAAAGTTGTATATAAAGATTTTACCGAGCATCTTTACGGCACAGATGCAGAAATCGACGATTTCGGAAATACGTTGCATATAAACGAACAGCTCAAAGAAAAGGTTTTTGAAAAGGCGAAGAGAAATTACGGTATAGGTGTTACATTAAACGGAGATACCCCACAGGAAGAAACAAGCAACACTGAAAGCAAAAAAGAGGAAGAAGAAACCGTAAACACTCCAAGCGCAGTTGATTTTTCCTATGACATCGTTCCCCTCAAACCGCTGATAAAAACACATCTTCCTGACGATGCCACTGAAAAAATAATTAGAGAAAAAGCGCTTAACAGCTCCACCTGATAAGAAACGGTAACAAGCAGGTCTATGACGGACAGTACTGTCTCATATACAGAGAAGATAATGCCGAAAATCTGATTAGCGACTATGCACTGTATACGAATATGAATGAAAAAGCAGACGGACTTTCAAGTCTTTCCGAGGTTATCGACAAATACGCCGCTGTGGAGGATGAAAAGGATTTATATATAGTCTATATTCCTGACAGCGAAGGACACAGCAGTTATGCAGTAACCGATTTCGCTTATTGGAAAGAAGATATGACAGCCATACTCGTTTCAGTTCCAAATACAGTTTATCAGGACAAAGGATATTCAGGTTATCTTGCCGCCATATATGTGCCGAAAAATATAGGTCTTACTTATAATAATTTCACTGCACTTTTAACAGAAAGACCTGATGTGTTTCACAACGGCGGTGATATATATCTTGGCGACATAGAAAAAATGAACATCGGTGCAGAAATGCCGAAAATCCTATACTGCGAAAACGGAAAACTTATCCTGCAAGGAACCTTCGGACTTTTGGTTTATAACCTAGAGGATAAAAGAGTAACTGACCGATTGAGTTATGCTATTCTAAATAAAATAGGCATTGATATTCTAGACTGTACGGTTTCAGCCGACGGAGAAAGAGTTTATATAAGAAGGCACGGTACTTCAGCTTACCTTTACACCTATTACCTGAATACCATGAGGCTTTTCGATTACGGTGGTGAGGCAGAGACCTATCGCGTATATAAAGGGTTAAATGAATGGAACTATGACGGTGAAGCTGATATTCCGCAGGAAGGCTACATTTACAGCAGTGAAAGAAAGCACGGTGAAAACGGCGGGTGCTATCTCCGCGCGAAAGACAATTGGTCGATGAAAAGCCTACAGGCTATCGTTTATGACCACACGGGCAAAACGGAAATAATAGATATTTTCAGATAAAAATTAGAGAGCCGACAAAAAATCGGCTCTCTTAATCTTTATTCTTTTACAAGGTCATATAATTTCTGTGTAAATTTATATCTTTCCATAAGCTTCTCTATTCCGGTAAGGTCAGGTGTGAGGGGCTTTTTAAGTTTGCAGCGAAGCATAAGATTTTTAGGTGAATGGGCAAAGTCAACGAACTCGATAATGTCCGTCTCATAACCGCAAAGGCGAAGTATTTCTGCTCTGATGCTGTCAGTGAGAAGAGCTGAAAATCTTTCCTTGATAAGTCCGTGAGAAAGGAGAATGTCATAGTCTCCTCCCCTTTTAATTGATGAGCAGATTTCATGCTGACAGCAGGGCACGGAAAAGATATGCTTCACCTTATGGTTGATAGCGTGATAAAGGGCAAAATCCGTAGCAATATCACAGGCGTGAAGAGTTATAACCATATCAACCTCACCCTCAAAAAGCTCACCCTTGGTTACATCGTTTACATAAAATTTCAAGCCCTCATAGCCATAGCTTTCTGCGATTTTATTGCAGTTTTCGACTACATCCTCTTTAAGGTCATAACCTAAAACAGTAGCCTTGACCTTTTTAATGTGGGTGAAATAGTAGTAAACGATAAAAGTAAGGTAAGACTTACCGCAACCGAAGTCAAGTATGGTGATTTCATCCTTATTCATTTTATTGAAACTATCGTCAATAATTTCGATAAAGCGGTTAATCTGTTTATACTTATCGTATTTGCTGTTGACAACTTTGAAATCCTTTGTGAATACACCAAGTTCAACGAGGGCAGGTATGTTTTCACCATGTTTTAATATGTAGGATTTTTCTTTGTTATGAGTCTGCTGTACCTTTTTGACGGTGTTTGCAGTTTCTTTTCTTTTTATTTTATCGAAAAAAAACGTGTAATGGATGTTTACTCCTTCAGCCGTAAGGGAGACCTGACGAAAGTTTTTTTCACCTGTTTCTGTCAGCCACAAAAGGAAGTCTTCCTTTGAAAGATTTTCGTGAAAAACCTTGTTATCCTTGAACTTTTCAAGTTGCCATACCATCCCCTTTTTGGAACGGAAGGGTCTTACGGTGATTTTAGAAAATTCAAAGTCATTATTTTTCCTTTCGCTCAAGGCTATTTTTTTAATTTTTTCTTCGAGAGAAATTATATCATCAGTTATTACGCTCATTTTTACACCTCTGCTTTTTTCTGTCTGTATAATAACACAAATATAAAAAAAAGTATAGCCGTAAATTCAATTTTTCGGTTGACTATACCCTTTAAATAATATATAATTTATCTATTAAAGAGAAAGGTGCCGTTACTATGAACGGCAAAAAAGGTGAATTTATGAATAAAAAAATTACCCTTGACACCTCAAAAAAGGTGTTCCCCATTATCCTTATGATTTTGGGTATCGGCGTTATGGCAGCACAGCTTATTACAAGACTTAATCTTGTTAACCTTGTAAGCCTTCTTTACTGCTGCATTATGTCCGCAATTATCTTACTTTCACTCATTATCAAGAAAAAGATTTATGCTCCCATGATTTTCGGCTATGCCGCCTCTGCCGTGGGTATGATTATTTTCCACGTAATTTGGGGTGCAGATGCAGGCTTCGGTGCTTTCATTGGCTCCACAGGTGCCGGATGGTCAAGTGCTGACAACGCTCTTTTTGCAGGTACAGGCAGTTTTCTGACAAGACTTGCAGGCAATATTCTTATGGCACTTCCCGCCGCAATCTGCTTATGGGGACTTTTCTTCCTTGCAAAGAAAAAGTGCGAAAAGACTGCTCTTAAAAAGGTTTCTTCCTTTGCTTTGAGTATTCTTCTTATGCTCACATCTGTTCTTGCCGTGCTTATGGGCAACCTTCGAACAAAGCCCGTAACCGAAAGACTTTGGGACGGTCACGACGACTACCTTAAAAATGTTGACGATGCCAAAGCCAACAACCCCAATGTTCTTTTCATCCTTATGGACGATATGGGCTACGGTGACACTTCTCTCAACGGTGCAATTTATGACACACCCAATATGGACTCCATCGGTGAAAACGGTCTTAACTTCACAAACTTCTATTCGGGCTATTCTGTTTGCTCCCCTGCCCGTTTTGCTACTCTTACAGGCCGTTATCCTTACAGAGGTTACGCAGATAATGTTATTTATCCCACAGTTCAGACTACCTCTCCCTTTGCACAGACCAGAATTTACAACTCCTTTGAAATGGGCAACAATGTGGACGGTATGCTCGGTGACGAAATCACTATTGCTGAAGTTTTCCAGAACGCAGGCTATGCAACAGGCGCTTTTGGTAAATGGCATTTAGGTGACTACGGCGAATATCTTCCCACAAATCAGGGCTTCGATTACTTCTACGGAAGCCACCACGTAAATGATATGTACGCTTTCTATCACGTAAGTGAAGAAAACGGCGAATACACGGTAGTTCACGGCTCCGACGAGCTTCGTGACGAAAACGGCAAAAAAGACCAGAGCCCGCTTACAGAATGGATCCACGGTGAAATCACCGAATGGATTACAGATACTGTTACAAACAGCGACAAGCCCTTCTTCGCTTACTATGCTACTCCCTGGCCTCACGGCCCCGTCTTTGCAGGTGACGATTTCGACGGTGCATCGGGTATGGGTACTTATGTTGACTGTCTTACTGAATTTGATACATATTTAGGCAAGCTCTTCACCACACTTGAAGATCTCGGTGTTCTTGAAGATACAATTATCGTTTTCACAAGTGACAACGGTCCTGCTCTCGAAGGTAGCGTAGGCGACCTTCGCGGCGGTAAGTATCTGGCTTACGAGGGCGGTCAGAAGGTTCCCTTAATGATAAGATGGGACAACAACGGCGGTCTTTTTGAAAAAGGCGAAACAAGAACGGAAAGCGCAACCTCGGTGGACTTCTTCCCCACACTCATTGAGCTTTGCGGTATCACAGGTGCAGGCGGCACTGCAAACTATCTGCCCACAGACAGAGCTATTGACGGCGTTTCCATCCTTCCTGTTATCACAAACAACACACCCGTACACAACGAAGACCATCCCATTCTTCACATGAAGAGAGAGGACATCAAGGCTATTCAGTACACAGTTACTTCAAAGAGCGTCAAGGATGCTTACCCCGAATATAAGTATGACATTCTCAATGAAAAGGAATATCTTACCTTCAAATTCTTTGATAAGATTCAGAATGATAACTCTGCATTCTGGGACAAGAACAGAAAGAACTGGCTCCACATTCTTTCCGACGACTATCAGGAAAACTACAACCGCACATCAGTTTATCCCGAAATTTCCGAAAAGATGGGTGAAAAGCTTAAGGAAATCCAGAAGGGCTTCGCAGAAAACAGAAGAGGTATCATTAAATAATGCCTGCTTTATCAATAATGATCAAGCCCGCCTCAAGTCTTTGCAATTTAAGATGTAAATACTGCTTTTACTGTGATGTCGTATCACAAAGAGAAGTATCCTCCTTCGGTGTGATGAAAGAGGATACGGCAGAAAACCTTATAAAAAGCGCCCTGGAATTCGCTGACGGCTGCAGTGTGGCCTTCGCCTTTCAGGGCGGCGAACCTTTAATAGCAGGACTTGACTATTTCAGATTTTTCACGGAAAAGGTAAGAGAGTACAACGGCAAAAGGTCGGAGATTTTTTATTCTATCCAAACTAACGGCACTCTGGTTACCGACGAGTGGGCAAGATTTTTCCGTGAAAACAAATTCCTTGTAGGCTTAAGTCTTGACGGTGACTTTGAAGGAAACAGATTCCGCTTGGATGAAAAGAGACAGAACTCCTACTATAAAATCATCAAGGCGGCGAACAAATTCAAAAAGCATCAGGTTGAGTTCAATATTCTCACTGTTCTTACAGGCTACTGTGCCGAAAATGCCGAAAGAATTTACAAATTTTTCCGCGCGAACGGCTTTAAGTATATTCAGTTTATCCCCTGTCTTCGACCTATGGGAGACGACACACAGAGTGAGCTTTATATGACAAATGACCAGTATGCGGATTTCCTTATAAAAACCTTCAACCTTTATGTTAAAGATTTCGCAAGAGGAAATTACATCAGCATCCGTCAGTTCGACAACTGGGTAAGAATGTATCTTGGTGAAAGAGCGGAGCAGTGCGGTCTTATGGGACACTGCACCCACCAGTTCGTGGCCGAGGGTAACGGAAATATTTACCCCTGCGACTTCTACTGTACTGACGAATGGCTCCTCGGTAACATCAATAATGAAAGCCTTGAGGATATGGCTAACAGTCAGAAGGCAAAGGATTTCATTATGGAAAGTCTGCCCGTGAGGAAAGAGTGCAAGGAGTGCAGATTTTATCCATTATGCCGTGCAGGAGGCTGTAAGAGAAACAAGGAAAGTGAAGACTACTGTGTTGCTTATAAGCGCTTTTTCGGGGCGTGTATGCCGCTGTTCAGAATGTTCGGAAAGAGATAATCTATCACCTAAAAAACTACAAAAAAATGCGGCGGGATATATCATCCCGCCCTACATTATTTTATTTAAGAATTAGCGTCGCATCATAATCATCAACATCATAATTACCTGCCGTATTTTTCAGCACATCGTAAAGGTCAAGCTTTTTGCCTGCCTTGTTCTTGAGCTCGATTTTCTTAAGGATAAAGCGAATTCTTTTAAGGAAGGCAAGAAGTAAATCCCCCTTTGGTGTGCCTTCCTTGTAATACTGATTACCCTCAAAGATATTTCTTACAAGCTCGGCGGCATAATCAAGCAGTTTCACCTTCTTTATACTCTTGTCGCATTTAATAAAAAGAATACAGGCGAGAGTACCGACTTTAATTTTACAGATAATCTTGCCTACAATACCGAGAAACTTTTTAGTGATGCCCTTATCCTCTATACCGAATTTACCCATCATTCTCGGCGTATCATAAGCCATATCCGTAAGGACATTGACTATCATATTGTCGAACATATCGGAAAGATACTGCTTACAGGCCTTACCCTTGGTGTCAAAATCGAAGTCGGGTGTGGGTATGCTCTTTATGTCCACGGTCCTTTCATCCTTAAATGTCACAAGTCGGATAAAAGCAGGGTCAGCAATTACGGTGCCTGTGCAGACATCGTAGAATTTATTTCCCTTTTCGGTTATGTATTTGTTTATGCTCTGGTTGTGCATATGCCCCGTAAAAATAAGGTGGACTCCCCTGTCAGCAAGAAAGGTAGCAAACTCATAATTTTTATAAACGGTTGTGGGAGTTATAATATCAAAAATCGGCTGACCGGGTAAAACAGGATAATGAAGCATGGCAAACATGGTCTGTCCGTCCTCGCGTGCCTTTTCAGCCTGTTCATCTATCCATTGAATCTGGTCTTCGTCAAAATGATACTGTCCATCCTTTTTAAAGTCGGCATTAAGTGCAAGGAGACGAACATTTTCGGAAATCTGTGCCACATAGGAAAGATGCTTTCTGTCACTTGCTATGGCAGAGCCGAAGCCGAAATCGACATACAAATCAAAAAGCTCATCACGGTCAATTCCCTCGGGACTGTATCTCCCCTTTTCACCGAAGGCAAATGGCTCACCGCAATCGTGGTCTGCCGTGACAACAAAGATTTTTTTTCCGCTGTCTTTAAGCTCATGCAGAAGTGCCGTAAATTCTTCGTGGCTCTTTTTTTCACCGTTGAAAACAAGGTCACCTGCAATAAGCACCGTGTCAGCCTCGTCGGCGTTTTTCAGATATTCAAACACACTTTTGTTTATGCTTTCCGTTTCAGCAAAGCATTTTTGCTCGTAGTGCATAAAATCATCGTATTCATCACCCGAACATCCCAGACACGAGGCAAAATAATGAGTGTCGGTGATAAGATAAAATTTTGTTTCTTTCATATTTTCCCCTTTCCAAAATTAATATTATTATATTAACAGCTTTTTCACCATAAAGCAAGTCCATATAAATTGCTTACAGATTGCTTACAGATTGTTTTCAGGTCTTGTGTTACAGGTGCGCGGTTTGCACTTAAAGTTTTCAACGGCAATATTTTCCGTATCTCTTACAAACAATCCGTAAACAGGAAGTTCCCAATAGGGTGACTCTTCATGCGAGTTGGTATAAATACTGCTTAAACGGGTAATTTCAGGGTATTCCTCCATAGCCTCATAACCTACTCCACCGTCACGGATATATATTTCTTCATCGCTGTCACGGTAGGCTATATCAATATTTTCAAGCGTTACATTCTGCACGGGATAAAGTTTTTCTTTATGAACCACACCTGTCACAGCCGAAGGAAGCGAAACATTTTCAGCTGTAATATTTCTCAAAACAACATCTTTCATTTTACCCGGTTCAATCTGCCTGCGATTACCGAGCCACACAAGAAAAGCCGAAGTTACACCGTTCATTTTTATGTTTTCAACAAGAATGTTTTCAACCTCACCGCCACAATCGGACTGAATGGAAATACCTGAATAACCGCCTGTGGTGCCGTCGGAAAAGAATTCGCAGTTTCTCACGGTAACATTTTTTACGTTGCGGTAAACGGTGGTGCCGATTTTAAAGCAGTTAGCAAGGCACATAGCCTTACAGTCTTCTATCAGAATATTTTCAATATCCTTATCCCCGTCAGCCTTGATGCAAAGAGCATCGTCACCCGTTGCAATAAAGCAATGACGGATTGTCGCATTACTGCAACAGCTCAAATCAAAGCCGTCGCTGTTGGCTACGTGGTAATTGCTGTTTATCACAACATTTTCGATATGTATATTATCACTTTCAAAAATATTACAGGTCCAGCAAGCTGTCTCGTAAAGCTCAATGTTATGTATATCTACACCTTTACAATTGCAAAGCTCAATAAGATTTACCCTTTCGCTGTTTTCCTTTTCAAAGCGGATTCTTTTTCTGAATTCCATAATGTATGTTTTAAGGTGAAAATTTTCAAGTGGCATAAGCTTTTCGGGCTTTTGCGCCGCTTTGCAATAGGTAGCACCGCTTCCGTCAATTCTGCCGCCGCCGCATATCGTTATATTTTCGGCATTCTCGGCATAGATAAAGCCTTTACGGCAACGGCTGTGAACATAATATTTTTCTCCCCTGCCGAGCTTTTCAACGGATTTTTTATTGGTTTCAAAGTCAACACATTTAAGTGTGCCTTTTACAAACAAAGTAACATTACTTTTTAGAATAACTGCGGAACAGATGAAAATTCCGTTTGGTACAAGAACTGTACCGCCCACTGCGGATGCCTTTTCAATTGCGGTGTTTATTGCCTTCGTATTGGTTATATAATCGCTCTTTTCATCTGCACCGAAGTCAGTTATACTATAAACTTCGCCTTTTGTTTCTTCTTCATAAAGGTACTCTCCAAAGGGAATATCCTTACAAAAGTCACATATTTCCCCTGTAGATTCAAGATCATAATATTCAACTGCACCGTTTAAAAAAGCCATTTCAGCTACCTCAACTTATGTTGTTTTTAACGTTATTATAATACCACCGAAAATCTAAGTCAATAAGTTAGGCAAATAATGATAAAATCAATTGACAACAGCAAAGCAATATGCTATAATCATCAAAGTCAGTTTATAAAAGTGAATATGAGGGTGTAGCTCAGTTGGTTAGAGTACTTGCTTGACATGCAAGGGGTCGGTGGTTCGAGCCCACTCATCCTCACCAAACACCCCTCTCGATTCCACGGGAGGGATTTTTATTTTTTAAAAAAGTTAATTTTCTATCTACCCATCAATCTTTACAAGTTTCGAGCATATTAATTATATAACCACATTTTTTATGATTTCATATTGAAAATTGTATTAATTTTATATATAATTAATTTATAAAACTTTAAGGAGAAAGAAAATATGAGCAAAAAAATTATTATTGCAGGCGGCGGTCACGGCGGTATCGCAGCAGGTGCCCTTCTTGCAAAAAACGGTTTTGACGTAACGGTTTACGAAAAGAAAAAAAGAAAAGAAATAGGCTACGACTGGACAGATATTTTTGACCGCAAGGCCTTCACTGCAATCGGTATGGATGTTCCTGAAAAAGATTTGTGGAACCTTAAAAACGATATGACCTTCTTCGGTCCCGGTATGAAGACAGCTTTAAGACAGAATACACCCGAAGACCAGCTTGAAATACAGATGGAAAGAAAAGCAATTTATGACTGTATTATCTCTTACGCTGAAGAATGCGGTGTTAAGTTTGAGTTCGGCAAGGAAGTTGACGGACCTCTTATGCTCGGAAACCGTATTGCAGGTATTAAAAGCGGTAAGAAAGAAATTTTTGCCGACCTTGTTATCGATGCCTGCGGTATCAACTCACCCCTTCGCATGAATCTTCCCAAACACCTTGGCATTCAGAAGGAAGCACAGGAGTTTGAACGTTTTTATGTCTGGCGCGGTTTTTATGAAAAGATTGACTGCGGTGAAGTTGAAGACAAATTCAAGGTTCTCCTTTTCCACAAAGGCAAGTTAGGTATCTCCTGGGTTGCCGCAGAAGAAGAATACACAGACATTCTTATCGGTAGATTCCAAAAGCTTGACGAAGAAGAGGTCGAGAAGACACTTTCTTGCCTTCGTGAAGAAAATCACCACCTTGGAGAAAAGCTTGTCAGAGGTGGCGAATTTGTTGAAATTCCCGTAAGACAGCCTCTCGGCGTACTTGTGGCTGACGGTTATGCGGCAATCGGTGACAGCGCATTTATGACTGTACCCATTATCGGTTCGGGTATAGCAAACAGTATGAAGGCAGCCGCAATTCTTGCCAATGTCATCATCGACGATAAAACAGAAAGCTACAGTGCCTCAACCCTTTGGAAATATCAGACGGAATTCTATAATAAAATCGGTTCCGCCCTCGCTCCCCTCGCCTGTGTTAAGCTTCTTCTTACACGACTTGAATGTGACGAGCTTGACTACATATTCGAAAAGGGTATTCTCAACGCTGACGATATGACCATCGGTGCAGACTCAACAAGCCTCGGTGCAATGCTTGGCGGTATGAGTGTTGACGATATAAAAATCAAAGTCGGCGGTCTTCTGAACAATACCGATGTGCTCAAAAAGGTTATAAAACTCGGCACGGACATTGTTGCCGCTACGGCTGTCACTGCCGCAATGCCCAAAGAATACAATCTCAAGAAGGTTTGTGCTTGGGTTGAGCGATACAATAAATGCTTCAAAAGATAAATACATAAAAATATCGGGCTGTCGCTTACGCTTCAGCCCGATATTTTTTAACCTAAAATAGGTGTATCCGTAAATTCAATAACCGCTTCACCTTTTATTCCGTCGGATTCAAAAACTATTATTTCATTTTCACCCTCTTTGAGAAGTGAAGCAGGAATATAAAGTGTTTTTTGGGGGCCTATCTCCCAATATCTGCCGATGTTATAGCCGTTGACGGCAACAAAGCCTTTGGTGAAATTATCGAGGCTTAAGAAGGTGTCAAAAGTTTCTTCCACTTTGATTGTACCTTTGTAAAAGACAGATTTTTCCTGTGGCTCTTCTGATGAATAAACCACCTTTTCAAGATTATTCATAGGCAAAGTATAAACATCCCAGTTAAAGTGAATCTTGTCATTAATGAGGCATCTGCCGGCTATGCCCTTTTTACGCATCATCTTACTGCCGAAATTTGCTCTGCCCATATTTTCGCAAAGAACGGTAAGTCTGTCCCCCGCTTTGGCTGAAAAGCGTATTTCGAGAGAATCATTGATGTAGACAATACCAACAAGGTCTTTATTAATGTAAATCTGCGCTCTGTCACCAAGACTTTCAAAGGAAAGTCGGGCATCGTTATACTCTCTGCCGAGAATGGTTGTGTAGGCAATATAGCCGTAACCCTGACCGTATTTTTCCATACATAAAGGCACATCAGAATGAACGGGAGAAGAGAGATTTGAAAGATTCGCGAAAATACCTGCCTTTTCAGTAAGAGTGAATTTGCCATAGGCTTTTTTTACTCTGTTAGCAGGGATTTCAGGTAAATCTACACCAATATATTTTTTGATAACATTTCTTACAGCGTGGTATTTCGGTGTAATGTCACCACATTCGGTTAAAATCGCATCATAATCATAGCTTGTCACATCGGGTGCAAATTTTTCGTAATGATTGGCACCACTCATAAAACCGAAGTTTGTACCGCCGATGAACATATACATATTGAGACTGCCTCTTTTAAGCATATCGTCAACTACCTTAGCATAATCCTCGGCAGAGGTGGTGTGATGTTTTTCGTCACCCCAGGCATCAAACCAGCCATTCCACATTTCCATGCACATTTTTGGTTGGTCGGGAAAAAGCTCATCGTGAGCCTTAAAGTTTTCATCCACGCGGCTTCCGAAGTTAAGTGTCGCCATACAGCCTTCGATATAGCCGTCAAGAAGATTGTCTTTGCTTGTTCCGTCAGAGGTGAAGAGAGGCACATCTATCCCCTTTTCACGGTAGCTTTTGTAAAGATACTTAAGATATTCTTTATCGTCGCCGTAATATCCGTACTCGTTTTCGCACTGAAGCATGATTACATTACCGCCATTAGTACAAAGGTGAGGCTTAATCTGCTCAAACAGTTTTTCAAGATAGCCGTCAAAATATTTTATGTAGGCTTTGTTACTGCAACGGATTTCAATTTCCTCATCAGCCTGTATCCACCAAGGGAGACCGCCGAATTCCCATTCTGCACAGATATACGGACCCGGTCTTACGATAGCCATAAGTCCCTCTTCTGCGGCTTTTTGCAGAAAGAGTGAAATATCAAGGTTGCCTTCAAAATCGTAAACTCCAGGCTGTTTTTCGTGAAGATTCCAGGCACAGTAGGTCTCAACACAGTTACAGCCCATAGCCCTCATCTTTTTAAAAATGTCGCTCCATGTGTCGGGCATATTACGGAAATAATGAACGGCACCCGATATGATTTTCACGGGTTCGGAATCTTTATAAAATTCATTACCTTTAATTTCAAATCTCATTTAAACACCACCTGATTTTTCTTGAGTGAATTATATCATTATATTCCCTTTTAATCAATACAGGCTGAACCTTTCTCTTTTAATTTTTTCAGCATAAGCACCGATGCAAGAATGAATAGGCACATCAGCACAAAGAGGAAATAGGGAAAAATACCTGCAGAAACCTTTTCGGCAAGAATACCGAAGACAGGGGGAACTGTCATTATTCCCACATAGGTCGAGGCAAGCTGTACACCGATAACCGAAGAGGAAATATCTCTTCCGAAAAGAGTGGGAACAAGGTAAGAAAGATTCGGGAAAGTGGGACCCATACCAAATCCGAAAAGAAGTAGTCCTGCCGCCGCAACATAAGACGGAAGTGGTAGAGCAATTATAACGCATGCACACAAAAGAATTCCCACACAGATATAAAGGATTTTCTTACTACCGAGTTTATTGCCAAAAACACCCGACATAAATCTTCCCAAGGTCATACCTACATAAAATAGCATAGCTGTTCTTGCTGCTTTTTCGGGAGTGAAATCCTTATATTCGGCAAAAAATGTACTGCTCCACACCCCTGCCGTGTACTCCGTGGCACAGATTATATAGAATACAATACAGCTTAAAACAACAGACGGCATTTTTACCATTTGTAAAAGAGAAAGAGTTTTGGGCTGTTTTTCTTCTTTTTCTATACTGATTTTTTCTTTCTTTTTCCAATAAGGAACAACCGATATAGTCAAAAGAGCAATAACCGATTGCAAAATTCCGACAATAAGATATGCTCTTCGCCAATTGTTGCCGTCGCTTAAAGCCAAAGAAATCAGATAGGGACTTAAAGTAACACCGAGGCCATAAAAACAGTGAAGGTAACTCATTTGAGAATTGGTACAGTAAAGAGCAACAAAGCCGTTGAGAGCAGAATCCACCGCACCGGCACCCATTCCCAAAGGTATTGAAAGTAAGAAGAAATATATGACGTTATTTGAAAATGAAAGACCCAGCAAAGCCCCGGCCGTAAGCAAGGTGCTAACCGACGTAACAACACCCGTACCGTAACGGTTTGCAAGCTTTGTACTCATAAGGCAGGATATAACCGTACATCCGCTGACGGTCATACCAATATAGCCTGCCAGAGAAACAGGTAAATTGAGGTCTTGGTAAACTGCAGGCCACACAGTACCGAGCACCGAGTCGGGAAGACCGACGGCTATATAAGAAATAGCAATAATTACAAGCAGAAGCATTATACTTTCTCCCTCTCGAGTTTTTTGAAAATATTAATTAAAATGATAACTGCAACTATACTCAGCACAAATTCTGCACAGAACTGCGCCCAGGAAAGTCCGTAAAGAGGAAAGATCTTATTGAGAATCACAAGTGCAGGAATTTCAAGAATTATTTTTCTTGTAACCGCAAAAATCATTGCGTTTTTACCGTTGCCCAAAGACTGAAAGACACCTACGGCAAGAAAGTCGAGGCAAAGGAAAGGTAAAGCCACACTAAAGCCCTTTATAAGCCCTGCACCGCAGGAAACAACATCTTCATTTTTCATAAACAAAGAGATTATCCCCTCACCTCCGAAATAAAGGAAACCTACAGCAAAAGCTGCCATAGAAACAATGAGCGTTCCTGTAAAAGTTACAGTGCTTTTCATACGCTTGTAATTTTTTGAGGCGTAATTATAAGCAATAAGAGGTGCAATACCTTGGGAAACACCAAGAAAAACATAAAGAGGTACCTGTGTTATTTTCTGAACAATGCCCATGGCGGCAATAGGCGTTGTGCCGAAAGCAGAAACGGAATTTGTAAGAACTGTCATTCCTGTAACATTGAGAAGGTTTTGCACACAGGCTGAAATTCCCACAGTAAATATCCCCGTAACTATAGGCTTTCTTATACGAAAATCCTTTGGATTTATACTGATTGAAGTTTTTTTCTTTAAAATAAATATTATAAGAACAAGAAAGTATACACAGGAAACACAGTTAGAAATAAAAGTAGCAAGAGCTACACCCTCCACTCCCATATCAAGACCGAAGGGCAGAGCAAACAGAGGGTCAAGAAGAATATTGAGCAGACAACCGCTTATTGTGCCTACAGACGCCTTTGCGGCATAGCCCTCCGAGCGTACAAGATACGCCATTGTTGTTTGTAATATGGCGGGAACGGCACCAAATATTACAGTCCATTTTATATACATCTGTGTAGCATCCAAAGTATCCGCATCAGCACCGAGAAGAGTGAGGATGTTTTTACCGAAAAACAGAAACAATAAAGAAAAGCCGATACTGCACATCAAAGCACCGTAAAAAGAAAATGCGGAACTTTCCCTGACTGTACGGTAATCTTTTCTGCCGAGAGCACGGCTCATCATACTTGACCCGCCCACACCGAAAAGGTTATTGATTGCATTGAAAGCAAGCAAAACAGGCGCGGAAAGAGTCACAGCCGCATTCTGTACAGGGTCGTCGAGCATACCAATGAAATATGTATCGGCAAGGTTATATATAATCATAACCAGTGAACTCATTACCGTAGGCAAAGCAAGAGAGGCCACAGCCTTTGGAATGGGCATTTTTTCAAAAAGAAGAGATTTATCGGAAGAAGCCAAGGAAATCACCTATCCTATATTTTGTCATTGAAAATTATATTACTATTTGATATGTTTGTCAATGAAAAACAGCCGTCACAAAGCTCTGCAACGGCTGATTGTTATTTAAAGATTAATATTCAGCTTCGCCTTCAAATACGAGAACAGCGTTACCTGTAAGGTAGATACCGTCATCATTATAGGTTACGGCGAGGTCGCCGCCCTTAAGCTTAACGGTAATTTCATCACCCTTTTTGCAGAAGCCGTTTTCTACAGCGGCTACCACGGCGGCACAGGCACCTGTACCGCAGGCAAAGGTTTCACCGTTACCGCGCTCATAGGCTCTCATTTTAAGAGTATGAGAGTTAACAACTCTTACAAATTCGGTGTTGATTCTTTCGGGGAATATGTCAGCCTTTTCAAAGTGAGGTCCTATCTTGTTAAGATCAAGACCGTCAACATTTTTCTGGAATACAACACAGTGAGGATTACCGATATTAAGACAGGTAATATTATAGCTGTTTGCTCCGATTGTGATGGGATAGTCGATAATCTCATCTTCATCAAGAGTACAGGGAATGGATGCACAGTCGAAGGTAGGCTTACCCATATAAACCTGAACAGCTGTTACACGCTTATTGGAGATATAAAGCTTAAGCTCTTTTACGCCTGAACCTGTTTCAACGGTGATTTCTTCCTTATTTACTATACCCTTATCATATAGGAATTTACCCACACAGCGGATAGCATTACCTGCCATCGCACCTTCACTGCCGTCGCGGTTGAATACGCGCATTTTTGCATCGGCAATATCGGAATTTTCGATAAGGATAAAGCCGTAACCGCCGATACCGTAATGTCTTTCGCAGAAGTTGATACAGAGTGATTCGGGGCAGGTAATCTGTCCGTCACGGTTATCGATGAAGATATAGTCATTACCTGTACCGTGCATCTTTGAGAACTTGAAAATATTTCTGCTTGTTCTCATGCTGTTGATGTCGATAAGCTCTGTGTTCTGCTGAGTGTAGTTACTTGCCATAATATCAAGCATAGCATTTGCTGTATCAAGAGAAGTAAAGCAGGCAATACCAAGCTGAAGAGCCTTTCTGTGAAGAGCAATATAATGATCCATTGTGGCATCAAAGAGTGCGCCTGTGTAAACGATGAAGTCAATCTTTCCGCTTTCAAGAAGCTTGAAGCAGTAGTCACTTTCTCTGATACCCTTTACATAAGTTACATTGATACCGAGGTTTACAATTGCTCTTGCAGTATCCTTTGCGGCATAGATATTTATGCCGAGATCCTGAAGCTTTTTAGCGATGGAAACGATTTCGTCAAGGTCGTGCTCATCTACGCTTAAAAGTACGCCCATTTCGTTTTTGTCAGCTTTAGCATTAACTTTAATGCCCGATGAAGTAAGGCCCTTGAAGAGTGCTTCGTTGAGAGTTTTACCGATACCCAAAACTTCACCTGTGGACTTCATTTCGGGTCCGAGGTAGCTGTTTACATCGTTGAGCTTTTCAAAGGAGAATACAGGAGCCTTTACTGCGAAGTAAGGAGGTGCTTCGTAAAGACCTGTGCCGTAGCCTAAATCCTTAAGAGCGGAGCCTGTCATAACCTTTGTGGCAAGGTCAACCATAGGAACGTTTGTAACCTTACTGATATAGGGAATAGTTCTTGATGCTCTGGGGTTAACCTCAATAACATAAAGCTGATTTTCATAAATGAGATACTGAATGTTAACGAGACCCTTGGTACCGAGAGCAAGAGCAAGTTTTTCGGAGCAGTCAACAACGGTCTGTGTCATCTTATCCGTAAGTGAGAAGGGAGGATAAACGGCAATTGAGTCACCCGAGTGAACACCTGCACGCTCGATATGCTGCATAATACCGGGGATAAGTACATCTGTACCGTCGGAAATTACGTCAACCTCGATTTCAGTACCGCTCATATATTTGTCGACAAGAACGGGATTTTCAATGCCTGTTGAAAGAATCTTATTCATATATCTTTCAACTTCAGTGTCGTTATGAACAATGGTCATATTCTGACCGCCGATAACGTAGGAAGGTCTTAAAAGTACGGGATAAGTAAGTCTGTTTGCTGCTTCAAGGGCTTCTTCAAGTGTCATAACACCGCAGCCCTTGGGACGCATAAAGCCGTATTTTTCGAGAAGAGCATCAAACTTTTCTCTGTCTTCGGCTGTGTCGATACCTGCCTGTGAGGTACCTAAAATTTTGATACCGTTATCGTCAAGGAATTTTGTAAGCTTGATAGCTGTCTGTCCGCCGAAGGCAACAACAACACCGATGGGCTTTTCAACCTTGATGATGTTCATTACATCCTCTTCGCAAAGAGGCTCGAAGTAAAGTCTGTCAGCTGTGTCGTAGTCGGTGGAAACAGTTTCGGGGTTATTGTTTACGATTACAACATCGTAGCCGAGTTCTTTAAGTGTCCATACGCAGTGAACGGATGAATAGTCGAACTCAATACCCTGACCGATTCTGATGGGGCCTGAGCCGAGAACCATTACAACGTCCTTGCCTGAACGGTTATATCTTCTTGATTCGCAGGCTTTATCATAGGAAGAGTAGAAATAAGGTGTGGTTGCGCTGAACTCTGCGGCGCAGGTATCAACCATTTTATAGCTTGCTTCTTTGTGGAAGGCTTCGGGGAAGGAGCAGAATTTACGGAGAGATTTATCTGTATAGCCGAGCTTCTTCGCTCTTATATACTGCTCTTCAGTGATTTCCTTGCCTTCGATTTCATTTTCAAAGTCTGCAAGATTGCGGAGTTTTGCAATAAACCATTTGTCGATTGCGGTGATTTCGTGAATTTTATCGTCGGAAATACCTGCTTTAATAGCTTCAAATACGGTGAAAATTCGTCTGTCATCGGCAATATCAAGCCTTTCAAGAAGAGGAAGGTCACTGATAGGAGCGGCGTTGAGAGTGTCAAGAGAGATTTCTGCACCTCTTACCGCCTTCATAATAGCCTCTTCGAAGGACTGACCGATGGACATAACCTCACCTGTGGCCTTCATCTGTGTACCGAGCTTTCTGGAAGAGCCGAGGAACTTATCGAAGGGCCATTTTGGGAATTTACATACAACATAGTCGAGTGAAGGCTCGAAGCAAGCGCAGGTCTTGCCTGTGATGTCGTTTACGATTTCATCAAGATTATAACCGAGAGCAAGCTTTGTTGTCATCTTGGCTATGGGGTAACCGGATGCCTTTGAAGCAAGAGCAGAGGAACGTGAAACACGGGGGTTAACCTCGATAACCGCATACTCAAAGGATTCGGGATTAAGGGCAAACTGACAGTTACAGCCACCTACAATTTTAAGGGCAGAAACGATGTCAAGAGATGCCTGACGGAGCATATTGTATTCTTTGGTAGAAAGAGAAAGTGCGGGAGCAACAACGATACTGTCGCCTGTATGAACACCAACGGGGTCGAAGTTTTCCATTGAGCAAATGGCGATAGCGTTACCTGCGCTGTCACGCATGGTTTCAAACTCAATCTCTTTCCAGCCTTTTATGTATTTTTCTACGAGAATCTGTGTAATGGGAGAAGCATCAAGACCTGTTTTGGCAATAATGCGAAGCTCGTCTTCACTGTAGGCAACACCGCCGCCTGCACCGCCGAGGGTGAAAGCAGGACGTACAATTACGGGGTAACCGATTCTCTTTGCTATTTCAAGTGAGGTTTCAATGTCGTTTGAAATATCGGAAGGGATACAGGGCTGATTGATGGACTGCATTGTATCTCTGAAAAGCTGTCTGTCTTCAGCCTTGTCGATAGCTTCGACATCTGTGCCGATAAGCTTTACGCCGTTAGCTTCAAGGAAGCCTTCCTTTGAAAGCTGCATAGCGAGGGTAAGACCTACCTGACCGCCGAGACCTGCTAAAAGTGAGTCGGGCTTTTCAAGCTTGATGATTCTTTTTACTGTTTCAGTTGTAAGAGGCTCGAGATAAATTTCATCAGCCAAGGCCTTGTCAGTCATAATGGTAGCGGGGTTGGAGTTAACAAGAACTACATTTACGCCTGCCTGCTTTAAAACACGGCAAGCCTGTGCGCCTGCATAGTCAAATTCAGCAGCCTGACCGATAACAATAGGACCTGAACCGATAACAAGAACTTTTTTGATATCTTTATTAAGTGGCATTGTTTACTCCTCCATCATCTTAAGAAATTTTTCGACAAGTGCATCATTGGGCTCAAACTGAACGGAAAATGCTTTCTTATCTGTGTATTCAATACCTTCTACGGTGCCGTCGTTACCGTTAAGGTGAGAGATAACCCCCTCTTTCACGCTGTCCTTTTTAACCACATAGCCGTGATTCTGGGTAGTGATAAGAGTTCTGGGAGTGCCGACGATTTTAACGGGCTGATTTGAGCCGTGATGACCATAGGTGAGTTTCTCTGTTTCAGCACCTGCGGCAAGAGCCATAAGCTGATGACCGAGACCGATACCGAATACGGGAAGCTTGCCCATAAGCGCTTTAATTTCAGCGGCAATGCTTTCGTTTGCGCAGGGACATCCGGGACCTTCAGAAATTATCACACCGTCAGCCTCAACTTCACTTGCTTTGAAGTTATAGGGAAGAAGAGTAACCTTGTAGCCCTTTTCCATAAGAGCCTGCTCCATGTTCTTTGTGGAGCCCAGGTCTACGATAGCTATATGCTTTTTGCAGTCCCCTGCCGGTACAAATTCACTCTTTTCGGTGCTGCCTGTATTTTCTACGGCGGAAACGATTTTGTATTCCTTAATGTCATCGAAGGATTCGGGAAGCTCGTCACAGATTTTTGCATTGACTGTACCGCCGTCACGGATGATGTTTGTGATTTCTCTTGTGTCCACACCGTAAATACCGGGGATACCGTTATTTTTAAGGAAGGTGTCAAGGTCATATTCACAGCGGAAGTTTGAGGGAGATTTGCACCATTCTCTTACAACGTAGCCGTGAAGCTTGGGCTGACCGATGAAGTCGGACTCGATAATACCGTAGTTACCTACCATAGGGAAGGTCTGCATAACAATCTGACCGTAGTAACAGGGGTCGGTAAGAGTTTCGATATAACCGACCATATTTGTGGTGAAAACAAGTTCACCGATATTTTCGCTGTCGGCACCGAAGGCGTAACCTTCAAAAGCAGTGCCGTCCTGTAAAACCAAATAACGCTTTTTCATAATTCGGACCTTTATCACAAAAGTGATTTTCCTTTCTTTTAAATTTTATCGGTATCAGTCAAGAAAACATTTGACAAGAACTGCTTTCTGTGCATGAAGTCTGTTTTCAGCCTCGTCGAAAATCTGATGTGCGTGTTCTTCTAAAACTTTATCGGTGATTTCCTCGCCTCTGTGAGCGGGAAGGCAGTGAAGAACCATAACATTTTCGTTGGCGGCATTTACTGCATCGTCATTAATCTGATAATTTTTGAAAATTCGCTGTCTCTTTGCCGCTTCGCTTTCCTGGCCCATAGATGCCCATACATCCGTGTAAAGAACATCGGCACCCTTACAGGCCTCAAGAATATCCTCGGTAACGAGAAGGTCACCGTTTTCCTTTGCCCATTCAACAATGCTGTCATCAGGCTCGTAGCCTTTGGGGCAAGCAATTGCAACCTTCATACCCACCTTGAGACAGCCGACGATAAGGCTGTTTGCCATATTGTTGCCGTCACCTATGTAGCAAAGCTTTTTGCCCTCGAGAGAGCCTTTATATTCGCGAATAGTTTGAAGGTCAGCAAGAACCTGGCAGGGATGGCAGAAATCCGTGAGACCGTTTATTATGGGGATGGAGCCGTACTTTGCAAGGTCTTCAACCTCCTGCTGGTCAAAGGTTCTTATCATAATACCGTCGAGAAAACGGGAAAGCACTCTTGCCGTATCCTGAACAGGCTCGCCTCTGCCTATCTGCAAATCCTTTGAGGAAAGGAAAAGAGGTGTGCCGCCAAGGTCGTACATACCGACTTCAAAGGAAACTCTTGTTCGGGTGGAAGATTTTTGGAAAATCATACCCAAAGTCTTACCCTCAAGAAGAGGATGCTTGATGCCTGCCTTCTTTTCGGCTTTAAGCTTGTCAGCAAGGTCTAAAGTTTCAAGAATTTCTTCTTTTGACCAGTCGAGCAATTTAAGTAAATGTTTCATTTTGTACCACTCCTTTTGCTTTTTCTGAAACATAAAAATACAAATTATAATTATTCAATCTATTATATAACAAATATATCAATAAATCAATAATAATCGATGTAAAAAAATAACGAGTAACAAAAAAGTTACTCGTCAAAGGAAATAATATCAATATAAGAAAAATCGAAAATAAAGGGAGAAGAAATACAAGCAGAACAAACAGCCTTTTTGCACATTTCTTTCACCTTCCCTCAATTTATTTCGATGTAGTATAGCACAAGGGAAGACAAATTTCAAGTGTTTTTCAACAATTAATTTTTTTATCTTGTAAAACAGGTTTTTATGAGCTTTTTTCAAACACTATTCTTATTTGAAAATTCAAGAACTTTTTCTATTGCGTCTGCCATTACTTTGTGTCCGAGATTTGTAGGATGAATGCCGTCAATTGCAAGCTCTTTAGCTTCAACAGTTTTCTGCGCTTCGTTAAAAACAGCTTGCATATCAAGTACCTTTGCGCCATTTTCAAGGGCAATATTTTTCAGTACTTCCCTGAATTCATCGAGCGTTTTACGGAAAGGCAATTTTTCCTCTACCGCATCAATCATAAACGGCATTAAGTAAAGCACCTGTGTGTTTGGCAATTCCATTCTTATTCTTCTGTAAATTTCACGAATATGCGGTTCCATCGGCCTTAAAAGAGGCGGATACTGCTCCGGAACACAGTTTTCCCAAGCATCATTTACGCCGATAAGCATAATAATTACATCCGGCTTTAGGCTTATGCAATCATTAGTAAGTCTGTCATAAACGTGATATGTACGGTTACTGGCAGTACCCTTGATTTCAACATCAATATTCTTGCTGTATTTTTTAAATCGTTTTTTGAGCTGCAAAGCATAAATATTTTTGCCTTTTATCGAAAATCTCATACGGCGATTAAACTTTACGTCTGTGATACTGTCACCTAAAAATAAAACCTTGCTGTCATTTTTAAGTATAATTTTTTCCAATTTATCGCACATCCTTAAATTGTCATTGTAAGAATTATATCACAGATATGCATCTTTTTCAATAAGCCATATAGCTATAGTGTTGCTGATTAAAATATATTCATTATCATTTATGCAAAAAACAATCGGCAGAAACCGCCATTAATTTTTCACAAAAATCCACACATCCGACAAATGACATACCTCCTTGTAAAGTGATATTATCAAATACAAGGAGGCTATTTCAAACAAATTTATTTGCAATAAAATTCAATCGCTTCACTGATATACTCTGCAGTGCCGTCAGCATGTTTATCGATGTTATTTTTGAAGCGTTCGTCAAGAATATACATCTGACCGAGACCTGCTAAAATATCATTTGTGCAGGTGTAGTAGTTTTCGGTGATGTGGCTCTGCAGCAATTTAACAAGGCTTTGCACTTCGGCAGAATCAGGCTCTTCACCGCTTTTCATACAAACTGCAAACTCTGCAAGAATATCATTCATTCCTTCGGCAAGATTATTCCACTTGTCTTTTGAATAATTCTTCGTCTTCTCGGCGTGTTCTTTGTACGCATCAGTTTTACCCCATTTTTCTTTGGCTTCGGCTTTGTATTTTTCAAATTCAGTGTTGTCAAATGCGTTCATAATATTATTTCCTTTCACAGCACCGTCAATGGCAGAAATCAGCCTTTCCAATCGCTCTTTTTTGAGTATAAGAAGTTTTTTCTGCTCGGCGAGTGCCTTTTCTTTGTCATAGTTCGGAGCTGATAAAATCTCACTGATACTTTTTAATGAAAAATCAAGTTCACGGTAAAATAAGATTTCCTGCATTCGCAGAAGTGAATTTTCGTCGTAGAATCGGTAGCCTGTGTGTTCATCAACCTCGGCAGGCTTTAAAAGTCCTATTTCATCGTAATAATGCAGTGTGCGCACGCTTACACCCGTAAACTTTGCAAAATCCTTAATCTGCATCTTCATTTTTATCACCTCTCAAAAGGAGTATACACTATGACGGCACGTAAGAGTCAAGAGTTTTTTTCAAATTTATACTTTCTTTTTCATTAGTCCGTGTTTGTTGCAGTAAATATACAAATAGCCTCTGCCACGGAACTGCATTCTTGTTTCGGCATTCCCTTCGGGATAAAGCTTTACAAACTGCACTCTGTCACAGGCAACGTAAGCAATAAAAGAAATATAATGGCTCTTTGTCATATCGTGATGTACCGCAATAAACTTTTCATCTTCAACAGGCTCAACGGTTACGTGGTGTTCTTCGTCAATTTCTTCAGCTTCAAGAGGCGGTAAAGTAATTCCGCAGCAGCTTATTACTGCTTCTCCTATAGTATGGATGACATTTCCGCAAACAGGACAAACATAAAACTTTGAAAACAAAATATTTGAAGATATGTTTTTATTGATAACCGTATCACCCGACATCAGCTCCATAACAGAAACACCGAGAGCTTTGCCCAAAGGCTCGATAAGAGAAATATCGGGTAATCCTTTTGCTGTTTCCCATTTTGAAACTGCCTTACAGCTCACTCCGATTTGTTCGGCAAGCCGAGTTTGTGTCATTCCTTTAGCTTCTCGCAATCTTTTTATTGTTGAACCGGTTATATAATTATTCATTATATCAGCTCCTTTGGCTTGTTATGAATACATTATAAGCTATATAAAAACAAAACACAACCTACGCTCAGTAGAAACAAAAGCATCAGGCAGTACACCGAAGTGCACTGCCCTTGTTTAATTCGAATTTCAGAAAATTTGTCCGGGAAGTTTCAGTTTTACTTTTGGTGAGAATTGTTTGTCAAATTCCTCTGCCTCATCCTCGTTCACGAAATAGCCTTGTGGAGTTGCATATTCGCCTGTAATGCCGTCAAGATAACCCGGTATCAGCTCTTTGCAAAGGAAGAAGGATGCATCCGCACCTTCGGGCAAGCCGTGATAACGGATGCCGAACTCACTTGCATAGGTAAATCCGCTTTTTCCGTAGAAATTGATGTTTCCCTCGAAGCAAATTGCTCCAAAACCCATTTCTGTAGCTTTCTCAAGAGAATAATCAAGCAGGATTTTACCGTAGCCCTGTCGTTTCAGTTCAGGTGTAATGCAGATAGGTCCCATCGTCATAATAGGAATATCTCTGCCGTCATCGGCTTTGATAACAGCCTTCATAAACATATTCTGACCTATCAGCTTGCCGTCTTTTTCCATTACAAAGTTAAGCTCGCGAATAAATGCCTCGTCATTTCGGAGTTGATTAAGCACATAATGCTCAAGGCAGCCCGGACGGTACACATTCCAGAACGATTCTCTTACAAGAGTTTCAACTTCTCTCTGTTCTTCTTTTCTTTCATTTCGAATTATGCAGTCATTTTTATTCATTATTTTTCCTCCTGAAATTTGTTGACTTTCAATATTGGGAGGTCGGTGTGATTATAACCTGACCTCCCGTCAAGCTACAATCTCCGATGCTTTGATTGTCTTTTTCAAAAAGCAATCTCCTTTATAAATAATATTTATAATCAAGCCTTGCGGCAGGATTAACTTAATTTATGGTAATTCAACCTCGTTTTTTTAAGCCGTTCCTTTGACCAGACAAACAACGTTTCGGACATTTTATAAAAATCAATATTTCCACCATTTTTTAAGCTTATAAAGGTTTCAACAATAACCCGTTCAGTCGGAGAAACAACCTCAAGCAAATCTTTTTGATGGCTGATATGTTTTCCTATTTCCTTGAAAGCTATTGCCTGTACAACAAAAGAAGCAGATTTATATAACCCTTTCAGAATATCTTCACTCTTTTCGTAAAGCATATTATGCACACAGCCATGAAAGATATTACATACACCAATCTTTATTACTCTGTTAACAGCAGTCTCATCAATGAGTGGCAGCAATTCATCAAGGCTACCCTTTATCGGCTTTGTATCATAATAGAACTGAAAAAGGTCAGAAGGCTCCCAGTTCAGAATCTCATTCTTCCCGGAGAGAAAGCCGCAAATGAGTTCCCTATGTGATAATGTATCTAACATAGTATTATAGGTTTGAATATCCTCTGGAGACACTTCATCAAGTATGACGACAGTATCAATATCGCTTGTTTCTGTTGCTTCGCCACGGCCGTAACTTCCCTGCAAACCAACAAACCATACACGCTCCGCAAAAGTTTCATTTAAGACTTTCACAAAAACATCCATCCAAACGGAAATGTTTATCACTTGAATCACCTCAATAATTTGATTTTTTATCTGTGAACATACATTCTTGACATATCGGTCTCACCGTCACAATGAACCATACATAAAAATTCCCATCCGTATCTCTCGTAAAAAGAAGTATGGTCTGTCACAAGATACAATATTTCAATCCCTTTTGCCTTCATATCGTCACAGACATATTGGAGCAGCGCTCCTGCAACACCTTGACAGCGTTTATCGGGTTCTGTATATACAGCACAAACATTCGGTGTAAGGTCCTTTCTGTCGTGAAAGTCGTTTTCAATCACACCCAGACCGCCAATAATTCGATTTTCCTCCATAGCAACATACCACGCAGGAACAAAGTTTTTTCCTGCTAGGCAGTCATTCATACTTTCCAGATATGCTTCCAGCGGCACACTCCATTTTTTATGGAACCAATCAGCCATCTGTTCTTTCATTTCAGGGTTATCAATCAATCGAATAATTTGATAGTTCATAAAATTGTCTCCGTAAATTCAGTTAAAGCTTTTAACCCAAGTCACCAAAGAACCGTGATGTGTATTTTCCCGCACTGTACCTAACATATAGTCAGTTACCGGACCGTTTTGTCTCATTTTTTCAAGAATTGCCTCCTGAAGCTCTTCTACAGACAAATCTTCATATCGTTTATTCGGGTCTATGATGATTTTCTCAAGTTCCTTTTCTCCCTGTGCTTTTACAGGATCTGACTTAACAGGTTCTTCCATAGCCTCTGCATTTTTGGGTTTCTCGGACTCTGCAACTACCTTTACAGGCTCGGGAATTTTCTCTATTTCTACCGTTTTAATCGGTGCAAGGCTTTCACTGCAAAGCTCTGCAGGAATCCAGATTTCACCAAGGCTTTCAGGCACACGCACCTGAATTCGTCCGCCGTTTACACATACCCGTTCTCCCGTCAACGCACCTACATATTCTGCAGAATCTCCACAGGCAAGACTCATATTAACATCAAAATCACCATTGTTGACTGTAACGATTACGGACTTACCGTCAAGGGTTCTCGCATAAGCAAAATGTGTGGTCTGAAGCAATAATTCCCTGTAATCACCGTAGCAAAGAGCAGGTGTGTTCTGACGAATCTTGCCAAGAGCTGAAATGAGTTTCGTGCAAGGATTTGTTTCCGCAGCATCCTTGTAATCCTCATAATTTAATGCAGGTCTTAATGAATCATCAGAGAAGCGTTCTTTTCTTCCTTCAATGCCGAATTCAGAACCGTAATAGATTGACGGTATACCGGGCAAGGTATAAAGCATCACGTGTACGGGCACAAAATGTGCTTTGTTTGTAAGCTTTGTATAAATGCGTTCCACATCATGGTTATCCACGAAAGTGTAAAGCTTCAGACGGTCTCCTACCATATCGCTGACATATTTGATTGTATGGGCAACTTCAAAATAGTTATGGTCATTATGAGCGGAATACAAGGCTTTGTGAAGCATATAGTTTGTTACGGAATGAAGTGTTCCGTCATTTGCCCAGCGTGAGTAATTACCGTGAATAACTTCACCCATAAGCCAGAAGTCAGGTTTTACTTCATTTGCCACTTGACGGAGTGCCTTCATATAATTAAAGTCCATAACATCTGCCGCATCAAGACGGATTCCATCGATGTCAAATTCCCTTACCCAAAAACGAATCACATCACAAATATAGTCTATGACTGCAGGATTGTGCTGATTTAATTTTACAAGCAGGTCATGGCCTCCCCAGTTTTCATAAGAGAAACCATCATCAAAGGAGTTGTTTCCCCAAAAATTCACATTACAATACCAATCTTTGTATCGGGAATTTTCACGATTCTTTTTAATATCCTGAAACGCAAAGAAATCACGACCGGTATGATTAAATACACCGTCCAATATTACGCGGACTCCTTGCTTATGACATTCCGACACAAATTTCGTCAGATCCTCGTTTGTACCGAGTCTGCTGTCTAATTTTTTATAATCCGTTGTTTCATAACCGTGTCCCACGGATTCAAAAAGCGGTCCGATGTAAACTCCGTTACATCCGATTTCTTTGATATGAGAAATCCAGGGCAGCAGCGTATTCAGCCGATGCACAGGCTCCCCATAAGGATTCAGTTTTGGTGCTCCTGTCAGTCCTAACGGATATATGTGATAAAATACAGCTTCATCATACCATGCCACAATTCTTCTACCTCGTTTCGTAAAAAATATCTTATTTTATGGTATTGTCAATTAAATGTTTCTGTGTGCAATTTTGGTTTTGTTTTAATATTACCAAATAAACGGTACCAGGCGATATCTGACTTTTTGTTTATACTCGCGATAACCGGTGAGTTCTTTTTCGAGAAGTTCTTCTTCGTTTTTTATTCTCTTGGCAATTATGAAAGGATATACAAGAAAAATCAAAAATGAATATATTGAGCCTAACACAATTGGCATTGATGAAAACAAAAGTAATGTAACACTATACATAGGGTGTCTGACTATACCGTATAGTCCTGTGTCAATCACTTTCTGATTTTCCTGAACTTCAATGGTACGGGACAGATATGTATTTTCACGAAGCACTTCAGCATAAAGTAAGTACGCCACAAGAAACACTACCGCACCGCCGATTGAAACACCATTATTTAAGGTGTACCAATTAAAACGAAAGCCAAGTCCTGCAACAATAAAGCCTGCCAAAAACATAAGTCCGCTGAATTTCACTACAAGACTTTGCTCTTCTTCTTTTTCCTTGGCGTTAAGTCTCTTTTCCAGAAGTGAGGGATTTTTAAACATCATAACTATACCTGCCAGAAACATAGGCACAAATAAAACTATCATAAACAGCCAACCGTTCGGAAAAGAAAACGTACCTGCAGGTAAGAATATCAATAACCCAACCAAAACAACACCTAATGAAAATTTAGTTACTGCTTGAGCGAATAATTTTTTTGTCATAATACCACCTCTTCAAATTCGGATTAGTTAAGTTAATTATAACACATAATAGATGTAACTTTCAACCAAATATGCTTATTTGATAATTACCTCAGCAAATTCATAATCAAAACCAACGGTTTCAATGAAACCGTTGGTTTTGATTATTTTACATATTCGGTCACGCCCATAAACATATTGGCACCGTCTTTAATTTCAAACTCGGCTGTAAGTTCCTCTGCTGTTTTGTCAGAACCTTCAGGTGTCTGCATATTTCCCTCCGGCTTTTCCGGACGCTCTGCACCTTCAGGAGGTTTCATATCTTCAGAAGGCATTTCACCTGTCGGAGGCTCCTGACCTTCGGGGAAATCTTCTTTTTCGGGCATTTCAGGTCGGCTCGGCATCTCTTCACCTTCAGGGAATTCGGACGGTGTCATACCCTCAAGATTTTCACCGTCAGGTTTAAATCCACCCGGTCGCATATTCATCATACCACCGAAACCTGCCAACTGCTTTTCACCGCTCCGCAGAGTGTATGTGTCTTCTTTTAAATCAGGACTGCTACAAATGAGAATGGAGTAATCATTTTCTGCAGTATGATCAAAAATTGTCTTACCGTCAGCATTTTTCAGAGAAACAGTTTCAGTACCCTTCTGCTTCTGTCCGAAGTTAAACACAGCATAGTTCTGTCCTCCGTCTTCAATTCTGTCGAGCATGTTTCCTGTTGCAATTACGGTACCTCCGTTTATGTGAATACCCATATCAGAGTCGATGCCTGCATCACCGCTGACAGAACAAGCAGAAGCAATAACCGTTCCACCGTTTATTACAAGCCAGCCGTTGGAGTCTATACCGTCGCCCTCTCCGGTCTCACCCGTAACAGTAATTTTAAGCACACCGCCGTTGACTGCGGTAACAGAAACCTCGTCTTCGTTGGTGTTAATTCCATCGTTACCTGATTTTATGTTTATATTGCCGCCATTTATTGTCAGATGAACTTCACTATCAAGACCTTCGTTTTCAGCATTGATATTAAGAACACCGTTGCCTTCCTTCTCTCCTGTTATGTTCATTGACATCTTTGAATAGAATGCTCCGTCATATTTATGAAGTTTTTTCGCATCCTCAACCTCGGTTTTATCTTCATTGAGAATGACCGTATCAGCCTTGTAAATCTTTTCAACATAAGAGCCGTTCACAGTATTCACTGTGCCGTCTGCAATAATAACATTAGCACCTGCAGCAGATGTGTCAACATCTTTTGACACATTGTCGGCATCGGTATTACCGCACTCATAAACATTATAAAATATAACTGCCGGAGCAACCTCATTTGTTATATTTATTCCGTTCAGGATAAGAGTTACCTTGGCATCGGGATTTTCCTTGGCACCGTCGCCTAAATCCACAGCAATCTGTCCCTTTGAAAGCTTACCGCTGATGGAGTATGTACCTGCCTTGGTAATATGAACAACAGTATGAGAATCGGCTTCCTCTTTACTGTGAGCATCCTTTTCCGTACCCTCGCCATAAGTAAAATCTTTGCCTTGCTCATAATAAATAATATCATTTGCTGTATACACTGCTTCTGTTGTATCTTCCGCCACAGTTTTACCGTCAACCTTGATTACATCGTCACCGAGTATAATCTCCGTAGCATCATAATCAGGTGATGAATCTATTATCTTGCCACAGGCGGTAAACACCAATAGTAAAGAAAAAATAACAGCTAATATTTTTGTAATCTTCATATTTTTCTTCCTCTCAATATACTTTTGTAAATCATATTAATAAGGAAACTTTAATAATTCTTAAAAATTTCTTGTTTCTATTTTTAATTTTAGTATTAGTGATGTTCCTTTTGGCAGGGGCAGACGGGCTCGAACCACTTCGTGGCCCTCTTGCGGTACCCAAAATCGCTTTTCGGCTTACTCGCCGAGCAATTTTGACCGCTACGCCATCCTCGCCTCGCTCAATCGTCCACAGGACGCGCTTCGACGACGATGCCCGACACGCTCCGCGTGCCTCGGGTTCGGTTGGTGCACTCAACAAAAAAAGAACACCACATAAGTGATGTTCCTTTTGGCAGGGGCAGAAGGGCTCGAACCCTCGGCACGCGGTTTTGGAGACCGCTGCTCTACCAACTGAGCTATACCCCTATATTTAACTGGTGGGCCATCAGGGACTCGAACCCCGGACCAACCGGTTATGAGCCGGTTGCTCTAACCAACTGAGCTAATGGCCCTTGTGACCGTCCCTGAGCTATTTTGCCGCTCGATTTCCGGACAGCTATTTGATTATAGTACAGGAAGGGGCATTTGTCAATAACTCATTTTTGAGAATGGTAAATTTTTTTGAGATATCTTCATTTTATATGGAATAATCACTGCGGAACGGCATCAAGGCCGGGAAGAGTGTCGACAAGGCGGAGC
>JAZUNX010000026.1:0-38207 GCA_045604385.1 Acutalibacteraceae bacterium
ATCATCGACAGAAAGGAAATCCTTTGAGACGATAACATCGTAGGTAGTGCCGTGAGTAAAGGAGGCTACCTGAGTTTTGTAGACGGCATTGGCGATATTTTTAGTCTTCGTTTTTTTAGCGAAAAGAACGGGACAATCAAAAAACTGCGCAATAATACAGGCTACACCGATGCCCGAGGCTTCAATGGTGAGAATCTTATTTATTTCGCAGTCAGAGTATAATCTTTTTATTTCTTTGCCCATTTCGCAGAGAAGAGACACATCGATCTGATGGTTGAGAAAAGAGTCAACCTTAAGAATATTACCGGGAAATACCTTTCCGTCTTTTGCAATTCTTTCTTCAAGAAGCTTCATTCCTTTTACCCTCCTGTTAAACAAATTAACATAAATATTCTAACAAAATATGACAGATTTTGCAATAGAAACCCGAAAAAAGTGAAAACAAAATATCCCTCTGCTCTTTGGTTATTTTTAACAAAGGAGTGAACGTCGGATATAAGGTGCGGCTGTTACATCACAAATTTTACGGCGGGGTAGGGTCACCCTCCGTCCTACGGTGTCGGTGTTAAGGTGAAGTGTGCTGCGGACACGGCTTGCCGTGTCCCTATCGAAACGAAGCTCTATGGTCAGCGTTGAAAGCCTATTTATGTTAAGGTAATTCCCTCTGTTAGAGGGAGTGCCCGTCTCCCGGAGGGAAAGATGTCACGGCCATGCCGTGACGGAGAGATACTCCACCGCAAAGAAAAAGGGGCTGTTTTAGTGCAACAGCCCCTTTAATTTTTTGGAAAATATCAGGTCTTTTTTACGAAATTCTTCCCACAATGAGGACAGTTTATTTTTATCTTACCTCTGCCTTTGGGAACGCGGAGAGTTCTGTGACACTGGGGACAGGCGTAGTATCTGTGATCCTTATCCTTGAACTGACTGATTTTCTTTGAGATAAATGCTCTCCAGGGTGCTGAAACCTTGAGAAACTTTTCGTTTTCCCTTATTCTTGCTTCATAATTTTTAGAAAAGGCTCTGAATACGGCAATGCCGTAGGGGATAAGCCCTATAAGCCTTGTAAAAGGTGTTCTGTAAAAGAAAAAGGAGAGGATAAGGGTGACGACGGCACCGAGGATGATAAGAAACACATTCAGCGCATCGTTACCGCCGTATCTTCCGTACATGAATTCTCTGATTTTGTTTAGCATAGTATACCTCTTTGTAAAGTTTTGGTTAATTGTAAGCCCCGTGCTTTAAAGGAACCTTTAAATAAAATTCGTATTCCGAATTGCCTCAAGCTCACTTGAAGTTATCTCCCTGCACTCACCCTCTTTAAGGCTTTCGTCAAGGTCGAGACCGCCCATCTTAACTCTTTTCAGTTCGATAACCTTGTTCCCGAGGGCGGCAAACATTCTTTTCACCTGATGGTATTTGCCCTCATGGATTTTAATTTCGGCTGTGGGTGGAGCTTCATTTATCATTTTAACCTGTGCCTCGAGACAGAGAGTACCGTCTTTAAGTTCAATGCCCTCTTTGAAATTCTTTATATCCTCGTCTGTAAGAGAGTGGTCGAGGGTGGCGTGATAGGTTTTCATTATGTGGTTTTTCGGCGAAAGTATGCGGTGGGCAAAATCTCCGTCATCGGTGATAAGCACGAAGCCTGTGGTATCTCCGTCAAGTCGTCCTGCAGGGAAAAGTCCTTGTCTGAAAAGTGAAGGCGGCACAAGGTCGATAACTGTCTTGTGTACCGGGTCATCCGTAGCAGAAACCACGCCTTGGGGTTTATTGAGCATAATGTAGATGTGCTCTTTGTATGACAGGGTTTCACCGTCAACGGTTATAGTGTCTTTTTGTGCATCTGCCTTTATGTCGGCACTTTTCACCTTTTCTCCGTTAAGGGTGACAAGTCCTGCCTTGATTAATTTCTTAACCTCGGAACGGGAATATTTCCCTTGGGAAGCGATGATTTTATCAAGTCTTTCCATATTATTTTATCCTTGTGATTTTTTCGCCCTTGACAAAAAACACTCTCTTTGCATAGGGGAAAAGGAACTTATCGTTCATAGAGTCGGTATAAAAGTCGTCGATAACTCCGTCGGGAAAAGCCTCGCGGAAAAAGTCAATCTTTCTTTCACGGAAACAGCCTCTTATAAATTTACCTGTTTCAAGGTCGAATTCTGTGCCGAGGCAGTGCTTTATGCCAAGCCTTCGGCAAATTTCCTGCGCCATAAAGTTCGGGCAGGCGGTGATGATAAGGTCGTCTTCTTTTTGTATTTCCTTATAAAAAGGTTTTACCCTGTGTTCATGCTTGTCCCAGAATTCCTTTACCACTTCATCAAAATCAACATCGTGGGTGGTGAAGTAGTTTTCAAAGACGTGACCGAAGGAGTCGATAATATCATTGAACTGTATTTTTTCTTTGTGGTAGTCACTTAAGGTTTTCAGCACAAAGGGGAGATATTTCACGAGGGAAGGCTCTTTTTTTAGGTAAAAAAGAAAGAAATGAAGTGAAGAGTCACCGTTATAAATGGTATCGTCAAAATCGTAAACGTTCATACGGTTTTCCTTTCTTATTCGGGCTTTTTAAGTGAGAGATATTCATCTTTTACTATGCCCAGTTTTTTGAAGATAAGATGGAATATGAGTGAGAGAATTGCAGGGGCAATAAAGTGCATAACTGCAATCATAATAATACTTTCCGTGGTGTCAAAGCCTTCGCTCATAGCGGAAAAAGCACCAAACTGTCCCACGAGACCGCTGGTACCCATACCTGCACCCGAGGGAGTATTGGTCATTTTAAGCACACAGGTGGATATGGGGCCTAAAACAGCACCTGCCAAAGTGGGGGCAAGAATAATTTGCGGGTGGCGCATAATGTTGCCGAACTGAAGCATGCTTGTGCCGAGGCCCTGTGATATAAGACCGCCCACGCCGTTAGCCTTAAATGAGGTTACTGCAAAGCCTACCATCTGTGCCGCACAGCCCACAGCCGCCGCACCTGCCGCAATACCTTCTATGCCGAGCATTATGCACAGAGCCGCCGAGGAAATGGGAGCTGTCAGGGCAAGACCTACGAGAACAGCTACGCTTATACCCATAGGGAAGGGGTGAAGCTGTGTAGCGCTGTTTATAAGGTCACCGAGACCTGTCATAAAATCGGAAAGATAAGGGCCGACAAAGGTGCTGACAAAACCGCCCGTTACAATGGTAACGATGGGGGTAATAACTATATCTATTTTAGTTTTTCCTGCCACAAGAGATGCGATTTCATTTGCGACAAGTGCAGATACATAAGCACCTACAGGTCCGCCCAGCTCATAACCGAAAGCACCCACGGCAATACAGGAAAAGATAACGAGAGGCTTACTTTTAAGTCCGTAAGCGATAGCCGCACCGATGGCACCGCCGACTACGGGTGAGGAGGCGGAAAGGACACCTGAAAAGGTAGCAAGAATTTCAAGATGAGGGATTTTTGCAATCTGACTTATGATAAGTCCCACTATAAGTGAGGAGAAAAGGCCGAGAGCCATATAGCTCATGGCGTCAACAAAATAACGTTTGAAATACTTTTTTACAAATTTCATTTTATCGTCCCCTTTTTGGATATACTTATTCAAGTATAACTCTTCGAAAAAAAATAATCAATAGTTTTAATGAAAAAACCATCGCACAGCCTTTCAGCCGTACAATGGTTTTTTCACCGATTTTTTATAAAGCAAATGAATTTTTTGTGTAAGAATTACTTCCAGATAAACCACAAAAGAAGGTAACCTGTAATAACTGCTGCAAGGGTAAAGGGAACACCGTATTTCATAAAGGTTGTAGCCTTGACCTCGTGGCCTTCCTTACGGAGAATACCGATACCTGTGATGTTTGCACTGGCACCGATGGGGGTAAGGTTACCGCCGAGAGTGGCACCGCAGAGAAGACCGTAGTAAAGAAGGGTAGGCTCAATGCCTAAATCTCCTGCAATAACGGGAACGATGGAAAGCATAGTTGCCGTGTAGGGAATGTTATCGATAAATGCAGAGAGAATAACGCTCATCCATACGATGATGGTGTAAACCATAAAGGTAGAGCCTGAACCGAGAGAGGCAATGGCAGAGCCGATAACATCAATGACGCCTGCAGTTTTGATGCCGCCGATTACAACGAAAAGACCTGTAAGAAGCACTATGGTGTAATAGTCGATTTCCTTAAAGGCGTTCTTTACGATTTCTTTGTTCTTTTTTATAAAGAGCTCACGGATTACGCCGACAAGGAAGAATGCTATACATATAATACCGTTTGTTATGTCGGGTTTATAGAACTGACCTTCGGCCGCTGCATCCTTATATGGTATGAAGGAAACAGCAATAAGAGAAAGAACGGTGCCGACGAGAAGGAAGGTGGGGAATTTGTCTTCTACCTTTGTTCTTCCTTCGAAGGAAATTTTTTCGTTATCCTTACGGAACATATAGATGATGATTAATGCACTTACAATTGCGCCTGCCTGTACTACCCAGAACATACCCACGTGACCGTCGTGGACGAAGAAATCGGAAAAGTCAAGTCCTGCCGCTTTGGCAAGAAGGATGGAGGTAGTATCACCTACGAGAGTAGCCGCACCCTGTAAATTTGAGGAAACGGCGATGCAGATAATGGCGGGAACGGGAGAGGTGTTGACCTTTTTACAAAAGGCGAGTGCTACGGGGGCTATCATAAGCACTGTGGCTACATTATCAACGAAAGCCGAAACGATACCGGCAAAGAGAGAAAGTGCAACCACAACCCATTTCATATTGGGCATTTTTGAAATGAGAATGTCGGACATAAGTTGGGGCATTTTTGATTCGATGAAAAGATACACGGTACCCATGGTACCTGCTATCATCATTATGACATTCCAGTCGATTTCCGAAAGAGCCGAGGTTAAAGAATAACTGTAGTTTCCCGAGGAAAGGGCGAAAAAGCCTTCGCCGAAAAGAGATGGATTAACCGAAGCGATAATACCTAAACCTACAAAGATGAGGGCGGAAGCAACGGTGACGTGTGGTCTGATTTTCTGAAATGCCAACATAAGGATATATGTAACGGCAAAGATAATCAGAGCAGTAATGGTAATTGGACTCATTTTGACAACTCCTTAGTTTTTAAACTTCGGGCGTGTCTGTACAAAAAAATAAAACCCACCTGCTATGCAGTGGATTTCACGAAAGCTCCGTCTTTTCCGTCACACTTGCCCCTCGGTGAGAAAAAGGCACGAAGCCGCAATCCTTATAAATAGAATGCTATTACATTCTATGACAGACTCCACCACTTATCGGGATTGCAGAAAATATTATACTATATTGAAAACTAAATTGCAACGGGTTTTATTAAAAAATATTAAAACCCTTACGATTTTCTTGCAAGTTAAACTTCTTCTTGACAAATCGGTCTACATAGTGTAAACTAAAGTTAGTCTACAGGATGTAAACTATGGAGTGACGATAGTCTAAACCAAAAGGAGTGATTATATGAACGATTATCAGATGGGCGCTGTCGAATCCCGCTTTGCGGACATTATATGGGAAAACGAGCCTCTTTCCTCGGCAGAGCTTGTGAAAAAAAGCGAGGAAAAGCTTAAATGGAAAAAGTCCACCACTTACACGGTACTGAAAAGACTTTGCGAAAAGGGTATCTTCTGCAACGAAAAGGGAAGGGTAACCTCTCTTATATCAAAAGAGGAGTTTTATTCCCTCCAGAGTGAAAAGTTCGTCGATGAAACCTTCGGAGGCTCTCTGCCTGCCTTTCTTGCTGCCTTTACTTCAAGGAAAAAACTGACGGCGAAGGAAGTGGCAGAGCTTAAAAGAATGGTCGAAGATTATGAGGAGGAATGATTATGAGCCTTGAAAGTATTATCGAAAGCTTTATGAGCTTCGACAAAAATTTTATTAATCTTCTTAATGCGAGCATCAGCTCCTGCTGGCTGGTGGGTGCCGTGCTTTTGTTCCGCCTTATTTTCAGAAAGGCTCCCAAATGGCTGACGGTGGCTTTGTGGGCTATTGTTGCTGTGAGGCTGGTTTGTCCTGTACCAATCGAAAGCAGTTTGAGTCTTGTCCCCACTGCTGACCCTATACCAACGGAAATTCTTAACATCGACCCTCATAAGGGGGTGGAAAGCACCACCGTAGAGGTGATAACTAACCCCATTTATTCCGATTATGTAGACAGTGATATAAGTGTCCGCGTGGAAAGTGTTCAGTGGGATGCTGTTTTAGGTGCTCTTGTATGGTTTTACGGTATGGGTGCGATGGTGCTTTATGCTATTTTCAGTTATCTTCGCATTTATCTTAAAGTGCGACATAGTATGAATATGAAAGAAAATATCTACCTCTGTGACAGGATAAACACACCCTTTATTTTCGGCATTGTCCGCCCGAAAATTTATCTGCCCTCATATATGAGTGAAGAGGATATGACCTATGTTCTTGCCCATGAAAAGGCACATCTCAAAAGAAGGGACCACCTGTGGAAGCCCGTGGGCTTTGCCATTCTTGCGGTTTATTGGTTCAACCCCGTGATATGGCTGTCCTACATTCTTCTTTGCAGAGATATCGAGCTTGCCTGTGACGAAAAGGTGATAAAAGAATTGGGTGCTGAAAGGAAAAAGCCTTACTCCATGGCGCTTATTAACTGCTCCGTTCCCAAAAGAATGATAACAGCCTGTCCCGTTGCCTTCGGTGAAACAGGTGTCAAGCAGAGAATAAAGGCAGTTTTAAATTACAAAAAGCCCGCCTTGTGGCTGATTATTGTTGCTTTTGTGACAAGTATCATCGTGGTTGTATGCTTTATGACAAGTCCGAAAAGAGAGGGCGGCACTATTCCCGAAAGAAATTATCTCATTCAAACAGACAATGGTGAGGAGATGTTCCGCTTCGACGAGGCTATCGAATATTCCGAATATTTCACCGTACATAAGGGTGAAAAGTCATATTTCAAGGCCACTCCCGGTAGTGGCAGAAGCACGGTGCTGAATTTCCTTTCCTCTCTTTCTTTGGAAAGACTGCCTGAAATGTCCGCCGAAGGGCTTAATCACAGTGGAAAAATCGAGGTTATAAACTCCGACGGAAACATCGAAGTCATCTTCTGTGACGGCTTTTCAAAGGTCTTTATGCGAAATACTGGAGGAGGCGTAGAAAGCTCCCTTTATGCCGTTGATACGGAAACGGTGAAAAAGTTTTTCGAGGAAGAAAAATACATAAAGCAGGGTAATATATGGGAGTGTGACTTCACAAGCAGTGCTATGGGCCACGGATCGATAAACTTTTATGTGGATGAGCTCTGCAAGCTTACGGAAGAGCCGACTGCAGAGGGCGGAAGACTGTCTCCTTATACCTCCGATGAACACGGTGACGGGTATACATGGACACCTGAAATAACCGATAACGGTGTAGGTAATGAGGCAACCGTAACCTTCAAGGGTATAATGTACGGCAAGGAAGTAACCTTCCCTGTGAAGATTACCAAAGTCGGACAAAACGATAACTTTGCAACCTATTATCTCATTTCTGCCGAGGATACGGTTGTCAGCAGTTGGGGAAATAACTATGAATATCATCTTTCCAAGCCGACTTCTATGGGTGAGGATAATGAGTGGTACTATAACCCGAATTTGAGTTCTAAAGGGTACGGTTCTTTAAGCTTCTCACTCCCCATCGAGTACAAGCTGACATCCGTGGAAGCCCCGAAGGGCAGAGCAGAAATAGATAATAAATACTCTCTCGAGCCCGAGGGCGAAAAGCTTGTATATTGGGCACCTGAGTTTGATACATATCTTACCGATGAAAGCTATGAATTTACCATAAACGCTCTAAAAAAAGGTGAGGAGGTTTCCTTTACCGTAAAGGTAATCGGCACGGAGAAAAGCGATGAAATCAGAGGTCGTATCTTTAGTATAGAGCCTGTGGACTGCATAGCGGTAAATAAAGGCTGGGCAAACTATGAGCTTCGCGAGGCAGAAAAGACAGAGTCCACCGACCTTGACAAAGCCGTATCAAAGGCAATTTTAGAGAATAACTCACAGTATAGGTGGCTTGGTGAATGTCCTGCCGAGGGTCACGTGATTTTCGGCACTAAAGAAAAAGGCGGGATAGTTACCGTATATATGATAGAAAGATATTCCAACTACGGCTTTGAGGACGGCTGGTTTATCGATAAAAGTGGTCACTCGGTGCCTGCGGTAATGAGGTTCGAAAAGAAGGACGGACAGTACACCTTCCTCGATGTGGAATATGCCGAGGACGGCAACCGTTACACCTCTTCAATTAAAAGATTGTTCCCGAAAATATACGAAAGCAGAGCCATACATCCTACGGAAAAGGATAATGAGCAAATGACAGCACAGCTTCACGCCTACGCCAAGGCGCACCTTGATTCCATCGGCAGAACAGAGCCCATCGGCACGTATTCAGACCTGAACACAGTTCTGCTTACGGACGTAGGTGTTTCCGTGGAGGTTTCAAATAAGCTTCTCGGACTTAAGGTGAACTATGATACGGGCAAGATAGGCTATTTCGAGCAGATAGAGAATGATGTGAGATATATCTACCGCACCTCATATTTCCCTGAAAAAAATCTCATTGTATATACAAAAGAGGTTTACGGAACAGGTGAGATAAAGGAGAAAATCGAGGTTGATTCCCTTACGGGTAATGTGTTGGCTATGCAGAATTCACCCCAGCAGAATGCCACCTTTGATGCTGCAATTCTCGATATGGGTAAAAACGGAGATTGGATTTTAGTTGAGCCTCTTGAAGGAACAGCTGAAAGACGCTCTTCTGATAAAATTCACGTCTCTACCATCGGCACGGATTTAGAGGGAAGAACGGACATTAAAAAAGATACAAAGGTCCGCATAATGTATGACGGAGTGATAATGGAAACCTACCCTGCACAGCTTAATGATGTTTTCGCCATTTATCTCCATTCAGAGCTTCCCGACAATACAAACAAAGTGCCGACTACAAGAGCCTATTATATTACAGGTGAAACAGAGGCAATACCCACGGATTTTGACATTAAGTTTTCCTTCGGCGGTGATAACCTCGGCAACTTCTACGATACCTATAAGGATGTAATAGGCGAAGAAGCAGACGTTTATAAGACAGAGGAAAAGCCCTTCACACCTTCGGCGGAAGAACTTCAAAAAATATATGATAAAGCAAAAGAGCTTGATATTTTCTCCATAAGCGGAAGAATGACCGCGTCGGCCATAAATTCTGCAAACACTAAACATATTGAACCGGATGTGAAGTACGGTATAAAGATAACCTGTGAAGGGAAGGAATATCATATAAACGGTGATGTTACGGCCTCTTTCTGCCGTGAAACAAGCGAAGAAGCCGCACGCTTCTGTGACTTTGTTTCATTTATGCTGTTGGTTTATAACAGGCATATATAACAGCATTTTCGTTGACAAAAAACTCCTTAAAGGATATAATCGGTGCTGACAGAAGATGTCGGCACTGATTATTTATATTCAGGAAAGGGTGAATACTTATGAAAAGAAAAACGAAGGTAATTTTAATTGCTTTAGCCTTTTTAATTTTCACTTGCGGTTTATTTCACGTTATCTGTGCAAACACTAAAAATTTCAATGACAGACTGGAGAACTGTGATATAGAGGTTTTCGTTCCCGAAGGTAACGCCGATAAATATAAAGAGCTTGCCACCTCATTGTTTCAGGATTGGGAAATATATGAATACAGGCTCACCGATGAAGAAATTGCAGAAATAGAAAAAGAGGTGGATAATGGCTATTGGGCAAAGATAGACGGTGATAACAAGAAATACTTCGTCCGTGATTATTTTTACGCCTCCTTTTTAGAGGGCAGAGTATGGGAGAAAGATTTCGACCTTTCCGATGAGGTTTATGTGTCTTGCTATGCGGGACATCAAAGAGCTTTTCATTACAGCGAAACCGCCATTTCCGATAATTGGTGTGTATTTGTATACGATAAAGGAAATTCGGTTTATTACGGATTAAAAACTTATTTTGGACGGTAATAAATATGAAAGTTTTAATCGCAATTGACTCCTTCAAGGGCAGTCTTTCCTCCCGTGAGGCAGGTATGGCGGCAGCAGAGGGAATAAAAAGAGTATACCCCGAGGCACAGACCGATATAGTCACTGTGGCTGACGGGGGAGAGGGTACAGTTGATGCTCTTATGTCAGCCCTTAAGGGTGAAAGAGTTACGGTTGAAGTGTCCGACCCCTTGGACAGAAAAATCACCTGTCATTACGGAATTACTCCTGACGGCACGGCACTTATGGAAATGTCAGCGGCGGCAGGGATAACGCTCCTTAAAAAGGAAGAGCTGAATCCTATGAAGACCACCACCTACGGCGTGGGTGAAATGATAAAAGATGCCATCGGCAGAGGCTGTCGCAGATTTGTAGTCGGTATCGGCGGAAGTGCCACCAATGATGGCGGTGCAGGTATGCTTCAGGCTTTAGGCTTCAGCCTCCTTGATAAAGAGGAGAAGAGTATCCTTTTCGGCGCAGAGGGTCTTGCCTGTCTTGACAGCATAAGTGATGAAAAGGTTATGGAAGAGCTTTCAGAATGCACCTTCAATATAGCCTGTGATGTGGAAAATCCTCTTTGCGGTGAAAAAGGCTGCAGTGCCGTATTCGGTCCCCAAAAGGGCGCCACGGCGGAAACGGTCAGAGAGATGGATGCTTATCTTTTCCGTTTTGCCGAAAAGACAAGGGAAATCAACCCTCTTGCCGATAAGGATTTCCCCGGTACGGGTGCGGCAGGAGGTTTGGGATTTGCTTTTAAGTACTATCTTGATGCGAAACTTTTAAGCGGAATTGACCTGATACTTGAGGAAATACATATCGAAGATAAAATCAAAGAGGCTGACTTTGTCATTACCGGTGAAGGCAGAATGGACAGCCAGACCGTTATGGGCAAGGCTCCCGGCGGAGTGGCAAAGATAGCAAAAAAACACGGCAAACCCGTAATCGCTTTTTCGGGCGCCGTGACGAAGGATGCAGTTTATTGTAATGAAAAGGGGATAGATGCCTTCTTCCCTATTATACGTGGTGTTACCACTCTTGAGGAGGCTATGGACAGAGATACGGCTTTTTCAAATATGGCTGACTGTGTCGAGCAGGTGTTCAGGGTGATAAGGACAATTAAATAAAGGCTGATGCACTTTAAACTGTTGCATCAGCCCTTTTCTTATTCTTTTGTCTTTTTTGTAAAAACGGCAAATTTACTTACGAAATAGTTTATAAGCACAACTATTACTGCCAGAAGCAGCTTTGCTATAAGCTGACCGCTAATCTCAAAGCCGAAAACCGTGAAAGAAAAATCACCGAATTTAAGAAGGTCAACTAAAAACCAAAGGCCGCCTTCCTCCACACCGAAGCTGAAAACTCTTGCGCTGAAAAATACAGAGATTTCCTTGAGGAGAGTTTTTGGTGCGAAGCTCTTTGCCTCAAAAACGAAAAGCTTATTGGTGATATAGGCAAAAACTACTGACACAAACCATGCTATGGCGTTGCTTATAAGGTATAATTCTTCGCCTAAAATTTTTCCGAATATCCAGAAGGCGATAAAGTTCACTACAGTGGTAAATCCGCCGAAAACTACATATAATATTAATTCTTTGTATTTGTTAAAAAGTTCAATTATCTTTTTCATTGTTCAGATATTCCTTTAAAATATAAACAGGTCTGTTCTTTCCTTGTACATACATTTTTGACAGATATTCACCTATAATTCCAAGGCAGATAAGAAGTATACCGCCTACGAGGAAAAGAGAGGAAATTATCAGTAAGGTGCTTACTGCAAGAGCAGAGGGAAGGAAGATGGATACGATAAAACCGCATACAGATAAGAATGCGAACACGATACCTATCAGCATCGAAATTTTAAGAGGCATTGTTGAAAAAGCAAAGATACCTTCAAGGGCATACTTTATAAGCTTTTTTACGCCCCATTTGCTTTCGCCGCTTTCTCTTTCGGCAACCACATAGGGAATGTATTCTGTATGGAAGCCTACATAGCTGAACATACCCTTTGAAAAACGGTGGTATTCGGTCATCTGTAAAAGGGCGTCTACCACACTCCTTTTCATAAGTCTGAAATCGGAGGCTCCGTTTACAAATTCAACATCGGACACCTTGTTTATGATTTCGTAAAACATTGATTTGACAGCGGATATAGCCTTTCCTTCTTTCCTCTTTTCCTGATAGGCTGTTACGCAGTCAATATCATCATCGCTTTTCATAACCTCTAACATTTCAAGAACAACTTCCGGTCTTTGCTGCAAGTCAGCATCAATAAGGCAGATAACATCACCGGTAACCTTTGAAAGACCTGCATAAATTGCCGCCTCTTTGCCGAAATTACGGCTGAAGGAGAGAACCTGTATGTTATTTCTGCTGTTTTTATTGTAATAAAGCTCCTTGAGCTTTTTGCGGGTGTCGTCCTTACTTCCGTCGTTGACAAAGACAAATTCATAATCTTCGACCTTGTTTTCAAAAACTTCAGTAACAAGATCAAAGAACTTTTCAACATTACCCTCTTCGTTGTAGCAGGGTACTACTAACGATAGTTTCATTTTTTTCGCTCCTTTGTTGTGTGAATTACAAAAGGCAAAGTGGCTACACTTTGTAATTTGAAAATACGTAAAACTGTATTTTAATTAACGATCCAAATGATTATATCAATAAAAATCTAATATATCAAGTATTTTCACGAATTTGTTATTGAAAAAATCTTTCTCAAATTTAATACATATGTAATTTATTAGTTGGTAAGAAGCTTTAGGTTTTAGAGGGACTTTTCTTGACTTTACTATAAAAAAATGATAAAATTCTGTAGAATACAGAAGCGTTGTAAAGGTTTTAAAAGACTAAAAAGAGAGGTAACAGAATAAAAATGCAGAAGAACAATTTATCAAAACAACCTATACATTCTTACAAACAAAGGAACATTTTCATATTGATAAGTGTTATTGCAGTCGGCCTTTTTGCTTATCTTGCGTATCTTTTCCCTTATATGTGTGATGATTGGGCGTGGGGTTCTGTTGAGGGTATGGAGAGACTTCAAAGTTTTTTTGCCAATTACAATGGTCGCTATTTTGGGAATTTACTTGTCATTTTAATAAGTAAGAGTAAGTTTCTCGATATTGTGTTGATGACATTATCTTATTATGGCATATGTTTACTTTGTTATAAATACACTCCTAAAAAAAGCAATGCAACCTTGCTTTTTGCTATTGTTCTTTTTTTTGCAATGCCTAAAGATTATTTTACACAAGCCGTTGCATGGACCTCAGGATATGCTAACTATGTTCCTTCAGCCCTTATAAGTGGTGCATATATTTATCTTATGAGGAACATAACAGGAATAAAAATTCCTGAATACCACAGATTTTTATTTGTTGGCACTTTTATAATGGGCTTCAGCGGTGCTTTGTTTATGGAAAATGTTACTTTGTTTAACATTTGTCTTGGTTTTGCTGTTATATTTTGGAGCAAGGTTAAATTTAAAAAGTTTTATTTGCCTCAAGTGGCATTCTTTATTGGTTCAGTTATAGGTGCACTTTGGATGTTTTCAAACGGTTCTTATTTTGCTATTGTCAATGGCAAGGACGGATATAGAAGTACACCCTCCGATTTGGCAAGTATAATAGAAACAGCAAAATCACATTTGGTTAGTATTGTGGACTTCGTGATCTTTTCCAACTGGCTGATGTGTATTGCAGCAACAATTCTCTTGGGAGCTTTGGTTTATAAATATTTTAAGCGTACACAGACGAATGAAAGACATAATGCAGGCATTGTTTTATGTTTGACAACAAACATAATTTCTCTGATTTTCATAATTTTAGAAAATATGTATACTTATAATACAACTTTAGAATATTCCTTTGGTTTTATGCAGGGAAAAAAGTTTCAAGTTATAGTAGCCTTTTTATATATTATTTCGATCGCTTTACTCGTTTTGATGTGTGTAGAAAAGGGTAGAAGGTTCAGAATGTTGTTGCCGTTTTATTGCGTTCCTGTCGTAATTGCTCCGTTGCTTCTTGTAAACCCTGTTACAGCCCGTTGCTTTTTTGCTGCTTATGTGTTTATGATGCTGTTTCTTGTGGATCTGTTTGGTTATATTATGAGGGAGTATAAGTTTTCTGGTTTCAATTTTAAAGCTGTAACTTATTTCCTTTCAATAATACTAACAATACAAGCTTTCATTTATATCAGTATTTTTTATCCTGTACATGTATGTGATATTAAACGAAATGATTTTGCAAAATTGCAAGCTGAAAATGGAGCTAAAACGGTGTATACATGCCACCTTCCCAATCTTGCTTATTTATGGATAAGTTCACCGTCAGGTCAATTATATGCGACCAGATATAAGAGTTTCCATGGATTGGATGATGATATTGTTTTTGAATTTGTTTCAATAGAAGAACTTGACAAGCTTATTGAAAATTATAAGATTGATAAAGATTGATAAGCTGAGAAAAAATAAAAAAGATGAGGCCACAAATTGTGTGTTCAACACATTCGTGGCTTCATCTTTTTATACATAATGATAAGTCTTATTTAATCTCCGTAGCGGCAACTATATCACCCTTAGCGGGTTCTTCGTCACCTTCAGCAAGGGTATATGTGATTTTCACATTCTGACCCTTGTTCATAATAACTACGGCAGGCTCGTCGGAAGCACTTACGGTGAAGTAAATGCCGCTGTCGTCAAGCTCGATATAGTAAACACTTTCGCCGCCCATAACTGCTGTTCTGATGTCGGTTACGGCACCCTTTACGGTTACTTCCTTCTTTTCGGGAGCAGTTACATCGCTTTCCTGGTTTTCTGTGTCGGTGGCATCGATAATGCCTTCGATGTCAACATCAATCTTAATATTATTGTGTTCAAGTTTATCAACATATTCTTCCATACATTCGGCAATTGTCACGCCTGTAACGGCAACCTGATAGTTCTGCACGTTAACCATAGCAAAACGCTTAACAAGACTGTCGGCGTCCTTAAGGGACATAAAGTAGGTGGGCTGACCGCTGATGTTGAGAAGGATAGGGAAGGTAGCATTGTAGGAGTAGTCCTGAACGTCACCCTGTGCAGAGGACATAGCGGAATATTCCTTGGCACCGGAAACGGCATAGAAGGAAGCATCCTTTGTTCTCATGTTGACAAGAACGAAGCCGATGATAGCCTGGTCGTGACCTGCAGAGGTAACACCTGTGTACATATAAACGTCGTCATTCTGTGCAAGATAGTTGGAGCCTTCCGTTGCCACTCTTACGCCGTCCTGACCGAGGATTGAGTTGATAAAACCCTTCTGATACTGACCGTAGTAGTTGAACTGCTCAACTAAAAGAGAGTCGGAATAAATGCCGTCAATCCACTGAAGCTCTTTGCTGTCTCTTACCTGTTCAACGGTGTATTCGGTCATTTCGCCTGTTACAGCATTAACGATAACAACACCCTTTACATCCGTACCGCCGAAAAGACCGATAGTCTTGTCAAGGACGGGGCAAAGCCAGTAGGGGTCACCCTTTTCGTCAATTTCAAATCGAGGAGTGTCGAAAATATAGGTGGGATATGCGAAACGGACATGTCTCATAAGATATTTGGAGAAATGCTCCGTGGTGGCATATTTGATGTACTGACCTTCAGGAAGAAGAACAAGCTCACTTTTCTGTGTTACCATATTGACGATAACGTAGCCGGGAAGACCTTCCCTGGTGTTCTTAAGCCATTTGAAAACATCACCGTAGGAAAGGGTGGTCAATTTTACGGGAGAATTTTTGTAGTTTATCTGTGTGAAAGAGGAAGAGATTTCAAACTGTGAAACCTTGTCAATTTTTGAAAGGTCACCGAGAGTTCTGTTGGCAAGAACGCTTGCAGCGGCTGTGTCAAGAACGGGAACGGATGAGAAATCTGCCTCCTGAATTTCTTCGGCAAAGTTGGTGTTTTCGTTGACATCGATAATCTCACTGTAGGTTTTTGCTCTGAAGAAAACCGATGAAACAGCCATACCGATAGCCACGATAACCACAAGAACAGCAATAAAGATACCGGGAACGATGGACTTTCTCTTTACATATTCGCCATACTCGGGCTTGAGAGCGGCGCCGGAAAAGATGTTAAGCAGTGCGATGAAAATAGCGGCAACCACACCGAAATACATATAGGTGTCCGTGCTTTTGAAGTTCATGGGAGGAAGCATAAAGTAGTATGCAACCACCGCACCGATAACAGTACCGATGATGCTGAGTATTAATTTTAAACCGGATTTTTTCGGCACAAGATAAGCGGCTTTTCCGCTGCCCTTGCTTTCGCCTTTTCCGCCTGTGAAGTCAACCTTGATAGGGTCCATTTGTAAGCAACTCCTTTTTATGGTATAAATTATTAACTTATCTGTTGCAAGATAAGCTATATTCTTTAATTATACATAAAAGATGTATAAATTGCAATAGCAAAAATGTATTATGGCAAATTAGTACAACTGCCGAAAGAACTCTGTACAGTTCGCTATTATTTCTTTTTTTCGGGAAGCTGTGCCACGATTATCGCCGCAAACATCAGCACACAGCCGATACCTTCACGCAGGGTGGGTACCTGATGAAGGATAATCATAGCCGTAAGCACACCGAATACCGATTCAAGGCTCATTATCATTGTGGCGATGGTCGGTTCGGTTTTTTGCTGACCTAAAATCTGCAGAGTGTATGCCACACCGCTGGACATAATGCCCGAATAGGCTATGGAGGGGGCAGCTTTGATAAGGTTTTCAATGCTCACATCCTCGAAAAGGAGCATTGGCACTGCCGATATGGCACCGGCCACAAGAAACTGAATCATGGAAAGCATAACCCCGTCAACTCTTGGTGAAACCTTGTCAATAACAAGTATATGTACCGTATAGCAGGCGGCACAGGCTAAAACATAAATGTCTGAAAACTGTGTTCTGCCTCCTTCTTTTACACAGAGAAGGTAAAGAGCAAAAAGGGAAACGATGACGCAGGGCCATATAAGAGGTCTTATTTTCTTTCCTAAAAAGAGAGAAAAAATTGGGACGAGGAGAATATAGAGAGCAGTTATGAAGGCGGCTCTGCCCGGTTCTGTTCCGCCGTCGATACCTAATTGCTGTAAGTTAGAAGCGAAGCAGAGAACTATACCGCAGACGGCACCGCCGCGAAGGAGTAGCTTTTTCTCTTCGGCGGACATTTTTTGCCTGTTCCCTTTTTTCTTTCGGAAGGCACCTGTTATCAGGACAACGGGTAAAAGAGAAGCCGCACCTAAAAGGCTTCTCATTGAAATGAAGGTGAAGGGCCCCACAAATTCCGCACCTGTGGTCTGTGCCACGAAGGAGCTGCCCCATATAATTGCACAGAGCATTAAAAGAAGGGAGCCGTAAAGATTGTTTTTTCTTTGTTTTTCCATAATTTTACCTCAACTTATGCTAAAGCAGGGATATAGTGACCTAAAAAGCTGAAAAGCAGACATACAAGGGGAGCGAGTATAAGAGCGGGGAAGTAGTTGGCGACCTTGATTTTTGCGATGCCCGCAAGATTAAGACCGAGACCCATAATCATAATGGAACCCACACAGGTAATTTCCGCTACGGCAGAGGCGCTCAATAAAGGCTCAAGAACTCCGGCCAGAAGGACTATACCGCCCTGAAAAACGAAAACAAAAACTGCAGCAAAGATAACGCCGATGCCCAGAGATGCCGAAAGCATCATCGAAGAGAAAAGATCAAGTATGCTCTTTGTGATGAGAGTGGTGTTGTCACCCTTAAGACCTGCATCAAGAGAGCCGAGAATGGTCATGGCACCGATGCAGAAAACCAGGCTTGCCGTGACAAAGCCTTCGGCAAGGGAACTTTTTTCTCCGTCCTTGCCTTTGATTTTTGAAGAGAGCCAATCGCCTGCGCCGTTTAATTTCCCGTCAATATCAAGTGCCGTGCCTATTAAAGCGCCTATAACTATCGAAATGATAGACACAAGAATGTTTTCGCCCTTGAGCATACCCTGAATACCGATCAGAATTACACATAAGCCGATACCTGTCATTACTGCATCACTGTATTTTTCGCTGATGCTTTTTTTGAAGAGCAGACCTACAGTACTGCCGATAATTACGGTGCAGACATTGATAAGTACACCTAACATTTTTTTCATCTTCTTTCCGGAAAATCAATATTGTTCATTTTAGCATAAAAGACATTTGTTGACAATAATTTTAATTTAAAAATTAATATAGTTTTTGTTGCAATTATGCTGATTATATTGTATAATTTTTACAACTGATTATAAAGGAGAGATTATATGAAGCCTTTCTTTCTTTTCTCAAAAGAAGAATCGGATACCAAAGTAGCCAATGACCGTCTGCTTTCTTATGCTGCAGGTCTGGCCGGTCAGAATATGACCTACAACTATGTTTCAAACAGACTTTTTGTTTATCTTAATACCATTCTGAAAATCCCGTCGGAAAAAACAGGTATTATCACCGGTGTCAGCACTCTTTGGGATGCCATAAACGATCCTCTTATCGGCGGACTTATAGATCGCAGAAAACATAAGCCCGGACACAAAATGCGTCCTTTTCTTTTGTGGACACCGGTTATTATAGGTATACTTGTTTTTCTGATGTTTGTTGATTTCGGCTTTAAGGAAAGTCAGACAATAGCATTTGTTCTGGTTTTATACATACTTTTTGATGTGTTTTATTCCCTGCAGGATATTTCCATCTGGGGTATTGCTGCAATGTCCAGTCCCGACTCTGTCGAGCGTGGGCGAGTAATACAGTGGATTTCCATTGCAGCAGGTCTTGGCGGTACTATTGGCGGACTTTTCCCTACCTTTAAAGATATATTTGTTAAAAACGCTGTTATGACTGAAAAGAACACCTATGTTTTCGGTGCTCTTGTGTTTGGTCTGGGCGGTATGATTATAGCGATGCTTGCCTACAGAATGAAGGAAAAGGTTGAGCCTGTTGAAGATAAAAACAAAAGCAGTATCCTCAGTGATATCTTGGACCTCAGGTACAACAAGACTCTCATTATCGTCTGTCTTGCAAGAACAGTGCAGAGTATTTCAATTGCTCTTCCCTGGGAATACTTCTTTGAAACACAGGGAATTTCCTATAATGTTTTCGGCGCCGAAATTTCAGGCGGTACTGCTCAGGTGGTTTACGGCGCAATTATGGGTATACCCGGAGCAATTGCAATGTTCTTTGCAATTAAGCTTATCAAAAAATTAGGCGGCAATAAGAGACTTCTTGTTGTTTCAGAGGTGGCTACAATTATTGCCCGTGTGATTGCCTTCTTCGTCGGTGCAAATGACCGTTTCCTCAATATCGGTGCACTCGGCATCGTTATGCTTCTTCTCGGTACCGCACAGGTATTCACCAATATGAAGGATATTGCTCACCGTTCACTTCTCACCAACTCAATTGATGAGGTTGAGCTTGAAACAGGAAAGCGTACGGAAGGTATCACCTTCTCAATGCAGAACTTCGTTTCAAAGGTAACAGGTGCAATTCCTAAGTTTATCCAGGGCTATGTGCTTAAATTCCTCGGCTTTAATCCTAACATCGCTCATGCAGCGAATCAGACTGTTATCAATGCTCAGGTGGCACCCCGATTTCTCAAATACCGTTGGCATCAGTTCATTCTCGGACCTGCAATCGGCTCTGTTCTTTATCTCATAGTTATCTTATTCCTCAAAGATGATCAGAATCATATGGCTGAAGTTGAAAGAAAGCTTAAAGAAAAGCGCGAAGCAGCTGCTCTTGAATTTCAGGATGCATAAAATATTATAATATCAGGTGATCAGATGAAAGTTTTATGTGTTATTGATATGCAGAACGATTTTATCGACGGTGCACTCGGCACAAAGGAAGCCGTGGCAATTGTTGATAAAGTAAAAGAAAAAATTGCTTTTTACCGTAAAAACGGTGACAGAATAATTTTTACCCGAGATACCCACGGAGAAGATTATCTTTCCACTGCCGAGGGCAGAAAGCTTCCCGTCGTTCACTGTGTAAAGGGCACTGACGGATGGCAGATTTCATCGGAGCTTGAGACAGAGGGCTGTGAGATAATCGACAAACCTACCTTTGGTTCTTATGAGCTTGCGGAGAAAGTGGCAGAGACGGAAAACCTTGAAGGGGTTGAAATTATCGGCCTTTGTACGGATATATGTGTTATTTCAAATGCTATGCTCATTAAGGCAAAACTTTATGAAACTCCGATTGCTGTTGACGGAAAAGCTTCGGCAGGGGTCACTCCCGAAAGCCACCGCAACGCTTTGGAAAGCATGAAAATGTGTCAGATTGATGTTATCGATTGACAACTGTTAATGATGTATGTTATTATGATTATGCAAATATTGATTTCTTTAAGAAAGGAGTAAAATATTATGACAATCAGAGAAGTTATTGCTATGCTTACAAAGATTTTTGAAGAGCTTATGACTTACCTTGCACCTCTCTTTAACAAGAATGAGGGAGAAAATGCAGAAGGCGAAGCACCTGAAGCAACTGAATAAGACTTGATTAAAAGTGAAATCCGTGAGTTTCGGCTCACGGATTTTTTGTTTCAGGTGTCTAAAAATCAACAAACTGTTAACTATATTTCGGAAATAACAAGATTTATTCAGTAATTGAATATTTATTTGACATTATAAAATTTTAGTGCTAAAATTACTTAAAGAAATTTAATTGTTTTTTATTTTTTATAAAAAGAAGGTAATATTATGAGTGATAAGAGAAAAAAGGTTTTACTTATTGTCAATCCCTGTGCAGGCAGAACAAAGTCAAGAGCAGGTACCTTTGAAATCGTTGACAAGTTTTCAAAGAATGATTATGAGTTTACAGTGCGCACAACCACCTGTCAGGGTGACGCTACAAACATCGTAAAAAGAGAACTTGATGAGCACGATATGGTTGTGTGCTGCGGTGGTGACGGTACTCTCAACGAAACAGTAAACGGCGTTATGGATATGCCCCGCCGTGTTCCCATCGGTTATATTCCTTCAGGCTCCACCAATGACCTTGCCACTACTCTGGGTATCCCAAAGGACATCAAGGAGGCTACGGATCTTATCATGAGCGGTCAGCTCAATGACTATGACGTAGGTCTTTTCAACAACAGATATTTCACCTATGTGGCATCCTTCGGTGCTTTCACACGTTCATCCTATGCCACAAGCCAGAAGCTTAAGAATAAGTTTGGATATCTGGCGTATCTTCCTACAGCCGTTCCCGATGCTTTCAATATTAAAAAGTATAAGATGAGAATTGAACACGACGGCGGTGTTATAGAAGACACCTTTGTTTTCGGCTCTATTTCAAACTCTACTTCTGTAGGCGGATTCTTCAGCTTTGACACAGATAAAATTAAGCTTAATGACGGTGTTTTTGAGCTTCTTCTGTGTAAAAACATCAAAGTCCTTGATGTTATTCCTACTCTTTATCAGGTAAAACGCCGTAATTATGAGGATAAGCATCTTATCTTCCTTCACACCAAAAAGCTTAAGGTTACCTGCCTTGACGGTGAGGTTGACTGGACTCTTGACGGCGAATACGGCGGAAGACACAAAAATGTTATGGTTCACGTTCTCAACGGTGCAATACATATCTGCTCCGGTGAAAATCCTCTTTTCGAAAAGCATGAAATCCCCGAATTTACACCTGCTGTAAGTCATGAGGAAGAAAAAGAAGAAATAAAGGAAAAGAAGTTCTTCAAAAAACGCAAGGCACAGAAAGAGGAAGCAGACACTGACGAAGTCGTGCTTTCCGAGGAAGAGACAGAAGAAAAGGATGAAACTACTGTCTGAAGAAGTCTTTAATTAATGTATAAATTCTTCCAAATGGGCTGTTTATGTAAAAAAACTATTGATAATACATATACTTTACTGTATAATGTTTAAGGATTAGATAAATTCTATTGTTTTGTAAACTATTTTTTAATAATTTGTTGACAATAAGAAAATTTTAGAGTATACTGTCCTTGTAGACAGATTACAACAGTGAGGAGGAACGGCTTTGGAATTTATGGATTATGTTAAGGCTCTTATAAACTTTATAATGAAGTTGGTTGCACTCTTCAAAAATGAGGATAATGTTGAAGAGGAAGAAAAATAATCTGAAAAATTAAATCAGGCTGTTACGGAAAAGTAACAGCCTTTTAATTTTGCTATGTGCCAATTTGTGGGTGATTTTTTTATTTGCTTTCCTCAATTGTCATTTTATCGATAAGCTTTTTCAGTTTCTTTTCTATCTTGCCCATACGCATATCCTGTAAAACTTCAGAGCGGTAGGTCATAAAGGCGTCCTCGTCGTCGGTGGCTATGGTTTGCCGTTCAATCACATAAACGGAGTCGCCTGATCTGACGGCTTTGGCTTTGCCGTGGCTTATTCCGCTTACTGTGGCGAAAAAGTCGTCATCATACATGGGATCGCCTTCTTTGGCAAGAAGAACGGAAAGGGGAGAGGTGACGATAATGCCGAGAGAGTCGTTATATTCTGCGTTAAGCTCGTCGATGGTGGCAGTACCCTCGTTGATGCTTTTTGCCATGGAGGAGAAAAGCTTTTCCTTTTCGTTTATCTCTTTTTCCGTAAGGGGAACAACCTCGCCCTTGTCATTGGTTTTTGTAAGAGAGCCTTCAATTGCCTTGAAGCCCACATACATATCAACAAATCTTTCTTTAAGGTCAATCTCTTTGACGGGAGCCTTACCTTCGGCACCATAAAAATGGTCAAGAAGCTGAAGCAGACGGCTTTCGTGGGTCTGCGCTCTGGTAATATCCTGCTTTGTAACGCCTATACTATTATAATATGCTGAAAAAAGGCTCCATATATTTTCTGTGTTTTCAGCGGCGAGACGTTTGAATTCACTGCCGAGGACTATCTTTTCGTCTTCCATAAGCTTAATTGCGGCAAGATATTCACTGCAGCACTGCTTCACGGCGGCGTCAATACTGCTTTGGTCATCTTTTGAGGCGGAATAGTCTTCGGGGGAGGCTGTGACCTTGGATTTATAATAATTGTAAAGACCTTCGGTGACAACGTGATTTTCAAAAGTATAGGGATAGTTTTTTTTGCCACAGGAGGCAAAGGAAAAGAAAATCAGTATCACGGAAAGAAGGGCAACAAGCTTTTTCATTTTATTTCAGCCTTTCTTTTATTCTTTTGGTTATTATACACTATTTTTCTTATCTTGTCTACAAAAGATTTTAAGTTAAAACTATTGACAACAGAGTTTTTTACTGATATAATCCTTAATTGTCGCAGTATGCAAAGGCATATTATGACATTCCTTGCTCCGGACAAGAGCCGGGGCCAGAGACCATAAGGAGGTAAAAAGACATGAACAAATATGAGACTATGTTCGTATTTTCTACTGCAAAGGGTGAAGAAGGCGTAAGTGCACTTACCGAAAAGTTCAAGGCACTCGTTGAAGCAAACGGCACTCTCACTTCTGCTGAAGCTTTCGGCAGCAACGGTGGCGTTCGCACACTTGCTTACGAAATCAATGACGAAACACAGGGCGCATACATGCTCTTCAATTATGAAGGTGCTGCAGGTCTTCCCGCTGAAATCGAGCGTATTGCCGGTATCACAGAAGGCGTTCTCCGTGTTCTCACCATCAGAAAGTAAGGAGGAGCACTCATGCTTAACTGCGTAACTCTTATGGGTCGCCTTGTTGCGGACCCGGAACTTCGCACCACCACAACAGGAAGATCTGTATGTACTTTTTCAATTGCCGTTGACCGTTCATACGCAAAGGCAGGCGAACAGAGACAGACAGACTTCATCAACATCGTTACCTGGGAAGGTACGGCAAACTTCGTAAGCAGATACTTTGCAAAGGGTTCAATGATTGCTGTTCAGGGTTCTATCCAGACCCGTCCCTATGAGGATAAAAACGGTAACAAGAGAACTGCTTTTGAAGTTGTTGCAAGAGAAGTAAGCTTCTGCGGCTCAAAGGCTGAAACAGGAACCTCTGCTCCTGCAGTTTCTGCAGCTGCTCCCGCTCCTGCATATCAGACCGCTGTTCCCTCTGATTTCGAAGAAATCACAGACGATGATGATTTACCCTTTTAATTTAAAATACTAACAGGAGGAAAATACTCATGGCATACGAAAAAGGCGCTAATCGCCCCAACAGAAAGTCACGCAAGAAGGTTTGCGCATTCTGTGTAGATAAGGTTGAAGAAATCGACTACAAGGATGTTCAGAAGCTCCGTAAGTTCACATCTGACAGAGCAAAGATCCTTCCCCGCAGAGTAACAGGTACCTGTGCTCGTCATCAGCGTGCTCTCACCACAGCTATCAAGCGTGCACGTCAGGTTGCACTTATGGCTTACACAGCTGACTAATCAACAAAAACCAAGGACGGTGTAATCGAAAGGTTATGCCGTTTTTTTGTTATCCGTATAACGTTTTTTCCCTTAACAAAAGATATTGATCTTTTTGATTTGACAATACTATGCATGGGCAGAATAATATATATGTATAAACGTCAAAGGGGATAGCTTATGAAATACGGAGTTTTGTGGAGAAAAACTACAAAGAATATCGGTGATGATGTGCAATCCTATGCCGAAAGCCTTTGGCTTCCACAGGTTGACTATATGGTTGACATTGAGGATATGGAAAGCTTTCAGTCCGAGGACGATGAGCCTGTAGCCACCATAATGAGTGCCTGGTATATGTGGAAGAAATGGAATTGGCCGCCTTCAGAATGTATCTATCCTCTTTGGGTAGGCTTACACTATAATGATATACAGCGAGGAAAGCCTGACAGAGGTATGCCCGCAAAATTTGAATATATCAAGGACGGTCCCGGCAGAGAATATCTTAAAAGCTTTGAGCCTATCGGTTGCCGTGATTATTACACCACTGAAATTCTTGACGGCTTCGGCATAAAAAATTATTTTTCAGGATGTGTCACCCTTACTTTACCTAAAAGGGATATTCCAAAGTCTGAAAGGGAGTATGTATGTCTTGTGGGTGTGGAAGGGGCTGTTTCAAAGGCAGTAAGAAAACAGCTTAAGGGTACAGATATTGATGTGGTTGAGCTTCCTCCCACAAGACCTGAACCGTCTACCAGCCTTTCCTGGGAGGAGAGAAGAGACGAGGTTATAAAATATCTTGAAACCTATCAGAATGCAAAGTGCGTAGTCACCTTTCGTCTGCATTGTGCCCTTCCTTGTCTTGCTCTGGAAACTCCGGTGCTTCTGGTCCGTCACAGCTTCAAATCCGTCCGATTCAATCCATATAGCCGGTGGCTTCATAAAGCAAAACCGCAGCAGGTAATCGACGGTGAGTTCAAAGATTTTATACTCAAACCTCCGCCTAACCCGGATGACTATAAAGAAACCCGTGAGGCTCTTAAAAAAACCATTTCGGAGTTTATCGAGGAAGCAAAAAAGGAAACAAGAAAAGCGAGTGAGCTTGTGCGAACCACCTATACGGAGGAGGAGTTCCTTCGCTGGAAAAACAGAGCGATGAAAATCTCTCTTAACAGTTATTATGACGAGTATTGGTACGATTTTAAAAGATACAGAGGCCTTAGTAAAAAATATGAAAAACTGGAGAAGGAGCTTGAAAAGGAAAAGCAAAGAAATGCTGAGGTTAAAGAGCTTTTCGGTCGCAATTTTCAAAAAAGCAGAGCGTTAAGACTGTTTGCAAAAATTTACAGTATTTTTTGCAAAATCTTCAGAAAATAAAATATGTGGGCGGACAAAATTTATATGTCTGCTCTTTCTTTTTAAAAAACTATTGCAAAACACAAGCAAATGAGTTAAAATCAAGTCAATAAAGTATCAGAAAGGATAAGCCTTTTCGGGCTGTTTTTTTAAGATGAATATTATTGTAGTTGGCTGCGGAAAAATCGGTACAGCTGTGGTTTCTGCCCTTGTAAGTGAGGGACACGATGTTACGGCTATGGACGAATCTCCCGAGGTTATAAATGAAATTACAAATGTATATGACGTAATGGGCGTATGCGGTAACGGTGCAGACTGTGAAGCTTTAGAGGAGGCAAGAGTTGAAGCCTGCGACATTTTTGTTGCGGTTACAGGCTCCGATGAGCTTAATATGCTCTCATGCTTTATTGCCAAGAAAATGGGAGCAGGGCATACTGTGGCACGAATCAGAAATCCTGAATACAATGACCGCTCCCTTTCCTTTATGCGTCAGCAGCTGGAGCTTTCAATGTCTATTAATCCCGAACTTTTAATGGCACAGGAGCTTCATAATCTTCTGAAAATCCCTTCGGCTTTCAAGGTGGAATATTTTTCCAGACGCAATCTTGAAATGATTGAGGTAAGGCTTAAAAAGGATTCTGCTCTTGTGGGCAAAAAAATCAGCAAAATCCGTGACAGGGAAAAACAGCATTTCCTTATCGGTGCTGTGTTGAGAAATAATCAGCTTCACATTCCCGACGGTAATTTTGAGCTTTGTGAGGGTGATATAGTGAGCATCGTGGCATCACCTTCAGATATGCAGAAGCTTCTCAAGAGTCTTGATATGATAAAAAAGGCCGTAAAGGATGTAATGATTATCGGCGGCAGTAAAACAGCATTTTATCTTGCCAAAATTCTCTCTTCAACGGGAACGAATGTAAAGATTATCGAAAAGAACAGGGAACACTGTGTGCATCTGAGTGAAATTTTACCTAAAACCGTTATTATCAACGGTGACGGTTCTCATCACGATATTCTTATGGAAGAGGGGCTTCGTTCTATTGATGCCTTTGTTGCCCTTACGGGTATGGATGAGGAAAATATTCTTACCTCTCTTTTTGCAGGGGAGTTCAATGTGCCGAAGATTGTTACCAAAATAAACAGTGATGAGCTGACGAAGATGGGTGAAAAGTTAGGTCTTGACAGTGTGGTTTCGACGAAGAACGTTACGGCAGACATAATTATCCGCTATGCCCGCGCCCTTGAAAATTCCATGGGAAGCAATATCGAAACTCTTTACAAGTTTATGGACGGTAAGGCTGAAGCTATTGAATTCAACGTCAAAAAGGGTGCGAAGATTATCGGTATACCCATTAAGGAGCTTTCAATTAAACAGGGTATTCTTATTGCAGGCATAATCCGTGAAAGAAAAACTGCAATCATTCCCACAGGTGACGATACGGTAAATGAGGGTGACAGAGTGATTGTTCTCTCTTCGACGGCACACAGACTCGGTGATTTGTCGGATATTTTAAGATAAGGTTCGGTAAAGAAAATGAACAGACGAATGGTTTTATATGTGGTAGGTAAGGTGGTAATGGTTGAAGGCGGACTGATGCTTTTACCTCTTATAACCGCACTGCTTTATAAAGAGGCAGTTGCCCTTCATATCGGTATTTCGATTGCCGTAGCTTTGGTTTTGGGCTTTTTATTGACGAAAATTTTTAAGCCGGGACTTAAAACGATCTATGCTAAAGAAGGTTTTGTTATAACGGCTCTTTCATGGTTTGCTCTTTCTGCTGTCGGTGCATTACCTTTTTTTATCAGCGGAGAGATACCCTCATATGTCGATGCTTTTTTTGAAACCGTCAGCGGTTTCACCACCACCGGTGCATCAATTTTGACTGATGTTGAAAGTATGAGCAAGGGACTTTTGATGTGGCGTTCCTTTACTCATTGGGTTGGCGGTATGGGTGTGCTTGTATTTGTAATGGCAATTATACCTTCAATTTCCGACCGTTCAATTCATCTTCTGCGAGCAGAGGTGCCGGGACCCGTTGTCGGTAAGCTTGTGCCTAAAATCAGACAGACAACCCGTATACTTTATATTATCTATATTGCCCTGACTTTGATAGAAGCTGTTTTTCTTCTTTTCGGCGGTATGAATCTTTTCGAAGCACTTGTTCATTCCTTCGGTACTGCGGGTACGGGTGGATTTGGCATAAAGGGTGACGGGCTTGCCTCTTACAGTTCTTATGTTCAGTGGGTAATTACTGTTTTTATGCTTATTTTCGGTGTAAACTTCAATCTTTATTATCTTATACTTTTAAAGAAGATAAAATCGGTCTTTAAAAGCAGTGAGCTTTGGACTTATTTCGGAATAGTTGCTGTTTCGGCCGTTATTATCGGCATAAACATATCTTCTCTTTATGACTCTGTGGCAGAAACCGTTAAGCATGCAGCTTTTCAGGTGGCTTCAGTTATAACCACCACAGGGTTTGCAACGGCTGACTTTAATTTGTGGCCTAATCTTTCGAAGATGATAATTTTTATACTTATGTTTGTGGGTGGCTGTGCAGGCTCAACTGCAGGCGGTATAAAGATTGCAAGAGTTATGATGTTCTGCAAAATAATTAAAACAGAGCTTCAGAGAATGCTTCATCCGCGAAGCGTTAAGGTAAATCGCTTTGAAGGAAAAGCTCTTGACAGCGGAACGCTCGCTTCCGTTAATTCCTACCTTGCAATTTATGTAATGTTTTATTTTGTTTTCCTTTTTGCCGTGGCTTTCAGCGGTGCGGATGTTGATATTACAATTTCTGCCGTCACCTCTTGCTTTAATAATATAGGACCTGCCTTTGGATTTGCAGGCCCCATGGGAAGCTATGCACCGTTTCCCGCTGTGACAAAGGTAATCCTATCTATGGCAATGCTTTTGGGTCGATTGGAAATTTATCCCATCATCCTCACTCTTTCACCCTCAACCTGGGCAAAGAAATAAGAATCCGACCCGGCGACGCATTGAAAATGCGGGACGGGTGACCCGGAACCTTGTTGCTTCGCAATAAAAAATAAAGGGGCGTCTCTGCGGAGATGCCCCTTAAAAATTGTTTTACTGTTTAGCTGTAAGCTTATATACTTCGCTTTCAATAAGTGCCGTAACCTCATCAATATCAACTACGATACCTTTTGAAAGCAGAAATGAAACCACATATTCCTTTTTCTGCTGTCCTGTTTTGCTTCCGTAAAGCTGTTCGGCGGCGGCTACGGCAATTTTTACCCATTCTTTAAGGATAGACTGCTGTTCAGCCGTAAGTCTTTCTTTAAGGCACTGTGTAAGCTTCGGGATGATGAAAAGGGTGATGATTGCTGAAATGAGAGTTATTAAAGCTTCGATAATGGGGGTTAAGTCAATGTTTTTCATAAAATAAGATGTCCTTTCTTTGATAATTATTTCGGTTTATGAAATCCTTCAAGGTCTTCAATCCTGTGGTTGATAACCTTGATTTTTTCTTTTTCCACTTCCTGTTCTTCTTCGAGCTGGTATGTACGCTCTACAAGATTGTTATGCTTTTCGACCTTCTTTTCAAGCTGTTCAATACGGTATACCGTAAGTCTGTTTGAGGCAAGAACACCGATTAAACTGCCGCCGAGGGTACCGAAAAGGCTTATGACGGCAACGAGAACTGTTTCGCTCATCCCATCACCTTCTTGCAGTAATCAAGACATACCCAGCGGTATTTTTCGATTCTGCCCCAATCGCCGCTAATTTTGTCGACGGTGATTTTCTTCCCCTTAAGAAGAGTGCCGACCTTTTTCTTTGAAGTGCCTGTACCTTCTCTGACGTTGAGAACTGCCGTGTTGACCTTGTAGGTGCCTGTGGTGTATTCGGGAAGAGTTTTGAAAGAAAGACCTTTATTATCAAGAACCTTTGTAAAGGCTTCATCAATGAAGAAAAGGCTTTCGGGCTTGGCGGCACCCTTATTTGTGGTGAGAACATATTTACCTTTGCTGTTTTGTACCCAACCGTTCCCCTTGAAATTTCCTTTGCCTGCTGAAAGGTGGAGATGGTAAGCAGTGGAGCCGTCTTTACCCTCACGGCAGATTTTCTGTTTACGGGTTAAGATCTGGCCGACCTTGAGCTTTTTAAGGTCTGCATCGTCGGGGTGGGTGATAAGAAGAGTGCAGTAGCCCTTTGTACCGTCAGCAAAGAAGACTTTTTTTGTGCTTTCAAGCCAGAGAGTGTTTGTGCCGCTTGTTCCCACACCGTATATGCGTTTTACCTTCATTTCATCACAGGGGCAGTAGATATAATCTCTGTCTGTGTCGGAGCAACCTTCGTCAATAGGATAATCCTTCGGTGTGCCCGTGGTGTGGGGCAGATGTGAAGTCGTTCCCGTGTAGGATTGAGTAATTCTCATGGTTTTACAGGGATAGATAAGATAGTTTTTCATTGTTTTCTCCTTTCTTAAGTTATCTCAAGTTAAATAAAAAAACTGCCGTTTTCCCGTCTCAAAGGGAAAAAAGCAGCCTGAAGTATCACAGAAAACTGTGATTGAAATATTCACTTTTAAGTGGCTTGCGGAACCACTATATATAATTTTAGAGGAAAAAACAGCCCTTGTCAATAGCTTTGAAAAATTTGTTCTTTTTGACGAAAGACAGGCAGGAAAAAAGCCGTATTTATAGGGATTTCTATTCCGTTGTTGTTCTGTTTAAATAAAAAAATCAGTCTTTTTTTGTTAGCCTTGACCAAAGAAAATAACTGTCTGAATTTGACAAAAAGGACAGAAATCTGTATAATACGTGGGATTTCGTTAAATTTTACGTAAGGGAGAGATGTGGCAATGGGCAGATATATGATGCGCTTTATCAATGCTACCGCATCCATCAGAAGAATAAGCAAAAAAAAGCTTATTGCATGGGCAGTTATACTTCTTTGTCTGCTGATTGGTTTTCTCGTATATAAATCGGATATTGCCGTTACCTATGTTTTTTGTGACAGCGTACAGCACAAGGTAGTTACCGTTTCTGAAAATCCCGAAGAAATCGTAGCCAAGGCAGGAATAACTCTTAACGATAAAAACAGCCTTGTTCTCGATTACTATAATCCCGATGAGGGTGAAAAGGTAATTATAGTGGCAGAGCCTCATGATGTGGTTATCTACGATGAGGGGAAGCAGATAGCTTCCGTTAATGTGGCGGGCACGGTTAAGTTTGCTCTTGACAAAGCGGGAGTGAAGCTGGGTGACGGTGACAGGATTAATTTCGACGAGGAAGTGGGCATTACGGGGGATATGAAAATAGAAATTACCCGTGCCTTTCCTGTTAAAATTAGCGTCGACGGCGAAGAGAAGACCGTGAATATCACCGGCGGTACCGTAGCGGATATCATTAAGCAGGCGGGAATAAATCTCGGACAGTACGATGAAGTTTCAAAGAAAATGTCAAAGGAGATTACGAAGAAAACCTCTCTTACCATTAAAAGAATAGAATACAAAACTGAAACCAAGACAGTAAAGACCGACTATAAAACCAAGGTCGAATACGACGACTCCATGTATGAGGATCAGAGAAAGATCAAGCGTAAGGGCGTTAAGGGTAAGAGCATAAACGAATATAAATATACATATATTGACGGTAAGCTTACTGAAACAGAGGTTTTAAGCAGTAAGACCGTCAAAGAGCCTGTCGCACAGATTTTAATAAGAGGTACCAAGGTAAGGTCAACAGGCTTTACGGGAGCTTCCGTAAAATCAGGCAAGGTTATTTCCGAGCTTAAACCGCCATTCGAAATACCGCTTAATAAAAACGGCAGACCTGTTAATTATAAAAAGGTTATCACAGGTAAGGCTACAGCTTACTGCACCGGCACTACTTGCTCCACAGGCGCACCCGCTATGCCGGGCAGAGTAGCCGTAGATCCGAGAGAGATACCCTACGGCACCAAAATGTACATAGTTTCTTCTGACGGAAAATGGAATTACGGCTACTGTATCGCCAGTGATACAGGCGGATTTATCTATAACAGCAGTACCGTTGTTGACCTTTATATGCGTGGCTACAGTACCTGCAGAAATTTCGGCAGACGGAATGTGGATATTTATATCCTCGAGTGGGGCAACGGAATAAAGAATTGGAAGACACATTGATAATTCGCAATCGCAGGAAAATTTCGGGTATAAACCACTGATACTCCGCCAAGCTTAAAAAGGTACAGTCGTAGGGGATGGCGCCCCGATATCCCGTCAAAGCTATGTCTGATAAAAAATCCCACAGAGATTTTCACTGTCTCTGTGGGATGATTTTTTATTTTCGCGGACGACCGAGGGTCTTTCCTATGATTACACACCGTTAATTTTCGGACACGGCACGCTGTGCCCCTACGGTATACTCTTTATTAATTCGGCGGAGTATCACTTATTCGTTTTCTAAATTTCCCCGCAATTCCTCATTCCGAATTAATCAATCCCCAGCTTCTTCATCAGTTCCTTATCTGCAGTCTCATACATAAAAGTAGTGCTTGCCCAGATTTCGTCTGCCTTTTTCTTCCATTCGGGGAAGCCGTCGGGAGTTTCGGGGTAGGCGTCATAGTGGTTGCCGACCTTTGTACTGTCAAGAAGGCCTTTGACAATCTTTTTGAGGGTGGAAGGCTTTATTTTCTTTGTGGCGAGACCTGATGCGATACCTGAAACAAGCTCTGCGATGTCCTTGGGACTTAAGGCAAGATCCTGTCCCATACCGCCAAGGATTTTCTGGCTGAAGATGATGTCCTTTTTGAAAAGATATTCTGCTTCGTCGTAGGAAGCCTGAACGATACCTGTGAGAAGAGGACGCATAGAGTCGAAGGCCTTGCCCTGAACATCGATATAACGTTTGTTAATTGACCACATATTTCTCTGTGTAAGCCCTTTACCTTCATTAAGAAGCTTCGAGATAACGTCAACGGCGATTTCCACCTGATAAAGAGAGGAGGTACAGCCTTCGCCGCAGTTAGGCTTGGTAAGACAGGCTGTATCGCCCAAAGCGATGAAGCCGTCCTCTGTGAAGCAGTAAATACCTCTGTGATAGGGCGTCATACCCTTTTCAACCTTTTCAACGGTGTATTCGGGCCAGGGTACATTCTTGCGGAAGTCCTTGTATACCTCTTCTGCATAATCGTAGGAGTAGTTACCGCCTACGCCAAGGATAGCGCCGTGGTCATCACCGGAAGGAGCAGACCAGGTCTTGTACTGTAAAAATGAGCCGTGAAGCTTCTTGGGATCCACATTTTCATCGGTGTACTTTGCATAGTAGAGTACCACATAGAAAATATCCTTGGGAGTAAGCTTGAAATTTTCTACGAAGGAGGAGTCGGGAAGCTTCGTTCTTGCGGCGGATGGAATACCTGTGCAATCGGCAACGAGCTTGGAATAAATTTCCTGAATACCGTCTTTGGTTTCGTATTTTGCACCGACTATCTTGTCTTTTTCGTCATAGATGAAATCTTTGAAAGGTGCATCATAGATATATTCGGCACCTGCCTTTTCGGCGCGGTCAATCATGGTGACTATGTATTCGTGCTTATGCATACCCACAACTGCCTCGTGAGTTCTTTTCGGGTAGTTGCCGTAGGGGGAGACAACGGCGGTGGAGGCAAATTCAAAGCCGTAAACCTTTTTGTTGTCCTCGTCGGGGATTTCAAGATCAAACTTTTCCATATCTTCTCTGCCCATATGGAAAATGTCGTATTCTCTTGAAATATTATCCTTTTCCTGTTTTTCGATAACTACTACCTTAAAGCCTCTTTTTGCCATCTGGTAAGCAAACCATGAGCCTGTGGTTGATGCGCCTGCAATAAGGATATCGCAATTCTTCATATTTTACACTCCTTAAAATAATATTTTATCAATATTAATCATAACATTATTTTAAAGAATTGACAATATTTTTATATAAGTTCCCTTTATACTTAATCAATAAAAAATTCTTTCAGTTCATAGTACTTTTCCACAAACCAGAATTTCAGCTCGTACTTCTGACCGCCCTTGACTATGGCTTCCTCATTTTCATCAAGAAGCTCGGAAAGAGAAGGGCTGTCCTTTACGGCGGCAGGCAGACACATGGGCGGAAACATAACGCACCACCAATTTTTGCCCTTGCCCTCGCCGATTATAACCCTCACTGCATTATAATATCCTGCAGGGAGAGTGACACCTTCATATTCTCTGGTGGGGAAATATGTTTTGCCGAGGGAAACGGTTACAGGGTAATCACAGCCTAACTTTCTCAAAGTGCTTTCTGCCGTCTGGCGTAGAAATGGTATGGAGGCATCAATTTTTTCCTGCGCCTGAAAGACTGTTTCACTGCCACTGAAAATGCTCTCACCGTCCTTTAAAAGTTCGTCTCTTACAGCGTATTTTATGCTTTGGTCAGTTACCGAATCGGAGGCGGCAATAACGTGAAGACGAAGTACCTTTTCTCTTATGCCGCTACAGCTGTTTTCGAAAGAAATGGTGGAAATCACCGTAAAAAGAAGGGCTATGAAGGCGGATATTTCTATTGCTTTAAGTTTCATTGGTTTACCTCCGAGGTTGTATTGAGGTAATTATTGGAAAATATAAAGCGGTTTATACTTGTTTTGGAATAAAAAGGTATGTAAAATATTTTTTATCGCTATTGACAAAGGGCATTATAGAGAATAATATGATTGTAACAATAATAAGGAGATTGCACTATGGAAATTTTTGAACAGATTTGTGATATAATCAGAGAAAATATGAACTTCGATGAGGATATTATCTTCACCGAGGAAATGACCTTTAATGAAATGGAGCTTGACAGTATCGATGTGGTCGACTGCATTATGTGTATAGAAGATGCTTTTGAAATAACAATCGAAGACGAGGAATTACACACAATCAAGACTTTAGGCGAGCTTGTAGAAATTGTAAAGGTGAAAAAAGGAATGTGAAAAATGGAAAATATTCGATATATAATGTGGGACTGGAACGGTACCCTTTTAAATGATTTACAGATTAACTTTGAAATAGAAAATACCCTTCTGCGAAGAAGAGGTCTTGCCGAAATGGAAAGCATAGAGAAATACCACAGTGTTTTCTCCTTTCCTATTATCCGCTTTTATGAAAAGATGGGCTTCGACCTGGAAAATGAAAAGTTCGAGGATATTGCAAGAGATTATGTTTACGAATACGAACAGCGTTTTCACGAGGCTGAGATTTTCGAGGATGCTGAAAGAGTGATAAGATATTTTCGCTCGGCAGGTATAGAGCAAATTATCCTGTCTATGACGGAAAACAAATGGCTTTTCTCTCAGGTTGCCTTCCACGGCATAGACCATCTTTTCTCCGATATACTCGGCACGGGGGATATCTATGCCCGAAGCAAGGTGGATATCGCAAAAAAATGGATGGCGGAAAAGGGCGTCTCGGGGGACGAGGTGCTTTTCGTCGGAGATACCACCCACGATTTCGAGGTGGCACAGAGCATAGGCTGTGAATGTGTGCTTATTGCCGGAGGGCATAACAGCAGGAAAGCTCTTGAGGCTACGGGGGCAAGAGTTTTAGACAGTATAAACGACCTTATAGGATAAAAAATTCTTATTTAACGAAAAAAATTCCTTATAAATATTGATTTATTTTTAATTTTATGGCTTAATATAAGGTAATAAAAATACATAAAGGAGTTACATAAAAATGGAACAGGTAAAAAGATTGCGCTACTTTGTGGACGGTCAGTGGTTAGAGTCAAAAACCGAAAAATATATGCCCGTCTACAATCCCAGCACAGGTGACGTTATCGCTGAAACACCCTGCTGTACAGCAGAAGAAGTGGAACAGGCTATTGCATCTGCAAAGGCAGCCTTCCCCGCTTGGTCAAATACCCCCGTTATGAAAAGAGTTCAGGTTCTTTACAAATTCCGTGAGCTTCTTATTGAGCATCTTGACGAGCTTTCAGAGCTTTGCGCCCTCGAACACGGTAAGGTTCTTTCCGAGGCAAAGGGCGACATCCTTAAGGTTAAGGAGCCTGTTGAGCTTGCCATCACTGCTCCTATGTCTCTTTTAGGTGACGCTATGAGAGATACATCAAACGGCTACGACACCACTCTTTACTATGAGCCCGTAGGCGTTTTCGCAGGTATCGTACCCTTTAACTTCCCCGGTATGATTCCCATGGGTTGGATGGTTCCTTGCTGTATCGCATCAGGTAACACCATCGTTCTCAAGCTCGCATCCATGACACCGATGACTGCTATGAAGCTTAATGAGCTTCTCTGCGAAGCAGGTCTTCCCAAGGGTGTAGTTAACCTTGTAACCTGCTCAAGGGTTGAGGCTGACATTCTTCTCAAGCACCCCGATGTAAAGGGTATCACCTTCGTCGGCTCCACAAAGGTAGGCCTTCACGTTTATAAGGAAGCTGCTGCTACAGGTAAAAGAGTACAGGCTCTCTGCGAAGCAAAGAACCACGCTCTTGTTCTTGAAGATGCCGCACTCGAAAGAAGCGCAAGAGGCATCATCAACTCTGCTTTCGGCTGTGCAGGTGAAAGATGTATGGCTCTTCCTGTTGTTGTGGCACAGGAAAGCATCGCAGATAAATTAGTTGCTCTTCTCAAGCAGTACGCTGAAGAGCTCAAGCTCGGTCCTGCATATCTTCCCGATTCAACTCTCGGTCCTGTAGTTACTGCAGAGCATAAGGCTTCTGTTATTAATTGGATTAACAAGGGTATTGAAGAGGGCGCTACACTCGTTCTTGACGGCAGAAATGCTGTAGTTCCCGGCTGTGAAAAGGGCTTTTATGTAGGTCCTACAATCCTCGACAATGTTACTGAAGATATGACCGTAGGCACACAGGAAATCTTCGGACCGGTTCTCTGTATAAAGAGAGTAAAGACCTTTGAAGAAGGTCTCGCACTTATGAATCGCAATCCCTTTGCTAACGGTTCTGTTATCTTCACACAGAACGGCTATTATGCAAGAGAGTTTGCAAAGAGAACCGACGGCGGTATGGTTGGCGTAAACGTTGGTATTCCTGTACCCGTTGGCGTATTCCCCTTCACAGGTCACAAGCTCTCCTTCTTCGGCAACCTTCACTGCTTAGGTAAGGATGCTTTCCGCTTCTTCACCGAAACCAAGGCTGTTACCACACGTTGGTTTGACGAGGAAGAAATGAAGGCTACTACCGTTGATACATGGGACGGCTCTGTAGGCGGCGGCGTATAATTAATTCGGAATGCGCAATTTGCAATCGCGGGTGAATTTTCGGGTAACCGAAGATGATATACCGCTGAATTAACAAATTAAATAATGTAGGGCGGGATGATTCATCCTGCCGCATTTTTTGTATACAATTATCAAAACAAAAAACAGACACGGTTTTCGCCGTGTCTGTCCTGATATAATCAATTTTACGGGGCGGAATGCTGTTATCTGTTAGCAAATACCTTGCCCGCGATTGTGATTAAATTTATCTTCTGAACATTGCAGAAGGTCTTTTGAGGGGCTTCTTTCTTCTGTGCTTTCTGTGGATTTCGATTGGAGTTTTGATGAGCATATTGGTAAGTACAGTCCAAAGGATAACGAGGATATACATACCGAATACTGCATAGAAGCCTGCTGAAAGGGTAGCAGAGGAAACGGTTACCACAGCTGTGAGAAGCTGTATCCAGGTGCTGTCGGAGAACATTCCCACGAGGTCTGAAAGAGGGATTTCACCGCCGATGATTTTGTCAAAGGCAAGTCTTGAAATGATAATGCAGACAAAGCAGAGGGCAAGACCGCCGATAGACATGCCGATAACTGTCTTTCTTTTGCCCGTTGCTGCTGCCACAACGCCGAGGGCGAGGAAGAGGAGCATGGTAAGAACAAAGAAGACGATAAAGGCGATGATGTGGGGAAGAACGGGCTCGATGATTGTAAGGAAGCTTGCACTTTCTGCATCTGCTGTGCCTGAAAGATCAGCTGAAAGCAGAAGTTTGATGATTTCAAAAGCGGAAAACTCATATTTTGTTGCCACGCCAAACTGTGAGGCTAAAGCAACGATAGAGCTGATTTCATCGGTAATGCCGCCAATTGCAAAGTAGAAGAGCTTAAGGAAGAAGCCCATCACAACAGCTCCTACTGCTAAAAGGGGTGTGATTATACGGTAAGCAATTTTCATTTTTTATATCTCCTTTTATTTCCAAGATGATTTGAGGTCAACTGTTCTGTTGAAGACTATTTTTTCCTTTGTGCTTGTAATGTCCACACAGAAGTAGCCTTGACGCATAAACTGGAAGGTATCGCCGGGCTTAAGGTCCTTGACTTCGCTTTCTAATTTACAGCCTGTGAGAACGGTGAGCGAATCGGGGTTAAGGTTGTCCTTGAAGGAGCCTTCGGATTCGTCGGAGGGGTTGGAAACCTTGAACAGACGGTCATAAAGTCTTGCTTCGAAGTCAGTGCAGTGGTTTGCACTTACCCAGTGAAGAGTACCCTTGACCTTTCTGCCGTCGGGTGAATTGCCACCCTTGCTTTCGGGGTCGTAGG
>JAZUNX010000027.1:0-2046 GCA_045604385.1 Acutalibacteraceae bacterium
ATTCAAGGCTATGGTTCCCGCTATCCTTATTCTTACCTGTGCATGGGCTCTTAAGGCTATGACAGACAGCCTCGGTGCAAAGATTTACATTTCACAGCTCGTTGAAGGCAGTGCAGGCGCACTTCAGGCACTTCTTCCCGCCATCATCTTCGTTATTGCTGTAGGTCTGTCTTTCGCTACAGGTACATCATGGGGTACATTCGGTATCCTTATCCCCATCGTATTGAGCGTATTCGATGCAGGCAATCCTCTTATGATTGTTTCTATCTCTGCTTGTATGGCAGGTGCTGTATGCGGTGACCACTGCTCACCCATTTCAGATACGACCATTATGGCATCCGCAGGCGGTCAGTGTGACCACCTCAACCACGTTTCAACCCAGCTTCCCTATGCTCTTACAGTTGCAGGTGTATCCTTCGTGACTTACGTTATCGCAGGTTTCGTTCCCCAGTGGTACATCGCTCTTCCCATAGGTGCTGTACTTATGGTTGCTACTCTCTTTGTTATCAAAAAGGTAACTGCCAAAAAGGCATAAGATTAACAGAACAAATCAAAGCAACTGCATACATTGGATGTGCAGTTGCTGTTTTTTTGTGCGACAAAAAAACAGGACTGCCCATAGGCAGTCCTGCAGTCAATAAAAACAACTTATGCGTCTGCGTTTTCGTCTTCCTTGAACATATCAAGGATATTTGCGAAGAAATCCTTAAGAGTTGCAATAACCTGAGTGATGATGTCAAGAACATTGTAGAATGCGTCCATTTAGTACACCTCCTTATTATTTCTTTGTAACAATATGATAACAAAATTAACTTTAGTTGTCAATGAGGAAAATGCAATGTTTATAAAAGTTAATATTTAGAAACAATTTGGCATAATTTTTTTAAAAAATAAAGAATGTTTAACAAAGGATTAATTTCATTTTTTCATTTTATACAAAAATCAGGCACTTATTTGGGTATATAATACAGTTGACAGTTTCTTCTAAATATAGTATAATATTAGGGAAACAAAGTGAGCGACGGCTCACCTAAATCAATTTATACATAGGAGATGTTAAGATGGACACAAGATTTGCAATTTCAAACTACCCCGATGCAAAAGCTGTTTGCGACAAACTCGACAAGCTTATTGCACAGCCCATTCACTCAATTAAGCCCGAAGTTCTTAAGGCTTATGAAGAAAACTATTTCGAAGCAAAATGTCAGAAGTCAAAGGAAATGATCGCAGAAGCAAAACAGATCATCCCCGGCGGCGTTCAGCATAACCTTGCTTTCAACTATCCGTTCCCCCTCGTTTTCACAAAAGCTGACGGTGCAAAGCTTTACGATATCGACGGCAACGAATACTATGACTTCCTTCAGGCAGGCGGTCCCACAGTTTTAGGCTCCAATCCGAAAGTTGTCCGTGACCAGGTTATCGACCTTCTCAACACCTGCGGTCCTTCAACAGGTCTTTTCCACGAATTTGAATATAAGCTTGCAAAGAAGATTGCAGATTCAATGCCTACAGTAGATATGTTCCGTATGCTCGGTTCAGGTACAGAGGCTTGTATGGTAGCTTGCCGTGTTGCAAGACTTGCCACAAAGAAAAAGTACATCCTTAAAATGGGTGGCGCATACCACGGCTGGTCCGATCAGCTCGGCTACGGTATCCGTGTTCCCGGCTCAAAGTTCACCCAGGCAAGCGGTGTTCCCATCCGTCTTATGAGAGATACACAGGAGTTCTTCCCCGGTGACCTTAATGACCTCGAAAGAAAGCTTCGCAGAAATCAGCTTTGCGGCGGTACTGCAGCTGTATTTATGGAGCCCATCGGTCCCGAAAGCGGCACACGTCCTCTTGATAAAGATTTCAACAAAGGCGTTGAAAGACTTTGCCGCAAGTACGGCGCACTCCTTATCTTTGATGAGGTTGTTACAGGATTCCGTATCGGTATGTCAGGTGCTCAGGGCTACTACGGCGTAGAACCCGACCTCACTATCTTCGGTAAGGTTATCGCAGGCGGTTATCCCGGTGCCGGCGGTATCGGCGGTAAGAAGCAGTATA
>JAZUNX010000028.1:0-15857 GCA_045604385.1 Acutalibacteraceae bacterium
CCTCTGCAGTACCGCCGCCGATGTCAACAACCATACTGCCCATAGCCTGTCCTACGGGAAGACCTGCGCCGATTGCCGCAGCCATAGGCTCTTCAATAAGGCTTACATATTTCGCACCTGCCTCAATGGCTACGTCGTGAACGTTTCTTCTTTCGACCTCTGTAACACCCGAGGGAATGCAGATAACCACTCTCGCTTTGGCAAGATATGAGCCGCCCATAGCCTTATGAATAAACTTTTTAAGCATTTCACAGGTAACGTCAAAATCCGCAATAACACCGTCCTTAAGAGGGCGCATGGCAGTAATCGATCCGGGAGTTCTGCCAATCATTTCCTTTGCCTCGGTGCCGACAGCCACCACCTTTGCAGGCCTTGAGCTGACATTGATGGCAACCACCGAAGGCTCGCGTATAACAATACCCTTACCCTTGACGAAAACAAGAGTATTGGCTGTACCTAAATCTATACCTATATCCTGAGAAAATAACATAAGCTTTTCTCCTTTCCTGTATGAGAGTATAAAGGGGCATAATAATTCATTATAATAATTTATTATATAATAAATTTTGCCCATTCTCAATAGAATTAAGAAAAATTTATCAGTTTTTTTGATTTTGGACAAAAAAGCAGACACGGCAAGCCGTGTCCCTACAGTGTAATATAAAAATATCGGCGGGATGAGGTCATCCCGCCCTACACATACACCCGTTAACCTGACGGTGTATCATTTTTTATTTCCGGAAATCTCACTCGCAATTCCGAATTATTTCTTATGGTATCTCAAATGACAGATATCATCACCGTTTGCGATAGTCTTCGGCAAATCAAGCTCTGCACCGTAGCGTTCACCGATACCTCTGTCACCGCACATAGCAATATCACAGAGCATAGCGATTTCTTCGTCACTGCAGCCTGCCTTCTGCCATGCCTTTACCAAAGGACAGTAATGGAAATGGATTTCAAGCTCATCATCGGTACAGTTTTTGATGTCCATTTCAAACACCCACTGTGCAGGCTTTGTGAAAAGAGTTTTACGAAGACCTTTAAGAGAGTCTGTCTTGCCCTTTTCCACAAGTCCCTTACCCTGCATAAGACCGCAACGCTTGACTGCGGCAGAGCCGAAATCCTTCGGATCAAGACCTCTTTTGCTTGCTTCGTCGCAAAGAAGATAGAGCCAGGTTGCTCTGTGTTCGAGCTGTTCACGTACAGCCACGATAAGGGGATTTTTGATTTTTGCTTCGTTTTTAACTTTGCTCATTTTTTATCTTTCCTTTCATATACACGGCAAAAGGTCAAAACATTTTGGCTTTTTGTCTTATTTTCCGTTTATTAAAAATATGCTTCGAGCCTGTAAATAGGCTGTCCTAAATCTGAAAATCTCTTTTCGTATTCCGTGACGATGTTACCCTCGAAATCGCTGTTATGCAAATCGAGAGAAACATTTTTAATCTTATAGCCGCTCTGTGAAAATTCGGCAATTGAAAATTCAAAGAAGTGCATATTATCCGTTTTCTGATGAATTTCCGCACCGTCTTTCAGTAATTTGCGGTAAATATCAAGGAAGAAACGGTGTGTAAGTCTGTGTCTTGCATATCTTGCCTTCGGATAAGGGCATGAGAAATTAAGATAAAGAAGATCTATGCTCTTTTCGGGAATGAATTTGGGAAGATATTCCGCAGAGCCACAGATGAACTTTATGTTCGTAAGACCTTCCTTTTTCGCCTTTTCACAGGCTAAAACGATAACATTGAGCACCTTTTCCACTGCGATGAAGTTAATGTCAGGATGTCTTTTAGCTATTTCCATAGCAAACTGACCCCTGCCGCAACCGATTTCCATTCTGACGGGGTTATCGTTGCCGAAAATTTCCCTGTAGTCAATAAGGCATTTTTCTTCAATGGCTTTATTGAAGTCTCTCTCATCACCTAAAGGCAGGTCGAGTATGTAATCCCTGACACCTTCAAGACGTGTGTCAAGGTTTTTCTTTTTTCTCATTCTCATAATTTTACAGCTCCATTATCTTTTCTATAAGGAAGTCTACATCTTCTTCGGGTGTTGCCCAGCTTGTACAGAATCTGACAGCGGTTTTATCCCCTGTTTTTGCCCAGAAGGATGAAACGAAATGCTCGTTCAGCTTTTCGAGCTGTTCATCGGTGAGGATAGGGAACTGCTGATTGGTGTAGGAATCATAGTAAAGCTCTATGCCCTTGGAAAGGAAGGCTTGACGGATTTTTATGGCAAGAGACGCAGCGTGACGGGAGATTTTATGGTAAAGACCGTCAGTGAAAAGGACATCGAACTGAAGGCCTAAAAGTCTGCCCTTGGCGAGCATGGCACCCTTTTGCTTTTCTATATAGCGGAAATCCTTTTTATAGGAATCGTTGGTGATAACCAACGCCTCACCGAAAAGTGCACCCACTTTTGTACCGCCGATATAAAAGGCGTCACTTAAAGAGGCTATATCCTTTAAAGTAAGGTCGTTTTTCTCACTTGCAAGTCCGTAGCCCATTCTCGCACCGTCAATGAAAAGGATAAGGTCATTTTCCTTACAGACGGTGTAAATATCCGTAAGTTCCTTTTTGGAATAAATGGTGCCGTTTTCCGTAGGGAAGGAGATATAGACCATTTTCGGCTGAACCGTATGCTCGAAGGTCGGGTCTGCATAATGGTCTTTAACGGTCTTTTCTATTTGAGAGGCTGTAATCTTTCCGTCATCGGAGGGAAGAGCAAGCACCTTATGTCCCACAGCCTCAACAGAGCCGCTTTCGTGAACATTGATATGTCCCGTACAGGCAGAGATAACACCCTGATGGGGACGGAGAACGCTGGAAATAAAGATGTAGTTAGTCTGTGTACCGCCCACAAGGAAGTGTACATCTGCATTTTCATTACCGATTTCCTTTTTAATCTTTTCTGCGGCGGAAATGCAGTATTTATCCACACCGTAGCCGGGGGTCTGCTCTAAATTTGTTTCCACAAGCTTTTCAATTATTTCGGGGACTGCACCCTGTGTGTAGTCGCTTTCAAATCTTATCATTTGCTTTTACCTCATTTATTTTACATATCTTTATATATCTTTTTTGCTCTCGGCGAGAAGGTACAGAGTGCTTCATAAGCAAAGGAGCCGTACATTTTGCCGTAATCGTTGGCGGAAATTTCTCTTTTACCGCTTTTACCGATAATGACTGCCTCATCACCGACAGAAACACCGCCGATATCCGTAACATCAACCATTACAAGATCCATACACACCTTGCCGGTTACATAGGCTTTTTCCCCTCTTATGAGAACATAGCCCTTATTGGAAAGAACACGGCGGAAGCCGTCAGCATAGCCCACGGAAAGAGTTGCGATTTTTCTCTTTTCCTTTGCCACATAGGTGTGTCCGTAGCTTATGCCCTCGCCCTCTTCCACTTGGTGAAGGTGTATTACGTGGGTTTTCACTTCCATGGCAGGGATAAGACCTGCATCCTCGGTGGGATAGTCCATCGGGTTGATGCCGTAAATGGCAATGCCCATTCTGACCATAGCGTATTTATTTTTAAAGCGGAAAAGACCTGCCGTATTGTAAAGGTGAGGCAGAGGAATTTTCACGCCCTTTGCCGAAAGCTTTCCGAGAAAAGCATCAAAAAGCTTTTCCTGTTCTTCCGAATAGGTATCCTTTTCCATATCAGCTTTTGCAAAATGGCTGAATATACCCTCGACGGTTATAAAGGGAAGGTCTGCTATCTGCTTTATTATCTCGGCAGCTTCATCCGTAAGGGAAAAACCGATTCTGCTCATTCCCGTGTCAAGAGCAATATGCACTTTTGCTTTTTTGCCCTTTTCGGTTGCCTTATCATTGAGAATAAGTGCATCCTCAAAGCTATAAACCGTGGCTGTAATATCCTTTTCGATAAGCTCACCGAAAAAGTCGGGGCAGGTGTATGAAAGAATAAGAATGGGCAAGGTTATACCTGCCTGACGAAGCTCCAAAGCCTCGTCAAAGGATGCCACGGCAAAATAGTCTGCCTTATTTTCAAGCACCCTTGCCACAGGCACTGCACCGTGACCGTAGGCGTCAGCCTTTATGACGGCACATTTTTTCACCCCTTCGTCTACCTTTCGGGACAAAAGGTCAAAGTTGTGTTCAATTGCCTTTAAATCAATTTGTCTGTAAGTTCTGTTGTACATATATACCTCGAATCAATTCGGAATGCGGAATTCGGAATGCGGAATTGCGCCCTGCTGTCAGCAATAAAGCACCTTGCTTCCGCCGAATTTACATTCGCGAATGGTTATATTTCAAAAGATTTTATCTGTTCAGACGGACGACCACCGGTCGCCCCTACAGTATACACTCTGCTCCCTCAGCGGAATATTTCGGCTTGTTTCCCAAAGGATACCCCGCGATTGCGCATTATTCTTCGATTCCAAGTATCTCCGCACCCTCACCTGCATCGATGGTTTCTACGGTGCGAAGCTTTTTCTGAATAATATCGTTTCTGCTTTTTGCATCGTCGAGGCTCTTTCCTGCCTCTTCGATTTTCTTTTTAGCTTTTTCTAATACCGTGCCGAACTTTTCATACTGCACCTTTGCGGCAGCAAGAACTGTACGGACTTCCTTTGCCTTTTCGTTAATTGCCATGGCACGGAAGCCGATGGAAAGTGAGTTGAGAAGTGCCGTTATGGTACTCGGCCCTGCTATCATAATGTTAAACTCGTTCTGACATCTTTCGGCTATACCGTTTTTGGAAGAGATAATCTCGCTGTAAAGTCCCTCCGTGGCAAGATAAAGAATGGCAAAGGGTGTGGTCGCAGGCTCGTTGATATACTTTTTGACTTCCTTTGCCTGTGTGATAACCGTGGTTTCAAGAGCCTTGCGGTTAAGCTCAACCTGTGCCGTATCTCCCCTGTCAGCCGCCTCACAAAGACGGATGTAAGCCTCAACAGGGAACTTCGAGTCAATGGGAAGATAGGTAATAACATTCTTATCGTCACCCGAGGGAATTTTAACGGCAAACTCTACTATATTCCTTGAGGCGGGATTTGTCATAACATTTCTGTCATACATACCGGGGATAGTCTGATCCAAAAGGCCCTCAAGCTGTACCTCTGCCCAGGTTCCTCTTGCCTTTACGTTGGTAAGAATACGGTTAAGTGAGGTTACATTTTCCGTAACACCGCTGGAAAGCACCTTCATTTCACCGAGGGATTTGTAAACATTTTCCAGCTGTTCGCTTACTGTCCTGAAGGAAGAATCAAGGCGCTTGGTAAGAGTTTCATTAAGCTTTTCATCAACGGTAAGACGCATCTGTTCAAGCTTTTCTTCGTTACCCTTACGCATTTCGAGAAGCTTTTGTGAAATGATTTCGCTCATTTTCAAATTCTGCTCGTAATTATCATTTGTCATTTTACGAAGAATAACATTCATATCCGCAAAGGCGGCGGTAAGCTCTTTTCTTTGCTGACTTGAGGAAGCGGCATTTTCCATACGGCTTTTGCTGAATTCATCACGGACACTGCCTTCCACAGAGGTGACAACCTTATCTATTTTGTCCCATGTTTTTTCATTTTCCTCAAAAAGTCTGTCATATTCTCCGCTATTTTTCTTTTTTAGCAACAAAACCAAAAGAACAACGCATATAATAAGTAATATCAGTATTGCATATATAACTATACTCGGTACACCGTTCATTTTTTACTCTCCTTCAGGGGTCGACTGTCGCCCCCTCAATTTCATACCTTTCATTATAACAGTAAAGAATGAAAGTTTATTTCGATTTGAGAAATTTGTTACATTTTAATACATTAAGGAATGAAAAAAATGCTTAAAAAACTTCTATGCTTATCTCTTGTGCTTCTTATGCTCTTTTCCTTCTGCTCCTGCGGTGAAAATAAGGGTGCCGATGCACAGCTCGTTTATCCCATCGACAAGGACCCCGGCTATCTTGACCCACAGATAGTTTATGACATCGGTGCAAAGAATATTATCGCCAACTGCTTTGAAGGTCTTGTGGCTCTCGACAAAGACGGCAGTATTATCCCCGCCGCCGCCGAAAAATGGGAAACCAATGCAAAGGAAACAGTCTACACCTTCTATCTCCGTCAGGATATGAAGTGGAAGGTAACCTCTGCCGCAGGTAAGGTTATCGGCGAAAATTACAAGGAAGATTTTGATGCCCGTGTTACAGCTCACGATTTTGCCTTCGGTCTTACCCGTGCCCTTTTGCCCGAAACTCTTTGCCCCGGTGCAGACAGCCTTTTTTCAATCAAAAATGCAAGGAAGGTATATAAAGGCACTCTCCCTGCTTCTTCTTTAGGCATAAAGGTAATCGATGACTACACCCTGCGCATTACTCTGTCACAGGCAGACCCGGACTTTCTTTACACACTTCTTGAAAGCTACTGTATGCCCTGCAACAAAGAGTTCTTTGAAAAAACCGGCGGCAGATACGGTCTTGCCACAAGATACCTCATTTATAACGGCCCCTTCTACATCAACAACTGGGCTGACGATTCTTCGATTTCTGTCAGAAAAAGTGATGCCTACCACAGTGCTGACCGGGTTATGCCTGCCTCCGTTTACTACTCAATGAACAACGAACAGCCTACCCGTCTTAAAAAGCTCACCGACAGCACCTACTCCGTAACACCTCTCACAAAAGAACAGGCAGAGGAGCTTTCAAAGAAGAAAAACTACACAGTCAATTCCTTCCCCTCCTCCGTTACGGCTCTCATTTTCAACTGCGGTGACGAAGGTCTCAAAAACGAAAACATCAGAAAAGGCATTGTCTCTTCCTTCGATTATTCCATAATTGAAAGTGCTTTGGGTGTATGCGATGCTACAGGTCTTATACCCGATTCCTTCCTGACAGGCTCAATAAAATTCAGCGAATACAGAAAGGAAACCGACAGATATTACAATCCCAGCCCTCTCACCGTTTTCAAAAAAGGTCTTGAGGAAATTGAAAAAACGGGCATTGAGGTCACAGTTCTCTGCTCGGAGGAAAACGAAAACACCGTAAGAACACTCATGCAGTCCTGGCAGTCAATTTTAGGTGTATCCTTCACCGTTTATGCTGAAGCCACCGACGAAGTAACTCTCAAACAGCGCATAAGAAAAGGTGACTTCCAATTGGCTCTCACCGACCTTGATTTTACAGGCAACAGAGCTTACCGTATCTTAAGCACCTTCACCTCTGTAAGCAAAGAGAATTTTACCTCCTTAAGCGACAAAAAATATAACTCTCTTGTTTCCAAGATGAAAAAATCCGACGGTATTGCCACCGTGTCTGTGGCGGCAAAGGAAGCAGAGCAGTATCTCATTTCTTCCTGTGTTGCTGTTCCGCTTTACAAAGGAACAGACTACTACGGTCTGGGGAAAAAGGTAAGCGGAGTTATTCATAATGTAAGCGGTGAGATAATTTATTTTAAGTATGCGGTAAAAGAATAAAGCTTTCCATAAAATAACCCTCCGTACGGTTACGACCATACGGAGGATTTTTTATGCTTTTTTGAGTTTGACGAGGGATTATTTTCGGGCAATTACAATTGGTTGATAAAAACCTGTTTCCTCGGGGAACATCCAAACAACACTGCTACAACCATTAGAAACAAACAGTTTTGTCAGTTCTTCTCGGCGAGTTGCTCTGTATTCACACTCAAACTTGCACACTTCAAGATTTTCACAATCATCAATTATATATTGAATAAGTTTGTAACGGTCTTCATTCCAATCCCAAGTTTGAAATGAAACCCGCTGCCCCTTATCTGTTTTGTGAATGTAGGGCGGAGAGTAAGGCGGCTTATCTTTAAGCAGAGCATCATAATCTCGGATGCTTCCAACAAAGATTCCGTTCTCTTTAATTTGGTTTGTAATGCTCTTAATTGCTCTTTCTAAATCTGTACTTGAAAGCATATGGGGCAAAGCATTATCCATAGCAATAACAATATCAAACTGTTCTGCAAAGGTTTTTGATAAGGCACAGAAATCTGCATTTTCAAAATGGATTTTGACATTGGCATCAGATGCTCTTGTTTTTGCTTCGGCTATTTCGCCATCGCTTATATCAGAAGCTGTTACATTATATCCAAAGCTGGCAAGCCCGATGGCTTGTGTTCCAATGCCACAAGCACAATCAAGAATATGTGCTGTATTATCAAATCCATTACTTTCAAAAAGTTTGTGCAGAATTGTTGCTTGTTCGTAAATGGTAGATTGCCAATCAAGGAACAGTTTATCATAATGTGATGCCAAATTATCATAAAAGGTCTGTGTTATATTCATACAGACACCTCCGTCAGATTCAAGTGTATTTGATTCTCTTTTGGCAAATAAAGCATACAGAGAAAGCGCAGAAACTGCATCGGGCATAAGATATATCTTTAGTTTTCGGCTACCCTTATCAGCAGCCGGGCATAAAAGCTTTGACCAAAGAAACTACCTTTTCTATAATCGTTCTTAAAATATCAAGGAATTCGAAAAGAGGACTTCTCTTTGGTGTGTCGTCATCCTCCGTATATCCTTCCTCAACGGTACCCTGTGTAATATCCTTCTGAATTGCGAAGCGGTCAACACTTTCTGCGCCCTCATCAGTCACAGAGTAGGCGTTGAAGTAAAGTATGCCGTCCACTATTTCCACAGCCGAGAACATGGGATAGTCCACAGAGAGGATTTTTTCTCCGCGGGGGAAGTACCTGTCGGTTTTGCTTTCATCGTTCTGTATGTAGGTCTTTACGCCTGCAGTACCTGAAATGACATAGGTTGTGCCTTCGGGAAGAATTTGTGTTCTGTAAATATCACCCTTATAATTAAGATAGGTCTTATCATAAGCTGTGTGGCGGTTATTTGCGAGAGAGCCTGTACGCATATAAACATGGTCGTGTCCCTGGAATACCATATCAATACCAAGCTCGGGCATCAGGTTTTTCAGCTGATTACGGATTTCGCACACATCATCATCTTTATAGTGTGAGCCCTGTGAATAGGGAGCCTTATGAAGCATAACGAATTTCCACTGTGCATCACTTGCCTTGATGTCCTCTTTCAGCCAATCGAGCTGTTTGTCCGTAAGTCCCTCATTCTCATTGAGGTCTTCGGTGTTGAGAACAGCAATATGAACATTGTTATAATCAAAGGAATAGTAAACGCCCTTTGATGTGTCCTGCTCGGGAAGCTTCGGCAAGGTAAAATAGTTTACCGTGGCGTTTGTGCCCATACCCTCATGGTTACCTGTGGCAGGCATCATAAAGGTGTTCATAAGATAATCGGCGCCTGTATCAAGAGCCCATGACCACTGCTTTGAGTTATCGCCGTGGTCTACTATGTCACCTGTGTTTATGATGAAATCCTCGTCGTAAAGCTCTGTGGCGACGGCCAAAACCTTCTGCCAGGCTCTTTCGTACTGTCTTTCGTTCTGTGCCTGCGGGTCGGCAAGGTGAAGGAAGGTTACATTTTTACTGCTGTCTGCCGTTGTAATTGTACCTGTCCGGCTCCACCAATCTCTGTCTGCATCACCCACACGGTAGTAGTAGGTTGCGCCGGGCTCAAGATTTTTAACAGTTACGGTGTGCTTATTGATTTCAAAATTATAGGCAAAGAAGCCGATAATACCAAGGTCGATACCGGGGTAAGAGCGAGAGACTGTTTCGGTCTTTGTTTCAATCAAGAAGTCATTTGTTACTGTCTTTTCACCCGTAAATGCAGGCTCACTGTCAGCGCGGTAAATTTCAATATCACCGCCGAGAGTTGTCTTTGAATACCAGGTGATAAAGGCCTCACTGCCGCTGTCCTCACCCATGGTAACTGTCACCGCTGTGGGCAGACGGTAGTTTTCTCTTGTTACAGTGACCTCTTTATCCTCATTTGTAAGAACTGCACCCGAGTCGCCCTTGAAAACAGGGTCTTCGTCAATTGTAAGGTCGCTTAAAACTCCGGCGATGAAAATGCCGACAGATTCAAGCTGACTTTGTGTAAGATATTTCTGTATAAGCTCTTTATCTAAAATATCATAAATGCTTTCATAGGGAAGTACCCCGAGGTCGAAAATACAGTTAATAAGATTCATATAGGAAAGGTCATTTTTAAGAAGGGTCTTAAGAAGATAGTTGATACCCTGACCCATCTTATCCATAATTTCCTTATCGCAAAGAAGCTTATATGTTCTTATTTCAAGCTTGCCGAGAATACTGTCTTCGATAAGAGTATGCAGAAGCAAGTCAACAAGCTTGTCAAAAACAGTATTTGCAAGATTACCGCTGTCAAAATTATTTATAGCATCCTTCACAAAAGCATCGTCGGAAATGTCCTCGTTACCGCTGTACCAATAGCATATAACGGAAAGAATAAGGTCACCGAGAGTACCTGCCTTATTTTTATCACCGAAGCCGTAGGTGTCGATAAAGTTTTCACAGGGATACTCTGAAACCTCAATTGAAAGCAAATCGTCGATAACCTCTTTGCAAAGGTTGAGAAGTGCATCTTCATCCTTTATGTAAAGATCATAAACCTGATCTAAAAGGTCATTGATAAACCACATAAGATTATCTGTGCTGAAAATCTTCAGGTTACCGATTTTTATGCCGTCACCGATATAGGGAGCAAGGAAATCGTAAAGAATTTTTTCGATGTCAACACCGAGGCTCTTAAGATAGGCTTCAAGGCTTCCCTGTTCTCTTATATCATTAAGAATACCGTCGCCGAGACCGCCTCTTAAAAAGCGCATAACATAGCCTGTACCGGCAAGCTCACCGCCGATTCCGTCGGAGTCACAGATATATTCCGAAAATGAAACATATTTGTATGTTCCCTTTTCGTAGGTTTTGCCGTCCCAAGTGAAGGGCGCTTCCGCATCAAAATCAACAGTGTCCGCCTTCAGTTCATTTGTACCGTCAGCAAAGGTCTTTATTTCAACCTCACGGTAGGTGCAGGGGAAGTCCGCAACGGAAGAAGTTTCAATGTCATAAATAATCTGTCCGTCATCGTTTACCACCGAGGCAATATCGTTTGTATGAAGATGTCCCGTAAAGACATAGTCAATGCCCCAAGAGGCAAAAGTTTCGGCAACATCAAGATAATCATTAAGGATGAAAGGCTGGAAGAGAGAAATTTCCAGACTCATATGCGGTGCTATGCTGTGGTGCATCAAAACAAGAGGTGTTTTTCCTTCTGCATAAGCCTCATCGGTAAGAGCCTTAATCCACTGCATAAGCTCGGGCGTAATTTCACCCGCAGTTTCCTTGGAGGGCTCGTCAAAGGAATAAATACAGCTGTCAACGGAAATAAGTCTGTAGGTGTAATTACCCTCACTGTCCGTTAAATCCGCCGCATAGGAAAGCTGACCTCTTACATTGTCGCCCTTTGAGGCGTACTCACTGAAGGCAAGGTCATAACCAAAATCCGCATAAATGTCACGGAAGTCCTCGGCAGTTGCTGTTTCGGTAAATTCCTCCTTACCGCTTTCGAAAGAGGATGATTTTGCCTGATTTATGTCGTGGTTGCCTGTAGTAACCAAAAACTCAAGTCCGTACTTCTCTTCGTACTCCCTTAAAATTTCAGCAAAAGCCTTATGTCCCTCTAATTCGCCGTCCTTGGTAAGGTCACCGGGGACAAGAACATACTTAAGGTCAGGATTTCTTATAATCATGGTTTCAATGGCTGTCTTAACCATATCACCCGACTGGTCATACATCTTTGAATTATAGGAGCAGAATTCCAGGTACTCTTCACAGTTATTTCCCGTAAGTGAATCGGGATAATAATGCGGGTCGGAAAGAACAGCAAAGGAAAGTGATGTTTCCTCCTTTGTACCCCTCGCATAAGCCACGGTACCCATAAGAGAAAATACCATAGTCAAAGCGAGAATAACTGCCATTACCCTTTTAAATTTTTTCATACACATACCTCCCAAAGGTAACTTTATGGAAAAATTATATCATAAACCCTGTTAAAAACAAATAAAATCCCTTCTTAAAAAATATTTTGTAAGCTGTTACAAAACACCCCGATACAATTTTGTTTATTTTTCCTATCATTACAGCAACTTCCACAAAAATCAAATCATTTGTCCATACAATTTAAACAAGAATATTTCCACTTGCTATAGAAAATTAAATATAAAGATGTTATAATTACTGCAGATTATGTAAAACCGCGGAGGTCAAAATGAACAGAGAAAACAAAATGGGCGTAATGTCCGTAAAAAAGCTCGTTATTACCATGTCTTTACCCATGATGGTGTCAATGCTTGTACAGGCTCTTTACAATGTTGTTGACAGCATTTTCGTTTCACAGGTCTGTGAGGATGCACTTACTGCCGTTTCCCTCGCCTTCCCTGCACAGAATCTTATGATAGGTGTGGCAACGGGTACGGGTGTAGGTGTCAACGCCCTGCTTTCAAGAAGTCTCGGTGAAAAGAACTTCGAAAAGGCAAACAAAATCGCCGCCCAGGGTGTCCTTTTGGCTATGTTCAGCTTTGTCCTGTTTGCACTTTTCGGTATTTTCGGCACAAAGATATTTTTTGCCTCACAGGTTGAAAAAGGCAGTGCAATATATAACTACGGTGTGGAGTATCTTTCTGTTGTCTGTACCGTTTCAGTGGGTCTTTTCGGCCAGGTCATTATGGAAAGACTTATGCAGGCCACAGGCAAAACCACCCTTTCAATGGCGACCCAGCTTACAGGCGCAATCATAAATATTATTCTTGACCCCCTCTTCATTTTGGGCATAGGCCCCTTCCCCCGTATGGAAGCAAAGGGTGCCGCCGTGGCAACGGTTATAGGTCAGATTATGGCTTTTATCGTGGGTATCATCATTAACGAAAAAGCAAACAAAGAAATCAATCTCCGTTTTTCAAATCTTCGTCCCGACTTTAAAATCATCGGTGATATTTATAAAATCGGTATCCCCTCGGTGCTTATGGTAGGCATCGGCTCCTTTATGACCTTCTGCCTCAATAAAATTCTTCTCGCCTTTACCTCCACCGCCGCCGCAGTTTTCGGCGTTTACTTCAAGCTTCAGTCCTTCATTTTTATGCCCATTTTCGGTCTCAATAACGGTGTTATCCCCATAGTGGCATATAACTACGGTGCAAAAAAGAAGGAGAGAATTACCGAATGTCTCCGTTTCAGCTGTGTGATAGCCGTAACAATTATGGCTCTGGGTACTCTTCTTATGTGGCTTATGCCCGAGCAGATGCTCCGTCTTTTCGACGCCAAGGAAGAAATGATGGATATCGGTGTTCCTGCATTAAGAATTATAAGCACCCACTTCATTTTTGCAGGTGTGAGCATTAATCTCGGCGCATCCTTCCAGGCTTTGGGCAAAAGCTATTTTTCAATGTTTGTATCCTTCTGCCGACAGATTGTCGTTCTTCTCCCTGCCGCATACCTTCTTTCGAAAACAGGCGTGCTTAATAATGTATGGTTTGCCTTCCCCGTAGCAGAGATTATGTCTCTGGCAGTTTCTCTCATCTGCTTCTCTTTTGTATACAAAAAAACCATCCGTCCTATCTCTGCTCAAAAAAACATTTAAAAAAGGTTTGACATTTCAAAAAAGTTAGTGTATTATATAAGTGTTGAGCGCAACATTTCTTTTCTTTTTGTTGCTAACTCAACACTTTCTGTTTCTCTTTAGTGTAATACGATTCCCTCGCCGAGTGGCGGGGGTTTTGTATTTTATTTAATGAATAATAAATATTAAAGTCGCTATTCATTAGAATATCCTGCCACCTGTTACAGATAATATATAAAAAATATTATGAGGTGCACCTATGTCTTCTTTATGGCACGAAACAGCAGTTCTCCCCTCTTTTCCGACGCTCCGCGAAAACATAAAAACCGATGTTCTCATTATCGGCGGCGGTATGGCAGGGCTTCTGACTTCTTATCTTCTCAAAGAAAAAGGGATTTCCTCCGTCATACTTGAAAGCGGAAAAATCTGCGGCGGTACGACGGGAAACACCACGGCAAAAATCACCTTCCAGCACGGTCTTATCTATTCCGACCTTATTAAAATAAACACGGAAACGGCAAAGGCATATTACGAAACAAACCGTCTTGCCCTGGAAAAATACAAAGAGCTTTCAAAAAATATTAAATGCGACTTTGAAATAAAGGACAACTACATCTACTCTACCGACAGCCGACAAAAAATCGAAGACGAGCTTGACGCCCTGCATAAAATCGGGGCAGAAGGCTCCTTTGCCGAAGGTCTTTCTCTTCCATTCGACACTGTGGGTGCAGTTAAAACGGAAGGTCAAGCACAGTTTCACCCACTTCTTTTTGCCTCGGAGATTGCAAAAGAGCTTTCCATATATGAAAACAGCCGTGTCATTGAAATGAAAGGCAACACCGCCGTCACAGAGATAGGCTCCGTAAAAGCAGAAAATGTCATTGTTGCAACCCACTTTCCCTTTATCAACAAGCACGGACTTTATTCCCTCAAGCTTTATCAGCACCGTTCCTATGTAATTGCCCTCGAAAATGCAGGAGACCTTAAGGGAATGTACCTTGATGAAAAGAAAAACGGTCTTTCCTTTCGCAATTACAGAAATCTTCTTCTTTTGGGCGGAGGCGACCACCGTACGGGCAAAAAAGGCGGAAGCTACAACGAAATCCGCAGTAACGCCAAAGTTTTTTATCCAAAAGCACAGGAAAGATTTCATTGGGCAGCACAGGACTGTATGAGCCTTGACAGTATGCCCTATATCGGCGCTTATTCCAAAAACACGCATAACCTCTTTGTTCTTACAGGCTTCAACAAATGGGGTATGACAGGCTCCATGGCAGGTGCCGCACTTCTCTGTGACCTTCTTTTGGGCAAGACTAACCCATACGCTCACTTTTTCTCACCCTCCCGCAGTATGCTCACCCCACAGCTTCTTATTAACGGAGCCGAAAGCCTTTCAGGTCTGCTCTACCCCTCTTTCAAACGCTGTCCCCACCTGGGCTGTGTCTTACACTACAATAAAGCGGAGCATAGCTGGGACTGTCCCTGTCACGGGTCAAGATTTACGGAAAGCGGACGGGTGATTAACGGCCCGGCTAACGGGAACCTGAAATGAATACAGAATGCAGAGTGCAGAACGCAGAATGGCGGGTGAGACTTCGCGAAAGGAAGAAGTGATACACCGCCGTTTTTGTGTGAATAATCCCTCCGTCACACTTCGTCTGTCACCTGACGGTGTGTGCCGTGTCCGCTAACAAGCCTCAAAGGAAGCGATAAAAAGCCTCTCCTTGAGTAAGGAGAGGTGGCAACCATAGGTTGACGGAGAGGTGTCTGCGGCAGGAGATTTCCGCCACCCGACCTGTCATCTTGAGCAGAGCGAAAGATCTTAAAATCTACCTTCTGCAAGGATCTTTCACATTCGTTCAAGATGACACTTACTGAAAATAAGAATAACAAAAAAGGCGAGGCGGATAATATCCGCCCCTACCGAAAATTATTTAACCTTTACACTCTTAACCGAGCTGTATACACCGTAGATTTTCTTACCGCTTACGGTCTTGTATGCTCTGACCTTTACATAATACTTTTTGCCCTTTTTGAGCTTTTTGATTGTTGTTTTCTTTGTCTTTGCCTTTTTGATTATAACGGTCTTGGTGGTCTTTTTTGTGAACTTCTTTGAGGTGGAATATACTACCTCATAACCTGTGGCACCGCTGACGGTTTTCCAGGTAGCTGTGAGCTGTTTTTTACCCGCTGTGAGTTTGGAAAGGGGTACCTTTGCAGGAACTATTTCGTATGTAAGTTTCTTCGTACCGCTGTATTTACCTTTAAAGGTTACCGTTACGGTATATTTACCGATAGACTTTCTCTTTTTGGGATAGGTTACTGTATAGTCAGTTCCTTTCTTTAAGGTTTTACCCTTACTGTC
>JAZUNX010000029.1:0-6519 GCA_045604385.1 Acutalibacteraceae bacterium
GTGTGGTGGGTGCCACATATGAGCGGGCATTACCTAAAGATGCCATATACTCTTCAAATTTTTCATCGTGCTTCCAGGGTCCGTCCAAACATTCTGCCGTGGCGTGCATATTCATGGGAGGACGCTCGGCATTTTTATAGAACATGTGATATGTATCACCGATTTTGCGGATGTGGGTGTCAAGGATTTCGTTATCCTTGGTGAAGAACATTTCAGGCTCTGTGAAAGTTTCGAAGTCCTTTGTTCTGCTGCAGAAAATTGACATGTGAGAATAATCGTCCTCTTTTATAGTGGAACCCCAATGGATAAGGTATTCACCCTTTTCCTCATCGACAAATACCTCCGGCGCCCACATGCAGCCGAAATTTTCCGTACCGATGGGCAGAAGTGTTTCTTCGGAGAAATTGATAAGGTCATCTGTTTTCCACATACGAAGGCATTTGCTGCCCGTTCTGTTGACCACCTTCCAGTTTACCTGATAGTTTTCATCCATTCGGTAAACAATACATTCGTCGGTGGTGAGTATTACAAAAGAGCCGTCAAGAAGGCGGACAATTTCAATATCTCTGCACCCTTTACTGCCTTTTTCAGCAGTGAGGATGGGATTTCCGCCGTTTAGCTGTTCCCAGTTGAAGCCGTCTTTACTTACGGCAAAATAGACCTGCTCTCCGTCGGGGGTAAGTTTTTCTTTGAAATGAGTGAATAAGTAGGGCATAATGTTTTCTCCTTTTTATCTAATATTATATGATAAGTCAGATATTTTTTTCGGACAACCAATGGTCGCCCCTACGGTATCGGGTCTCCATTTTAACAGGCGGAAACTATCCGCCCCTACCGTTTATTATCTATAATTATAACATCACAGAAAAGTCTTTTCAATAAAATAGTGAAATATTATTGAAAAATACTCTTTCTTGATGTAGAATGAATTATACTAATAAAAGGAGATAATACTATGCTTGAATATTTGGAATTTGACCAAAACGGCGAAAGACTTATTTGTGAAATGAGCAAAAAACACCCCGAAATGTACCTTACCATAAAAGTTAAGAAATTCAAGGAAAATGAAACCTTAACCGTTGAAGACAGCGAAAACGAAACTGCTTTTCTTATTTTAAAGGGTGAAGCGGAAATCCGCTGGCTTGACAAAAAAGAAAAAATGGTACGCAGCAATCCCTTTGAAAAGACCCCCTACTGTCTCCACGTACCCCGTAATGTAAAGGTTGAAATCACAGCCAAGGAAGGTACAGAAATTCTTATTGAGCAGACAGACAACGAAAAGGATTTTGCTCCCGTTTTCTATAAGCCCGAGGATATTCTTTATCAGGAATTCGGCAAGGGTCAATGGGGCGGAACGGGTCACAGAATCTGCTCAACGGTTTTCGACTATGATAATGCACCCTATTCCAATATGGTACTCGGTGAGGTTTTCAATCAGCCGGGCAAATGGTCAAGCTATCCTCCCCACCATCATCCCCAGCCCGAGGTTTACTACTATCAGTTCGATAAGCCGCAGGGCTTCGGTGCCTGCTTTGTAGGTGACAATGTTTACAAAAGCATTCACGGCTCTGCCTCCTATATCACCGACGGCAACGACCATCATCAGGTTGTGGCTCCCGGCTACGAAATGTGCTATGTTTGGATGATTCGTCATCTTAAGGATGACCCCTGGTACAAGACAACACGCTTTTATGCTGAAGAACACGAGTGGTTGGCGAAGGCGTAAATCAATTCGCAATCGCGGGGAAATCTTCGATAAATAATAGGTGATATTCCGCCAAATAACTTTACAATTAAATAAAATATAAATCCCACGGAGATTTTTGATGTCTCTGTGGGATTTTTTAATTATCTCTTACTGCCTTTTCCGTCTATCATTTCTTCAATGGTTTCAGTTTTATAGCCGACATAGTAGCATAGTACCTTGTTTTTATCTTTATTCACCTTAATTTTGTAGACTTTTTTTCCTGTTCTTTTATCATAAATTTTCTTTATTTCGTCAGCAAGTTTTCGCACCTCTCCCCAAGTTTCACACCCGTACATATCGTCCGTCCAAATGTGTCTGTCATCTACGATTTTATATGTAGTTCTTATTTCGCCTAACAGATTAAGATATAACCATTTAAGCTTTTCTGTGGGCATTTTTTCTAATTCTTCATGAGTGAATTTTGGTGTGTTTATCGGCGGCGGTTCGTAGGATTTCTTCTTTTTGAATGACACTTTAATCAATCCCCTTTTGTGTAAAAAATAAAAAAGTGCGCCATTGAGACGCACCGAAAAATGCATCTCTTAGCCGCAACGCAATTTAATATCACTCAAAAAGGGAATATCAAAATTGAGACACACTTTTACCAAATAGTGTGACCCTTTATGAGCTAAATAATATTAAATTACGTTGCAAGAATAATTTACCACATTTTTATGCAAAAATCAATATTTAAACAAAAAAGAATTACACACAAAGCACATATCTGATATGTCATTTTGAGCATATGCGAAAATCTTTCGAAGGTAGGTTTGCGGTGATTTTGCGGACACGGCAAGCCGCGCCCCTTACATAACAGTTTAACTGCGGACGACCAATGGTCGCCCCTACGATACACCCTGTTAACTCGGCGGAATATCAGTTGTTCATTCCCAAAATCTTTCCCGCGATTGCGCATTGCGAATTGTGAATTACGAATTGACAAAAGCTGTGCTTTTTTTCATATCCTTACAACTATAATTACAAAAGGTATAGTTAAAAATGTCTTGTTGAAAGGAAAAGTTTTATGAATAAAGTCAAAGATAAGTCAGCCGAAGAAGAATATTATTACAGCGAATTACCCACGGAGAAAAAGAACGAAGGGCGTCTTCCCTTTATGGTCAAGGCCTTATTTTTCTGCTTTGCAGGTATGGGCTTTGCCTGTTTTGACGGTCCGGGAGATATTTCTCCCTTTGCAGTTTCCTTTATGTCTGCCGTGCCTTTTTACGGCTGTCTCCCCTCTTTTATCGGCAGTACACTCGGTTATTTTATTACGGTAAAGGATGCCGGACTTTTAAAATATGTTGGTGCCACAATGGTGATGTGTCTTATCAGACTTCTTATGAACAGACGCTTCAGGGAAAAGGAAAGCAGTCTTATTAACTGTATCCTCTCTTTCTGCACTCTTTTCCTTTCGGGACTTATTTACCTGTGGTTTGACGAGGTTGCTCTTTTCCCCTTACTCATTCTTATATGTGAAAGTGTTATCGGTCTTTTTTCCTCTTACCTTTTTGTAAGGTCATTTAATCTACCTTTTTATAAGGGAAGCATCGAAATCTTTTCAAAAAAGGATACATTTTCTTTAGTTATGAGCCTTTGCATCACTCTGATGTGTCTTTGCAGTATCAGCTTACAGGGACTTTCACCGGGAAGAATTTTCGCCTGTGTCCTTATGATGTTCCTTTGTCTTTTCAAGGGTATGGGATTTTCAGCTGTGGCAGGTGCACTGACTGGAGCATTTTTGTCTCTTACACCGGGCGGAGAGTATCTTTTTTCAGCCTTTGTGATGGCGTGTGTTGTGGGTGGCTTCCTTTCGGAATCGGGGCAGACTGTTCTTTCCCTCGCCTTTACTGCTACCTTTTTTATTGTTTCACTCTTTTGCTGTGATATAGCAGAAAGCTGGCTGAGTCTAATTGAGCCTGTGATTGCCTGCGGTGTTTTTCTTCTTATCCCTGCAAATAAAATAAGCGAGCTTGAGGACTTTCTTGACAGAATATTTCTTTCACGGAAAAATGCCGACGATTTTGCACTGGCTGATACCCTCAAAAATGCTTCGGTAAACATGAGCGCTGTGGCTGATATTGTGGATGATGTGAGCAAAAGGCTTGACAAAATCATCAACCCCGAGGTAAACCGTCTTTTTTCCCGCCTTCAGCAGAGAGTTTGCGACAAATGCGAAAAAAAGCCCACCTGCTGGAATAAAAACTTCGACAGCACGGCTTCGGATATCCTACAGATTATGCAAATCGAAAAAACGGGACAGGGAAGAATAGGTCTTTCGGTCACCTGCCCTCAATATGACCTTATCTGTAACGCTCTTTCTTCATCATACCCCTCCTACAGTAATGCCATAGCCACAAAAAACAAAATCACGGAAATGCGCCGTATTCTCACGGACCAGTTTTCGGGTATGAGTGATTTCCTTTATGATTTATCCGTAAATATTTCACAGAGCCGCACAAGGGACAAGGGTAAATCTGCCTATCTTAAAACAGCCCTGCGCGACAGCGGAATCCCCGCCGAGAAGATTGACTGCTATTATTTCAAGGGCAGAGTAACAGTGGAAATCGTTCTCACCTTTTCCGACAGCTCATACATAAAAAAAATCAGACCGCTCATTGAGTTTATCACCAAACGCCGTTTTGAAGAGCCTGAAACGGAAAACATCGGCTCTTCCCTCTTTCTTCTTTTCAGGGAAAAGGCCGCCTACACCGTAAAAAGCGGATATTCACAGCGGTCAATGAAGGCAGGTAACCTTTGCGGTGATACGGTGGGAATTTTCTTGTCCGATTTCGGATTTTATAATTTTCTTGTCAGCGACGGAATGGGAACAGGATCAAGAGCCGCCATCGACAGCAGTCTTACGGCTTCGGTTATCGAAAAGCTTATCTCCTCATCCTTTTCCTTTGAGACTGCCTGTAAAACCGTCAATAATGCTCTTATTATGAAATCCACCGACGAATCAATCGCCACGGTGGATGCTTTGCAGATTAATCCCTACAACTGCAAGGCTGTCTTTTACAAGGCGGGCGGTACAATAAGTATTATCCGTCGGGGTGACAGTGTGACGGTTATTGAAAAAGCCTCTCTCCCTCTCGGCATTATAAGGAATACTCCCCTCGCCTGTGATGAAAGAGAGCTGAAAAAGGGAGATATTGTCCTTCTGCTTTCCGACGGAGTGACAAACAAAGACTGCGGCTGGATAAACGACGAACTTTTAGCCTGGAGCAAAAGTGATATGCAGTCCCTGGCAAATCATATTGCCTCCCTGGCGGCTTTAAGAAGTGATAGCGCAACAAGAGATGACATCACCGTGGTTGCGCTTAAGGTTGAAAAAGCAGAGTAAAAAAATAAATATTGACAAAAAATTAATAACAGTATATAATTGAATCACAATATTAAAGGAGGAAAACACTATGAACGATAATGTAAAAAAGGTTGAAAATCCCGAACCCGATTGGTCACTCCCCATGTTCTGGGAAGACATTACATTTATTCTTCAGAGAATTTTTGATTTCATCAGATCCCTTTTCAACTAATTATAAACAAAAAAGTCTCCCGTGATCGACGGGAGTTTTTTTTGTAGTTCGCAATGCACAATGCGCAATTCGCAATCGCGAACAAGGGTTCGGGAATGATAAAGAGACATCCCGCCCTTTTTTAATTTGGAATGTGTTACAAAGGTGAGCTTCGCTCCGATTTTATCCGTGTGAGGTTATTCTGTAATTTTACCTTTGCACCGCCGAATTGACGGAGTGTATTCCGTAGTGACACAGTCTTGACCCTTCCATGCAATTATAAATTAACAAAATCAGTCCGCCAAATCTATCTGACTTGGCGGACTGTTACTTTATATTACATTAAGCCTAACCCGCGATTGCGAATTGCGAATTAATTACACGCTCCAAACAACGTTTTCATTCTGAGCAAAAGCTTCAGCGGCTGTGGTGTCATAATATTCAACTTCGTTATAACACTTCATACCGGTACCTGAAGGAAGAAGCTTACCGATGATAACGTTTTCCTTGAGACCGAGAAGAGGATCAACCTTGCCCTTGATTGCGGCATCGGTAAGAACTCTGGTGGTTTCCTGGAAGGATGCGGCTGAAAGGAAGGAGTCGGTTGCAAGTGAAGCCTTGGTAATACCCATAAGAACGGGTGAACAGGTGGCTGTCTGAAGTTCTTCGCCTGTTTCTTCCATCTTTGCTCTGACAGCGTTATTGGCGTCACGGAACTCTTTCTTATCAACAACGGAGTTGGGAAGAAGAGTAGTGTCACCTGCATCTTCAACCTTGACTTTTCTCATCATCTGACGGGCAATAACCTCGATGTGCTTATCGTTGATGTCAACACCCTGGGTACGGTATGTGAGCTGTACCTGGCTGATAAGATAGTCATGAACTGCATTTACGCCGAGAACATTGAGTACGTCTCTGGGATCAATTGAGCCTTCGGTGATGGTTTCGCCCTTCTTGACGAACTGTCCTTCGGAAACTCTTGCTCTTGCGCCGAAGGTAAGGAAGTATTCCTTTCTTTCGCCTGTTTCTTCATTGGTAACAACGATGTGAGGATTCTTCTTAATAGTTTCGAAGGATACAACACCGTCGATTTCTGCAAGCATAGCAAGGGTTTTGGGCTTTCTTGCTTCGAAGAGTTCTTCAACACGGGGAAGACCCTGTGTGATGTCGGCACCCGAAGCAACACCACCGGTATGGAAGGTTCTCATTGTAAGCTGAGTACCGGGTTCACCGATTGACTGAGCAGCGATAATACCT
>JAZUNX010000030.1:0-4698 GCA_045604385.1 Acutalibacteraceae bacterium
AAGGCCAACAAAACCTGCAGCTTCCCGAACACGGCGGTCCACCTCCGCATCATCAAGGCCCATATTTTTCGGGCCGTAGGCGATGTCCTTATAGACCGTTTCCTCGAAAAGCTGATACTCAGGATACTGAAAGCAGATACCCACACGAAAACGGACATTACGGATCCGGCTTTTATCCTCCCATATATCCTTACCGTCCAGGAAAACTGTACCCGATGTAGCCTTTAAAAGACCGTTAAAATGCTGAATAAGGGTGCTTTTGCCCGAGCCTGTATGGCCAATTATGCCCACAAGCTCACCCTTTTCGATTTTAAGGCTGATGTCCGTGATGGCATCAACACGGGATGTGGTACCCTTGGAATAAATATGGGTAAGATTTTTCGTTTCGAGAATTGAAATGCTCAATTTTTCTCCTCCGTCAGTTTTACAATATGAGAAAACAGTTCGTCTATATCAAGTATATCCTCGGGCAGGTCAATACCCTTTTCGATAAGTAAATGAGTAAGCTCTGTGGCTTCAGGTACGTCAAGACCGATTTTCTTAAGAGTGTCGATATTCACAAAGACCTCTTTAGGCTTTCCGTCAAGAACGATTTTACCCTTATCCATAACGATAACGCGGTTAGCCTTTACCGCCTCGTCCATATAGTGAGTGATGAAAATTACGGTGATACCGTATTCTTCATTAAGGCGCTTCACCGTGGCCATAACCTCACGGCGGCCTCTCGGGTCGAGCATAGCCGTTGGCTCATCGAGCACGATACAATCGGGCTTCATAGCGATTATTCCCGCTATAGCCACCCTCTGCTTCTGTCCGCCCGAAAGCTTATGAGGCTCGAAGGTGCGGAATTCGTACATACCTACATTTTTGAGCGCTTCATCCACTCTGCGTCTTATTTCCGAAGGCTCCACACCCAAATTTTCGGGGCCGAAGGCCACATCATCCTCAACAATGGTGGCAACTATCTGATTGTCGGGGTTTTGGAAAACCATACCCACTCTCTGTCTTATATCATAAAGTCTGTCTTCGTCGGCGGTGTCTATTCCGTCAATATAAACCTTGCCCTGCTGCGGCACCAAAATGGCATTACAGAGCTTGGCAAGAGTGGACTTTCCGCAGCCGTTATGACCCAAAACTGCAACAAAATCACCCTTTTCGATTTTGAGATTCATATTTTCAATAACATTTTCCGCTGTGAAGGTTTCTTCCTCTTCCTCATAAGCAAATGTTACGCCGTCGAATTCAATATAGTTTTTCATAATAACCTCTCGAGGTAGATTAATTTATTTCTCCCAAATAGCGGAGGCTCCGCAGGGAAGAATCATACCTGTCTCCGTAACGGGAAGACCGATTTCCGAAGAAGATAATTTGCCGCCGAATTTCTTTTTAACAACAGCACCTAAAATATATTCCATAACCGAGGATGAAAGACCTGTGGTGTAGGAATTAATAAGCATCATAAGTGAGTCTTCATATAAAAGCTCACTGCAAAGCTCCACAAGACCGTAGACCTCGTCTTCAAGCTTCCAAACCTCACCGCCCGGGCCTCTGCCGTAGGAGGGCGGATCCATAATGATAATATCGTATTTATTTCCGCGACGGATTTCGCGCTGTACAAACTTAACACAGTCATCAACAATCCATCTTACACTTCCGTCAGCAACACACGAGGACACGGCATTTTCCTTTGCCCAGGCTACCATACCCTTTGAGGCATCCACGTGAACTACCTGTGCATTTTCCATTAAGGGTGCAACGGTGGCACCGCCTGTGTAAGCGAAGAGATTGAGCACCTTGACAGGTCTGCCCGCCTTACGGATGATTTCTCGCGTATAGTCCCAGTTCACAGCCTGTTCGGGGAAAAGTCCCGTATGCTTGAAGCCCATAGTTTTGATATTAAAAGTAAGATCTTTATACTTAATGCTCCAGAAGGGAGGCATTTTACTTCTTACATCCCAGGCACCGCCGCCCGATTTTGAGCGGTGATAATAGGCATTTGCCTTTTTCCATAAGGGGTTGGTTTTAGGTGTTTTCCATATAACCTGGGGATCAGGTCTTACGAGAATAATGTCGCCCCATCTTTCAAGGCGCTCACCCGATGAGCAGTCGATAAGCTCATAATCTTTCCAGTCTTTTGTATATCTCATATCTTATGATTAACTCCGTTAAAATAATTTTTGTTGTCCCGGCATAGGCAACTGCAGATGCTCATAAGCCGCCGCAGTGGCAACTCTGCCTCGGGGTGTTCTGCCGAGGAAGCCTATCTGCATTAAATAAGGCTCATAGACATCCTCGATGGTTACTGCCTCTTCACCGATAGCCGCCGCTATGGTTTCAAGACCGACAGGGCCTCCGCCGTAGTTTTTTATCATAGTTTCCAGCAAAAGTCTGTCTATTGAGTCAAGACCTATATGGTCGATTTCCATTTTGCTCAAGGCAAGATCGGCACTTTCTTCGTCGATTATGCCATTACCGATAACCTGGGCAAAGTCTCTTGCTCTTTTTAAAAGTCGGTTGGCGATACGAGGTGTACCTCTTGAACGGGAGGCAATTTCCAGAGCACCGTATTTTTCTATGTCTATACCCAGGATACCTGCACTTCGCGTTACAATCTGTGCAAGCTCTTCGGGAGTGTAAAGCTCAAGACGTAAAATAACACCAAAGCGGTCACGAAGGGGCGCTGAAAGCTGACCTGCACGGGTGGTGGCACCCACAAGCGTGAACTTGGGAAGGTCAAGTCTTATGGAACGTGCCGATGGACCTTTGCCGATGATAATATCAAGAGCATTATCCTCCATAGCGGGATAAAGAACCTCTTCAACACTTCTGTTAAGACGGTGAATTTCGTCAATGAAAAGTACGTCACCCTCATTGAGGTTAGTAAGGAGCGCCGCTAGATCGCCCTGCTTTTCGATGGCGGGACCCGATGTGACACGGAAATTTACGTTCATTTCGTTGGCAATGATACCCGCAAGAGTAGTCTTGCCAAGTCCGGGAGGGCCGTAGAGTAAAACGTGGTCAAGGCTTTCGCCTCTCTCTCTTGCCGCTTTTATATATATTTCAAGATTTTCCTTTGCCTTTTCCTGCCCGATATAGTCAGTGAGTATCTTCGGCCTTAAAGAGGTTTCAATATCACTGTCAAAGGAGGTAAGGTCGGGGGCAATTATTCTTTCTTCGTAATCCATATTTTATCACCCTAAAGATAAAAGTTTTAATGCGCCTTTGATAAGATTTTCCACGGAGAGAGTGCTGTCGAGCTTGCTTACTGCAACTGCAGCATCGGATTGAGTGTAGCCTAGCATTGTAAGAGCGGCAATTGCTTCACTCGTATTCGGCATATCCCCTGCCGCAGAAACAGCGGAAATATCCGCAGAAGTGTCGGAAGCAGGAGTGATACCCTTTACCTTATCTTTGAGGTCAAGGATAATTCTCTGGGCTATTTTTGGGCCGATACCCTGTGCCTTGGTGATAGCCTTGACGTCGGAGGCAGAGATACAAAGGGCAAGTCTGTCGGGAGAAAGCTCCGACAAAACAGCAAGAGCCGCCTTGGGGCCTACACCGTTAACGGTAATGAGCATTTTAAACCATTCGAGCTCATATTCCGTTGTAAAACCGAAAAGATCAAGGGCGTCCTCTCTGACATTAAGATAAGTGTATACGGTCATTTTTTCGCCGGGTATAACCTCGGAAAGAGTGGCAAAGGAGCTCTGACAGCGGAAAGCTACACCGCCGCATTCCACGGCAAATTCCGTAAGTCCCTTATAAACCACATTACCTGTTAAACTGTAAAACAAGGTTAAATCCCCCTTCTTATTTTCATATTCTGCATAAGTGAGCCGCTTGCGTGGGCGTGACATACAGCCATAGCCAAAGCATCGGCAGTATCGTCAGGCTTCGGTACTTTTTCCAAAGCTAAAATGCGTCTTATCATTTCCTGCACCTGCTTTTTTTCTGCCCTGCCGTAACCGACCACACTCTGCTTTACCTGTAAGGGCGTGTATTCATAGGCGGCAAGACCGCTCTTTTGGGCGGCGAGCATTATTACACCTCTTGCCTGACTGACATCGATAACGGTTTTAGCGTTACTGTTATAGAAAACCTTTTCGATAGCCATAGCCTCGGGTGAGTATTTTTCAATTATGGCAGTAAGCTCGTCATATATGATTTCCAATCTTTCATTGAAGGGTGTTTTGGCATCGGTGGTAATAGCACCGTAATCTATAACGGAAAAATGATTATTGCGGTAACTGATAACACCGTAACCGACTATTGCATAACCCGGGTCAATGCCCAAAATAACCATAAACAAACACTACCTCATAATAATTATCAAGTAATTATAGCATACAGTAATAATTAAGGCAAGAGAAAACGGGCAAAAAAAGAGAAAAGCCACACTTTCGTGCGACTTTTCTGTCTTTGGTGCCGGTGGCGGGGGTCGAACCCGCACGGTATCGCTACCAACGGATTTTGAGTCCGCCTCGTCTACCATTCCAACACACCGGCATTTCTTGGGCATTATAATACATATCGCACAAAATTGCAAGTCCTTTTTATAACTTTTTTAGCCGGGGAACCGAAATTTTATACAATGGCAGAGCAAAGTGCTAAATGGACTTTACAAAAAGGAAATAATGCAGTATAATGTCGTTGCATAAATCAAAGCGGCAATACAGGAGGTTATTATGGGAAAACTAT
>JAZUNX010000031.1:0-19416 GCA_045604385.1 Acutalibacteraceae bacterium
GCATACCTGACAGAATATAACAGCTTATATAACCAACATATTTGCCCTGAAGTATTGATTTTATTAACTAAAAAAGGTATAATGGAAGCCAAAATAAAGTAAAGGAGTTTTTGGCTATGAAAAAGATTATTTGCAAAGTCGAATATGATACAGACAACGCAGAGCTTGTAAAGAAGAACACCTTCGGCGCCTTCGGTGATGCTGACGGTTACGAAGAATCACTTTACAAGAAGGAAAACGGCACTTTCTTCCTCTATGTCAACGGCGGTCCTGATTCAAAGTACCCCAAGGAAGATATCAAGCGTATGTCTAAGGATAAGGCTAAGGCATGGCTTGACGCTGAATAATTAAATCACAGATTAAAACAACCCGATATCGCAAACGCCGCTCGTTCATAAGGAAGTGTTTGTTTCTCGGACAGAATTCCCTGTATTTTTGCTAAAAGCCTCGCAAGGCGACAGCCTTGCTGCGTTTTGTGGCTTCAATACAAGAAATTCTCTGTTCTTACGAAACTGCGAAGCACTTTAAAATGCGAAATAGCTTTGCAAGAAAAGGCAAAAATCACCGATAATGCTGACGTATATCGGTGATTTTTAACGCATTATTGTGATGTTATTTCACTTTTTATAGAAATACTTCCTTATCGGGCGTCGGCGTTATGCAAGTGTCTGTTTTTCTTTACGTATCCAGCGTGCTTTTCCTCAACTTATCCATTCTTTCGTCAAGGTCGGCGCTTATCTTGGCGCAGTCGCTGAGTTCCCTTTCCATTTCAGCGGTGAACCCGTTGTCCTTTTTGTACCTCATCTGATGCTCCAGGCTTGCCCAGAAGTCCATAGCGATGGTGCGAAGCTGAACCTCTACCTTCATATTTCTCTTTTCGTGAGCAAGGAAAATGGGAATGGAGATAATCAGATGCAAACTGCGGTAGCCGTTAGGCTTGGGATTTTTTATGTAGTCCTTCATATTAATGAGGGTTATGTCGTCCTGCTTGAGAAAGGCATCCACCAAAGAATAAACATCGCCCGGGAAAGAGCAGATAACACGTACACCCGCTATATCGTTAAGATTTTCTTCTATGGCTTCAAGAGTGTAGGGTACATTCTTTCTGTCAAGCTTTTCTTTGATGCTTGAAAACTGCTTAAGTCTTGTCTTGATACTGCTGATGGGATTTCTGTCATGTTCAAGAGAATATTCGGCGTTAAGCACATTGAACTTGGTCTCAATTTCCATTATGGCACAGCGGTAATAGGTCATAAGCTTAAGGAAATCGTCGGTTTGCTTTTTTACCGCCTCCGGGTCGCAGTTGCTCAAAAAACTCGCAAACTCTCTTACCTCTTTTTCTGTTCTTGTTTTATCCATTGTTTTTACCACCTGTTTTATAATACAAAAGGGGCTGTGTGTTACAGCCCCGATTTATTTTAGCCGTTAAGCATTTTGAATATCTTTTTATTTGCGGTATAAAGCTCCTTGTAGGCCGCAAACATCTTGTCGTAAACGGGCTTGTTTGCCTTGTTGGGAGTGAATCTCTTTTCAGCATCGATAAGCAGGTTTGCCTTCGCGATGGAATCGATTACGCCGAGACCTGTTGCAACCACAATTGCGGCACCGACAGCACCCACGTTCTGGGGACTTGCAACGGTTTCAACCACTCTGCCTGTGCAGTCGGCAAGAATCTGACTTGTGGAATCGTTAAGAGCACCGCCGCCTACGAAACGGATAACATTTGATGTTTTTGTTTTCTTTTCGTGGGTTTCGAGCATCCATCTCATGTGCATACATACACCCTCAACAACGGCACGGATCATTTCGCTTTTGCCTGTGTCAAGACTGAGGTTATAGAACATAGCTCTTGAGTTGGGATCTTCGAAGGGACAGCGGTTACCGTGGAGCCAGGGAGTAAACATTACACCGTTTGAGCCTGCGGGAACCTTTTCAATAACTGATGAAAGATACTGATAAAGGTTAGTGTATTCGCTTTCCATATCTTCTGCTACGTCTGTCTTTTTAAGATAAATACCGATTTCGTCAAGAGCAAGATGATTTTTAACCCATTCGAGGCACTTACCGGCAGTTTCAAGCTCTGCAAAGTAGTTATAATATCCGGGTCTTGCACCTACTACAGCTGCTATCATAGCTGAAGCATCTACGATACTTTTGTCAACAACAGTGGAAACCCAGCCTGATGTACCCATATAAACGTGAGTTTCGTTATTATTTACAGCGCCTGCGCCGACACCGATAAGGGAAGCATCCATACCGCCGCCGAATACAAGTGTGCCCTCTGCAAGACCTAACTCTTCTGCAGCCTTGGCTGTAAGACCGCCCACTGCATCAGTTGACTTGATAATATCGGGAAGGTGATCCATATTTACATGGAGAATTTTGCAAACCTCGGGGCTCCATTTCTTTTTATGTATATCATAAAGAAGTGTGCCGAAAGCAGAGTCCTCGGTCATAACGAACTTGCCTGTCATACGGGCAATAAGTGCCTCCTTAACGTCGAGCCACTTATAAACCTTTTCGTAACTGTCAGATTCATTATTCTTAACCCAGTTATACTTGAAAACGGGGTCCTTAACGGAAGCGGCTACCGCACCTGTTTTGGCAAGAGAAATGAGAAGCTTGGGAAGGCTTGCACCTGCAATCTGATGAAGGAAGCCGTGATCCATAAGCTCCTTTTGTTCCTTTCTGGCTCTCTGGTCCATATAGCTGAAGGCACGGCGAACGTGTCTGCCCTCCTTATTTACGAGAACGAGACCCTGTGCCTGTGAGCAGAAGGAAATACCGTCTACCTGTTCGGGCTTGATGTCGCATTTAGAAAAAACTGCTTTGGTAGTATTGCGCATAGCTTCCCACCATTCATCGGGATCCTGCTCTGCACCGCCATCAGGCATAATGTAAAGCTCATATCCCTCATTAGCGTCAGCGAGAAGTTTAATAGTGTCACCGATTTCAAAAAGACAGGTTTTAACACCTGTGGTACCGATGTCATAAGCAAGTGCGTATTTCATATTATACATCCTTTCGGGAATTATTTATGTTCTTAATGCCGCCTTTACAAAGCGGAGAATGTTTGCGATAACTACTTCGTCTTTTTCAAAAATATCTTCACCTGAATATATTTTGAATCTTTCTTTATAATAATCGCAAGCGTAGGTAAACTGAATATTCATCAGTATATTGTCAACAAGATAAGCCGCCATGCCCGGGTCAATATCTTTTCTTATCTCACCCTGTGCCTGACCGTCAATAATAACTCTTTTGTATGCCTCGCAGGTAAGGCTTTCCATCTGGGTTGCGACGGTTTTCGCCACGGCGGAGTTGGTCTGACTTGTGACGATGTTATAAAGCTTGATAAGAATGTTATCCCTTCGGGAAGATTCAATGGCAATTCTTATAAGCCTTTCAAACTTTTCCATAATGGGAACATCGCTGACGATAACCTCTTCCAATACAGTCTCAAGATTCTGTATGCCGTAGTTGACACTGGTTAAAAAGAGATCGGTTTTGGTGTCAAAATACTTATAAAGTGAGCCTACACTGACCTGTGCTTTTTTGGCGATGGTGTTTATGTTGGCATTTTCAAAGCCGTTACAGGCAAATTCATTTATAGCCACAGAAAGTATTTTATTTCTTTTTTCTTCGGAAATATTGTTAAAGGTAGGTTTACAGCAAAAGTCAAAGCTTCCCATAATTGCTCCTTATTATATAAGGTATTCTAAAGTACATTGTAACAATTTTGATAAAAAAAAGCAAGTATAAATTAAGGGGTAAAAACTATGCAAATTGCATAAAATACATAGAGAAACAACCAAATGATTGACAGCAGGAGAAACACACTGTATTATTAATTTAAGAGAGATAATTGCTCTTTTTTCGCATCTGACACCCCTAATACATATTAAAAAAGGAGGCTATATTATGCAAATCTCACAGGTATTACAAAACATCGAAAGCATTATCTTTGCGATTGTCCTTTTCTTCTCCGGCTTCATATACGGTGATGCACCCATTGAAATTAGTCTTGACTACACTATACCATCGGGCTTCTGCGAATATAAAGAAGGTGAAACTGTTGAAATTATTGTAAATTCCGAAAATACAGGCAGACCTTTTAAATACGCAGACCACGGAAATGATAACATTGACATCTCTGTTTCCCGAAATAACGGCTCTTACATATCTCTATATACGAGTAAATCTGACAGTGATGTAAGCGTAGACGGCTATTCTGTACTGCAGATAAAATCAAGCTACAAAAAAGAATCCCGTTTCGTCTTTACAATTCCCGAAGATGCCCCGAAGGGCAATTATGATATTATAATTGATCAGTTTGGGATCCGTAAAACTTTCGAAAATGCTATCACAGTAAAATAAATAATGCCCTATCAAACAAAAACCGCAACCTTCTTGGCTGCGGTTTTATTTATTCTGTTGTTATATCATAAATAAACAAATTCTTTATTCTTTCAATAACTACACGGAAAAATAAAACGACTTTTCCGAAATACCGTCCCATGTGTTTTGCAGCAGGTTATTCCGTTATGCAACGGAGAATATATTTAATATGTAAGAAATGACGTTACGGAAAAACGAAATAATTCTCGAGAAGAAATCAACCACGGATGTAAAGGCATTTATTGCTCCCGCATAGGGACTGTCTATTGTGTAGGTGCCGGAAAGCTCATTACCCACAGAAACAGTAACAACTATTTTATCGCTGTTGATGCCGCCGTCTTCTGTTATCTCAAAAGGCATAACATTCAATTCAACATTAAAGCCGTTTACTCTGCCGATAACCTCGGATAAATACACTTCCCCATTGTAGGAAGGTATGTGAGTGTAGTTTTCTTCCCTGCCGTCCTTCCATTTGATTTTATAGGTAACGGATTCAGGTATAACCATTTCACCTTTGCCATCAAAAATACATTCGGTTATCTCGATACTTTCAAAGGGTGACTCGATGTAAATAACATCTTTTTCAAAGTATCCGTCATAATACTTTAAGCAAAGCTTTCCGTCAAATTCGTAAACATCAAGCTCCACACCGTTAAGTTTGTAAACAGGAAAATATTTGCCGAAATTCACTTCAACAGCATAGGATTCATTACTTCCGTCATCATATTCAACGAGGAATTCTGCTTCATCAATTTCATAATAATTGCTGTCTGCACAAATTTCCGACGGTACACCTGAAATCTCCGTTATACTCTTTACAAAGCAATCAGTAAGGCTTTTCTCTACAGTATATTCTTTGTACTCTTCTTCGGTATAATACCCGAAAAGACTGTTGTAAACAGGAAAAACTAAAGTCACATTTACAGTATCTGCTCCACTTTCGGACACACGGAGATACTCATCATAAGAGATGTAAGCATTAATCTCCGCTGTATAAACATTACCCAGCTCCACATAATAATCTTCCTTCGTGGAAACGGCAACCTTTTTTCCGTCATTCATTGTTAACTCAATACCGTAATCAAAAGCAGAAAAATTTAAATCAAAATAAAGAAAACTCGGGAATTCATCAAACACAGTATCGTATTCCTTTAAAATTTCTTCGCTTTCCGTGTAATAGGTTTCAAGCTCTTTGAGAGAAATACTCCGGCTGTCGGTAAATACGGCACTTTCAACTGCAGGCTCTTTCCAAAAAGCAAAGCCGGCAAAAGAGCTGAAGGCTGTAGCAGATATGAGCATAAAAATCACAAGAGCTAATGCAAGCATTTTTGTTGTTTTTTTCATAAATAATCTTCCTCCTTAATTAAAATGTAAATGTACATTTTTTCTTTCATAATATAAGACGGATAAAAAAGGGAAAGCCTTACAAAAAACTGAAAAATTTCTGCCACAAAAAACACAGGAACGGACTGCAAGAAAGCTCACCGTTATCCATTCCTGTGATAAATAATTATTTATTAGAAATTAACTCCGCTGTAACCCCAATGGTCAAATTCATTGTACTTAACATAAAGTCTGCTTTTGTCAATTCCGAGTTCATCGGCAACGATTTCCGTTATCTTTTCTGACAGTGCATCATAACCGCTGTCACTTGCTTTGCCCAAAAGGTCCACTTCAATTATTCCGCAGTCCTCGTCAGTTCCTTTAAACCAAAGACGGCACTTATCCTGAAAATCAACCATAAGCCAGCTTTCACTTTTGCCGATAAGACCGATTGCCTCGCCGAATTTTTCTTTAAGGATAGTTTCTTTTTCCTTTGTAATTTCCACTGATGTTTTAGCTGTAATTAAGGGCATAATTCTTCTCCTCTCTTACATTCTGTCCATAGCCGTGCTGTTCATCACGAAACGGAGAACATTAGCAGCAGTTCTCTGCATTTCACCCAGGGTGATACCGCCTTCCTTACCGTAGGAAGCAAGAAGTGTGCCGTCGGGAGTTTTGTTTTTGCCTGTTCTTCCGCCGCCGGGCATAAGCACGTCAACCTGTGCTCTTACTCTATATGCCTGATCTTCCATAATGGGGAATTCCTGACTCTTGGATTTCTTCATCCACCAGTCGGTCATAACGTTGCCTGTGTAGCCCCACTCTCCTCTTAAAATAAGAGTGCAGAGTTCATAGTTGTAATGTCCCCATACGCCGTTAATGAGGTTATAGGAAGTCATAATGTTTTTCGGCTGTGCTTCCTTTACGCAGATTTCAAAGCCGCGAAGATAGATTTCGCGCAAAGCTCTTTCAGAAACTCTTGAATCATTACCGTTACGGTTGAATTCCTGATTATTACATGCGAAATGCTTCGGACAAGCAGATTTGCCGTTTTTCTGTATACCCCTTACATAAGCGGCGGCAATTTTACCGCAAAGATAGGGGTCTTCGGAAAAGTATTCGAAGTTTCTGCCGCAAAGGGGATTTCTGTGAATGTTCATACCGGGCGCAAGAAGAATGTCAGTTCCGCGGTCAGCCATTTCCTCACCTAATTTTGCTAAAAGCTCTTCGGTAAACTCTTCATCAAAGGTACTTGCAAGAAGGGTGCCGATGGGAATGAGTGAGCAGGAAGCGGAAAGGCGGATACCGGAAGGGCCGTCGGTTGTTGTTGCGGCAGGGATGCCCTTTTCACGCAGTGAGGGGAGAACGCCGCCGAAACAGCCTGCATTACCCGAAACGCCGAGAGGGCTGTTCATAATATAGTCACCTCTCGAAATTGCTTCAAGTTCGTCAAGATCGAGCTGTGCCACAAAGTCTTCCATTGAAACTCTGCCCTCTTTGACATCAATAAGCTTATAGCCCTTATCCCCTGTCATTTCCTTACCTTCGGGGAGATTGTCTGTAATAATCTTTTTAAGGTCATATTCCTTTTTGAAAACAGGCTTTTTGTCTATGTAATATCTTCCGCCGTTAACTGCGGCAGTTACGATTTCGAAGTCCTCCCTGGGGGCGGCTACCTGTGAAAGAGCCTTGTAAAGAATTGTCTCTTCTGCTGTCCATTCGAAGACCTTTACTGCATCTCTTACGTTGTCACCTGCGGCAAAGCCGTATATACCCTTTTCGATTATATAAGAGGACTTGAAGCCTGTCTGTCCCTGTTCGTCATAGGAAGCAAGGGAATACTTTGAAACAAAAAGAGTGAGTGTTTCGCTTTCATCCTTTGCGAGCACCTTGGTCTTTTTGAAGGCGGCAAGCTCACGGTAGGGATTACCGAGTACACCGCAGGGCTTTTCAATATAAATCTGCGGAGCATAAGCAGAAGCGTATTCACCCTTATTCTTGACTTCAAGAGTAAATTCAAAGCCGTCCTCTTTTTCTTCGGCAGAAACAAAGGAGGTTTCAAAATCACCGTAGGTAAGACCGAAGCCGAAAGGATAAAGAACTCTGTTTTTAGAGAAGGTTTCAAAGTATCTGTAGCCCACATAAATATCTTCTGTGTAATTGTTTGCGTCTTTGTTGCCGAAATCTTTTGCAGAGGGGAAATCCTCATATTCTCTTGCCATAGTGGCGGGAAGCTTACCCGAGGGTGAAACCTTACCGCAGAGCATATCTGCCACGGCATTACCGCTTTCCATACCGCCCTGCCATACTACAAGGACAGCGGAAATCTTATCCCCGAACTTTTCAAGGAAGCTTAAATCCATAATACAACCGATATTGAAAAGAACAACTGTCTTTTCATATACTGCAGTAACATTTTTAAGCATAGAAATTTCTTCGTCAGTAACGTAATAGCTACCCTTTTCCAAAGCGTTTTCTCTGTCTTCACCGCTTGAACGGCCGATAACAACCACGGCTGTTTCACCTGTTGCCTTTTTAACGAAGTCCTCACCTATGGGCATTTCGGGGTAAAAGCGAGGCCAATGTCCCCAGAAGCCGTGGTCAACGGGATTTCTTTCGCACCATTTTTCATAAAATTCTGCTGTTTCTTCGTCAAGAATGAGGCTTTCGCAGCTTCTGATACCTTCGATGAGGTTAACGGCATAGGGCTTGTTTACGTCACCGCCTGAGCCGTAGCCTGTGTAAAACCAATCATTCTGCACTCTACCGAAAAGTGATACGGAAGAGCCTTCCTTGAGAGGAAGAACACCGTCATTTTTGAGAAGAACTGCACCCTGTGCCGCCGCACTTCTTAAAAGCTCGGGCATACCGGGGGTAATGATTTTTTCAGCCTGACTTCTCTGCTGTTCAGCCTGTGAAAGAGAGTTAATTTTACTGTAGACCTTGCCTACAAGGGAATATGCCGAATCTTTGATTTTGCTCATAATAATTTTCTCCTTAATCTTTATCAAATATTTGCTTGAATTTGTGTCGGTTAATTTCGTTGACAATAACGGAAATACAGGTAATGCCGACACATATACCCGCCGCCACCTGAAGCATAGACATCAGCTCGCTGTCAAAAGCCTCCATATTGCTCGTCACGAAATAATATGTGGTATAATAGAGCCTGTAGCCGGGAATAAGGGCGATAATGGAGCAGGCTAAAATAGGCGTGGTAGGCGCTTTCATAACTCTTGCCATAATTTCCGCATAAACGGTGGCAAAAAGTGAAGGCACGAAATTTTGAAAGAAGAGATTATCCGAAACCTTAACACAGCCCGCATAAATCAAAACCACCAATGCTCCGCCCACGGCACAGCAGAAAACTCTGCTTTTGTTGGATTTGAAGAGAATTGAAAAGCCCAATGTACCGATAACTCCCGAAACAAGGAGAGTGAATATTTCTTTAAATTCCATTTTCACACCCCCAAAAGTCCCGAAATATAAATGGGAATTGCAAAGCCCACGGCGATTGAAAGGGCAAGAATAACCGATTCGAGCAGTCGCAGTATGCCGGACATAAGGTCTCCGCAAAGCATTTCTCTTACGGAGTTGGTCATCATAAGTCCGGGAATGAGAAGCATTATATTGCCTATCATTATCATATCTGCATTATTGCCGAAGCCTATGTACACGAAGAAAATCGCCATAGCCCCCGCAAGAGCCGAGGTCACCGCCGTAAAGAAAAGGCGGCTGGCACCCGTAACCTTTACAAAGGAATTGAAAAGGTAAATCATCACGGAAATGGGCACCGTGGCAAGAGCGTCCATAACCGTTCCGCCGAAAAATACGGCAAAGCCCGCCGAAGCGAGCATATATCCGAAAAGAACTATGGGATTGAAAAGTCTTGAAGGCACCATAATCCTTTCAAGCTCCTTCCTCGCCTTTTCCGTATCGGGCTTTTCGGTGCAGATTTTACGGGAAAGAGCGTTGAGCTGTTCAAGCTTATCAAAGTTAATGGAATAAGAATAAATACGTCTTGTCTGTGTATGAGTTCTTCCGCCCTCATCGGCTACAGTCGCCGTTATCATGGAAACGACGGAAAAAACCTCTGTGCTTTTCATTCCGTAAGCGTAGCCGATACGGATAATGGTTTCCTCCACCCTGTTCATTTCGGCACCGCATTTAATCATACTTTTGCCAAGGTCAAGAGCAAGAGAAAGAACCTTTTCCGTTCGATTTCTGTCATAGTTAGTGTTCATATTTCCCCTCTTTACACGCGTTATAAGAGCATTGTGTATCATTGTAATTATAATACCCCAAAGAGATAAAAGTCAAGGTGTATTCGTGAAGGAAGTGTTAAAGAAAAGGGCGGCGTGACTAAAATGAAAGCGTATATAAAGAAAAATCTGGTAGAGTTTAGGCTCTACCCAGTGATTGTATGTTGGATAAGTTATAATTTGTCGGTTATATTTTTTCATCAAACCGTGCTTTGTTCAGTAAACATTCAGAAAATATCTGTCACGAAGCTGAAGTCTTGTTTCGACTGTTGTTTCACTGTCCCAACAGATATTTGTCACATTCTCATTCCCGTCATAAAAGACAGGAAATTTGAAATTAATGCTTTTTAATATCCGACCACCTGGTTGTTCTTCCTTGAAAATTTAAATGCTTTCAATGAAAGTGCACAAAAACTTCTTTTTCTCTATTTCTTTTTCTGTCATACCATTTTTATTACTTTTTGAAAAAGTTTTTAGAGGCGCCCAATGGACGCCCCTGCATATTTAATGTACTGCACCACAAGCGCAGATTCTATTCATACCAAAGAGTTTTTGGAAAAAATTGATTATATTGAAAAAAATCTTCTTTATGCCGGAAGCATGACAGTTGCAGGAGCAGTTATCAGCTTTTACATAACCACAGTTTTTGCATTTATTTCCATCGAAATTATGCGTAGGTTCAATTTCTTCAGTTCTGACAGATTGACATAATGTGCAAACGGAGAGTTTCAACCCCATGTTTGAGCAGGTGGCTTTATTGGTTACCTGCCATTCTCCGTATATATGATCACAGTTACCCGACAAAAGAGATGATAAATCCTTGAACACACCTGCTACATGATGATTTTTTGTATCATAAAAAATAGTAAACAACTTACCGTTATCCAGTTGTATACCTGAAGGATCACCCATATCATAAGAAGATGTGTTTTCATAAATCAGCTTTGTTTCCGCGCAATCCCAGGATTGCAGAGTATCAAACACTCGAGCATAAATTTTTCTCGGCGAAGGAGTCTGTGACCAGGTAACAAAGAGATTTCCATTATTCATACGGTAAAAACCGGCCTGCATAGCATTTGGGTTTGTGCTGCCGATTTTAGTCCAGGTAACACCCTTATCCTTGGAAACCAAAACATCGCCTCCCGGATCACCCAGATTGTACTTGTAGTAACGAATCATTGCATATGTAATATCATCAGCCGTGGTACCGAAAGAGGCTTCTGTGGTACCATAACCAAAAACGCTGAAAGAACCACCCCGGCCATTTGTAATGTATTCATCAGTAAACTCCCATTCACCGAAAGCGTTTAGCTTGGCTTTGATGTTTACCGTACACCATTTTGAACGAGAAAAAGAATTTGTAACAGCAGAAGACATACCATAAAGAGGAATTAAAATGCTGTCATCAGAATACACGGCTATATTCCCTCTTTTGGCACAGTTACGGTCTAAATGTCTACAGGAAATTTCCGTAGGAGCAGACCATGTTGTGCCATCGTCTTTTGAATACATTATATATGTACGACCCCAGGTATACCAGGCTGTCCCCTCGTTCCAATATTGATGTCCACCGAGAAGAGATTTTCCGGGAACGCGAGTAAAAAAAGTAAAAAGCAAAGTGCCGTCATTGAGTTTTGCTAAATTTGGATCTCTGGCTTCAACTGATAACACAGCATTATTTTTTTCTGCATCTTCGACATTATAATAAAATTCATTATCGGCTTTGCTATACCATACACCTAAACCCCACTGCGCAAGTTTTTCAGGGCTCACCAACACTTTAGGTTCTCCCCATGTTTTGCCATCTGCAGAACCCTCAAGCTGTACAATAGTACCCAATGAGTCTCCGAATTGGTATGGTGCATGAGATGAATCGGACTTGTTTTTGTAGCTTACAACCAATAAGCTTCCGTCACTCTTTTTAACAATATCAGGAAAAAGAAAATCATTTCCTTTTTCTTCAAGAATCGTCACATCAGGCACACCATTTGAAGCTGCCTCGGTTTCAAACGGAAACACACAAATCATAAGAACGAAGCAAAGCAAAAACACAACCAAACGTTTCATAATATATTTCTCCTTAAAGATATTACTATAAATAATCTACTCCTGTTTTTCTTAAAAATCAAGTATTAAATTTAAAATACCCTCTGTGTATTCGGGAAGGAAGTGTGAATAAGATAAGAGGACAGGCTACCCATCAAAACTGTAGCCTGTCCTGTTTAATTATGTAATATATCAACCAACTCTTTTAGGACAGTATTTTTCCATAAGTCTTTTCGTTGTTTTGTTTTTGCTTACTACACCCTGCATAAAAAAGAGGCGTTTATCCTCGGAATAGTAATAAAACTGGTACGTCTTAAGCCAAAGAGATTTATGTCTCTCGTAGGAGGACATTACAGTAGGTCTGTATTTCCAGTAAATGTTTTCCTTTAAGCCGAAAAAATAATTGATTACTAATTTTTCCTCGGAGAAAATATAGCTTATCGGAGCAGTAAATATCAGAGCAATTCCAATAATTGCAAAAATTATACCGAATATTCCCATCCCCTTTTCTTCTGCGAGGAAGAAAATAAGGGAAACTGCCAAAATAAAAAAGAAGTATGCGACATAGAGAAGAATTCTCTTATTAAACACCTTTTCTTCTTCTGCTGCTACAGGCTTTATATGTCTTTCATTTTTCTTACGGCTTTTTCTTTCGAAATTAAAGAGCCATTCGAAGGCATCATCAAGCTGTAAACTTATTTCCTCACATATATCCTCGGCAGTTTTTTCATCAAAGCACTGCATCATTTTCCAATTTTCGGGCGGAAGGAAGGTTTCCGCTTTGCTTTCGGGAATATCCTCATAAAAGCCGTCGGGAAGCTTATATACATCTCTGTAATAAAACCGACCGTCAAACATTCCCTCCAGTCGGTATCTTTGATTGGTGTGAGCCACATCAACATTATCTTCATCCACTTCAGCCTTCAGGTTCGAAAGATTAGTAACCTTACTGCCGGGAAAAACAGCCGACACCTCTACAGTAAAAGAGCCACCGTATTTATTGGTGTAAAAATCGATAAGCTCGATGCAGTCATCCTTTTTCTTTTTAAAGTGGGGATATTTACCCGTAAAGCCCTGTGCTGCCAGGTCTTTGATTACGGTTTTATTAAGTGCTTTGAGCATTATTTCACGGTTAGTCATTTCCTCACCTGCTTTCGTTATGATATTACTATAACATGAAGGGAAGGCAAATTCAAGGAAGATGTAATATCGTAAAAAGAAGCCTAACGAATTATAAATCACGGCAGGGCCGTGTATATCATCAATTCCGTAACAATTGCATATCATCAAAACGCAGTTTTGTATATCATCATTGCGAAAGCTTTATGCACCTTCGGTGATGAGATGCACCTACGGCGATGATATACATCCTTCGGATGATGATATGCCATTGCTTTCGCAATGGATAAAAAAAATCCTGTTCCGAAGAACAGGAATTTTTTTGGAGCGGATGACGAGGCTCGAACTCGCTACCTCCACCTTGGCAAGGTGGCGCTCTACCAGATGAGCTACATCCGCATATTGTGGTGCCTCCGGTCGGAATCGAACCAACGACACGTGGATTTTCAGTCCACTGCTCTACCAACTGAGCTACAGAGGCATACAGAGAACTCTATTGAATTCCCCTTAAAATGGCGACCCGGAACGGGCTCGAACCGTCGACCTCTAGCGTGACAGGCTAGCGTTCTAACCAACTGAACTACCGGGCCATTGGTGGGAACAACAGGGCTCGAACCTGTGACCCTCTGCTTGTAAGGCAGATGCTCTCCCAGCTGAGCTATGCTCCCGTTTCCAAGTCAATTGTGTGCCATTACTCACAAGCGACTTGTATACTATACATCAAAATTACTTTTTTGTCAACACTTTTTCAAAAGTTTTTTTGAAAAAATTATTATTTTTTCGCCTTATTAATAAGTGTCTTTATATCCTCGGGAGTGAAGACATATTTCTTGTCACAGAACTGACAGGAAACCTCGGTTTTTTCGTCCTTCATCATATCCTCAAGCTCTTCGATGCCAGTACTGATGAGAGCGCCCTCTACCCTGTGTCTTGAACAGTAGCATTTGTAAACAGGCTCGGCTGTATCAAGAATGTCAAGATCAAAAAGGTGAAGAGCGTGTCTGCATATCTCTTCAGGTGTCATTCCCCTGTCAATGAGTGTGGAGATGGGCTCAAGAGTTTCGATGCACTTTTCAACAAGGTCGATTGTGTCGTCCATAGCCGTGGGAAGAAGCTGAATGATAAGACCGCCTGCAGCTTTTATGGTAAGGTCAGGGTTAACAAGAACGCCTAAAGCGCAGACCGTTGGCGTCTGTTCACTGGTGGAATAGTAAGCGGTGATGTCCTCGGCAATCTCGCCGGAAATAATAGCGGTCTGTCCCACATAAGGCTCCTTCATGCCGAGATCCTTTATAACCGTAAGAAAGCCGTTGGTACCCACTGCACCTGCCACGTCAAGCTTACCTTTTTTATTAAGAGGGATTTCAACCACATTCTGTGTAACATAACCTCTTACATTACCTTCGCTATCGGAAACGGCAATAACACTGCCTATCGGTCCGCCGCCGTTAAGGCGCAGAGTAACGGAATCATCCTTGCCCTTAAGAGCGCACCCCATAAGAGATGCAGCTGTCATAAGTCTGCCAAGTGCCGCAGAGCATACGGCAGAGGTTTCGTGAATTTCCTGTGCACGGTTTACTATATCCGTGGAATTGACAGCCATAGCCACAATAGTGCCGTCCTTTGATATACATCTTGCCAATTTACCCATAATTTTTTCCTTTCAATAATATATAATATATATGTTACTGTGTTCCGTGTTTCTTTGCCACAAAGACTGCCCTTTGGGTTTCGTCGTCCACAGGTTGCTTCGTCATTTCCTCATACATGGCCAAAACTTCAAATTTATTCTGTTCAAGATATTCTTTTATCTTGTCAAGGTCATAACCCTTTTCGCAGAACTCCTCGCTGTAGCGATAGTAGACATCGTCATCCTCACACTCACTGTCTTTCTCAAAAATATCAAGACTTACCTGTGTCAGCAGTTCTTCATCGGTGCTGTTCTGCCACACGCAATAAACATCCTCCATATCATAAACAAAGGTGTTATCACCAAGGACTTCCCTGTGCTTATAGGGAGTATTGACATCGAAAAGGAATACACCCCCGTCCTCCATAAAAAGAGACACACGGCGGAAAATTTCCTTGAGTGTTTCCTCATCGGTAACATGATTAAGGCTGTCAAGAGTGGAAACAGCCGCATTTATTGTGCCGAAAAGGTCAAGCTCTTCCATTTTCTGACAAAGGAAGATTATATCTGCACCCTTTTCCATTTTCTTTTCCTGCGCCTGGGAAAGCATTTCCTCGGAAGCGTCAACTCCTACAACATCATAGCCTTTTGCACTCAAAAGAAGTGACATTGTACCCGTTCCGCAAGCTAAATCAAGCAAAATCCCCTTGCCGACACCGTTTTCAGCAAGGAGAGAACTGATATAGTCCGAGCGGCTTTCGTAGTCAACATTACCCGTAAGAAGGTCGTAATAATATGCGAAATCACCGTAACCAGCCATTTTGTTTATGCCTCTTTATTAAAGATTTTGTCATAACCGCCTGCACCGAAGGCTAAAGAACGGTTAACACGGCTGATGGTAGCCGTTGAAGCACCTGTTTCAGAAACGATTTCGCTGTAAACCTTTTTATCGCTGAGCATTTTTGCCACAACAAGTCTTTGGGAAATGGAAGCGAGCTCGGTCTTTGTGCAAAGGTCGTCAAAAAGAGCCTCACACTCTTCCAATGTTTCAATTTTTAAAATAGTTTCATAAAGGTACTGAATGTTTTTTAATGTCTTTTCATTGATTCTTTCTGCCATGTTAAAATAATCCTTTCAATACAGCACATATTTTCTCGTTCTGTTATTTTAACACATTAAAACGAAAAAGTAAAGGGTGTTTTTTGAATTATTTTCAGGCAGAAAAAAACAGCGTGCAAACTAACCACGCTGTTTGGTCGTTAATATTTTGTCTGCAAAAATTTTTCCACTTCACAAATGAATCTTTTAGCGTTTTCCAATTGCTCCCGGACTTCTTCTTTTGATACCACATAAAAATCGTCATAATCACTCCCCTGACGAATTTCAACCAAAGCATCAATAACAGGAGACAAATTTCTCGGAAGAATACCTGTTTTAAGATAATTTTTTCTGAATTCAGCTATTACTCCCGAATGTTTTTTAGAGTCAAAACCGTCCAAAGCCAAAACTGCACGTATAGCAGAAAAAACGGCATAATAGGAGCGATTTGCCACGGTCTTGTAGTCTCCCAAATTTAATATTTCATCCGCGAAATTAAGGCGTTCTTTTGCTATATCAAGTCTGATTTTAGATAAGCTGATTTTTTCTTCAGACAGCAATTCTTATCCCCTCTCTTTCCACATTACCGTAAAAAGGAACTGCATCAAGATAACGGCTGAAGGTTACCGTATCCTTCAGAGTGACGGTAACAACCACATCATATTCCAGCCCTAATTCCGAAGTGAGCATTATAAAGGCCTTTTTATATTCCGAAAGCTTTTCTTTGGATGTGTCAACAAGTATCATAATATCTATGTCCGATTCGTTGTCTTCTTCACCGCGGGCATAGGAACCGTAAAGTAAAACTCTGTCCAAAGAGGCACCAAAAATTTCTTTTGCGAGCCGTGCAACGCTGTCGGTTATATAATGTAACTGATTTTTAGTACACATTCACTCACTTCCTTTCATTGTTTTCATATATATTATATCCAAAAATATTTTTTCTGTCAAGAAAGGGGCAGAAAGCAGTCAACACAAAAAATCCCTTTCGGTAAAAGACAATACATTAAAGATAAATAAATTTTATGCAAAACTATTTACAAAATATATAACTATTGCTATAATAAAGTTGTGGGAGCCCATAATTCCGACTATGTTTTCAAAATATACTCGGTTTTCAGGTGAATTTCCGCAAATATTTAACGGAGGTGAGACTTATCAGTCAAAGTCAGGAAAATTTTAAAAGAGGATGCGCCGAGCTTATGGCTCTTCACCTTTTACAGGAAGAGGATTTGTACGGCTATCAGCTCACGCAGATTATGGAAGAAAAAAGTGAAGGAAGATTCACAATACTTGAAGGCACACTTTATCTGATTCTTTACAGGCTTGTGGATGCCGGTTATCTCACAACCTATACAAAGCTTGTCGGCAAAAAAAGAACAAGAAGATATTATCACCTTGAAGAAAAGGGCAAAGAATATCTTGAACAGCTCCGTTTTGAGCACAGAGAGATTGCAATAGGTGTTGATCTTGTTCTCGACTATTACAAGGATACAAATATCGTTCCTATGAAAAAGCCTGAATCGGCGGCAAGCAGCGAATAAGGAGAAACCATGGACACACTTGAAAAAGAAATAGATAAATACCTTTCCGACGTCCGCAAATTTATCATCTGCGATAAAAAGAAAAAGGATTACCTGGTGCAACAAATCGAGGAATCCGTTTATGAATTTGCAGACAGAAACGGAATTTCGGACATATCGGAGATTTACGAAAAATTCGGCACACCCGAAGAATTAGCGCATGAGCATCTTGGTGAAGTTGAACCGAAGAAGGTGCTTAATGCGATGTATTTGAAGAGAGTGTTGATAGGTACTGTGGCTACAATTATTGTATTGCTTGCTACGGCTTTGATACTTTCTTTTTTCGATGCACATAATTCATATTACACAGATCGTGACTTCACACTAACATACGAGCCAACTACTAAATGTCAAGATATTATAAAATGAGGAGAATCAATATGAAAAAATCATTATCATTTTTACTTACAATTGTATTGTTGTTCTCTTTTACTGTAAATGCTTATGCTAATGATGATTTAGAAGAGACGATAGTATACACATCAACTGAATATTTTGAAGACGGTTCTTCTATAGAAACCATTATAACACAGACTACACTGCCTGCAACACCTTATGACTTAACTAAGTACTACCAAGCAGGCACAAAAAAACTAACATATAAAGCAGCAGATGGTGATATAGAATGGTCGGCAACTGTTGGTGGTACTTTTGAGTACACAAATTTCAATTGTACCTGCATTGACTCAACCATTTCATATTCCATAACCAACACCAAATGGAAGATCCCCTCTGCTACCTCAACAGAAACAGGAAACAAAGCCATCGGTTATGTCACCGCTAAATATTATTATCTCGGTGTAAATACAAAAACCGTAAACGAAACCATTACTCTTACCTGCAGTGCAACAGGCGTTCTTTCATAAAAACTTATAATTAAAAATAAAAACGTGTTTTGCAGATTTTGCAAAGCACGTTTTTTATTATTCAGATTCTTTCTATATTCATTTTTACCAGTTTTTTAATTTTCTTGGTCAGACGCGTACTGCGCTGTCTGACGGCGAAAACAGTGATTTCAAGCTTATCCGCAATCTCTTTCATCTTCATTTTTCTTACATAAATACATTCATATAACTGTCTTTCCGCTTCCTTTAACTCATCGATTATCTTGATGCTTAAGTTTTCAATTACCGATTCGGGTATAAGACTGTCCAAAAAGAGCTCCTCGGCACTCGAATAATCTTCCGCACATTCAAAGTTTTCTTCTTTATACTCGGTGTAACGGTTTCTTTTTTTGCTCATTTCTTCGTATTTTTTCTTTATGCAGTTCTCCGTTACCGCATAAAGCCACCCTCTGCAATCCGTATGTATCGTGTTATTCAAAATGGCAACACAAAAATGATAAGAAATATCCGCCACCACATCATCTACTTCGTCAGGACAGCTTTGTAATTTAGCCCTGACCCGAGCGATTATCCAATCCTTGTTCTCAACCCAGATTTTACTGCAAAGACTTCTCATCTCTTCATTCATATTTTCTTCTCACTTTCCATTAATAAGAAACAGCACAAATTTGTCGAAAAAAAGCATATCGTGCTGTTAAGTCTTATTATATGGAAACTGAATGAATTTGTCAACAATATATATGCAATAAATATATTTGTATTAAAGTAAATCAAATTCTTAAATAATAAAAAAGACACGGCAGGACCGTGTCAAAAAAAGTACGACGAAGTATGGCAGACACATTCAGATGTGATTACATACGCCTGTCGGAGATTACACTATCCAATCAATGCTGCAACACTCAATTACTCAAAAACGGTAAAAGATGCCGACTTGCGGTGCCCAAAGTTCATTACGGCTTGGAGCGCCTAGCGATTTTGACCGCTGCGCCATCCTCACCTCGCTTCATCTCGCACTGCGAGCGCTTCGGTGACGATGCAGTTAACAGCCGCACAACTGTTAGTGTACACGATACCAAAAATGCGAATTCATATTTAAAGATGAAAAAATT
>JAZUNX010000032.1:0-34377 GCA_045604385.1 Acutalibacteraceae bacterium
TGACTTAAAAGGCGGTTGACATCTTCAACCTGCATACCGCAGCCTGCGGCAATACGTCTCTTTCTTGAGGGGTTGATGATGTCGGGCTTTGCTCTTTCCTGGGGTGTCATGGAAAGAATGATAGCCTGTACTCTGTCAAACTGTCTTTCGTCAACCTCAACCTCGTCAAGCTTTTTGCCCACACCGGGAAGCATTTTAAGCATATCCTTTATGGGACCCATCTTTCTTACCTGCTGAAGCTGGTCTAAAAGGTCGTTAAGGTCGAATTTGTTTTTGCGAAGCTTTCTTTCGAGCTCTGCCGCTTTCTTTTCGTCGAGCTGTTGTTCGGCTCTTTCGATAAGAGAAAGCATATCACCCATGCCGAGAATTCTTGAAGCCATTCTGTCGGGGTGGAAAACATCAAGATTTTCAAGCTTTTCGCCTGTACCCACGAACTTGATGGGCTTACCTGTAACGGCTCTGGCTGAAAGTGCCGCACCGCCTCGGGTGTCACCGTCAAGCTTTGTCAGAAGAAGACCGTCAATGCCGAGAGCCTCATTGAAGGAGGTGGCAACATTAACTGCGTCCTGACCTGTCATTGAGTCGACTACAAGCATAATTTCATGGGGGTGAACCTCACTTTTGATGTTTTTGAGCTCTTCCATAAGCTCTTCGTCCACATGGAGACGACCGGCTGTATCGAGGAAAACATAGTCATAACCGTGGTCTTTTGCGTGGGCTACGGCTTTGCGTGCGATTTCAACCGGGTCAATCTGACCGAGCTGGAAAACAGGCACGCCTGCCTTTTCACCGACAACCTCAAGCTGTTTGATAGCGGCGGGACGGTAAACGTCACAACCGACAAGCAGAGGTCTGTGTCCCTGATTTTTAAGCATAAGTGCTAATTTAGCACTGTGGGTGGTTTTACCTGAACCCTGTAAACCGCACATCATAACGATCGTGGGAGGGTGGTTGGCTGTATTAAGTCTTGACTTTGTACCGCCCATGAGATTGGTAAGCTCCTCATTGACGATTTTGATAACCATCTGGGAGGGGGTAAGACTTTCCATAACCTTTTCACCGACTGCTCTTTCGGTAACGGTTTTGGTGAAATCCTTGGCAACCTTGTAGTTAACGTCTGCTTCAAGCAAAGCAAGACGAACTTCTCTCATGGCTTCCTTTACATCGCTTTCCGTAAGGGCACCCTTACTTTTCAGCTTTTTAAAGGCGGCTTCCAGTCTGTCTGAAAGACCTTCAAATGCCATCTGAATCAATCCTTTCGGGTTAGAGGGTGGCGAGTATAATCCGAATTCTTTATTCGCCAATCATTTGTGTTAAAACAGAAATTCTTGCCACAGCATCGTTTATTTCACGGGAGAGGATAGTTCTGCGATTAACCTCGTTGATAACAGAGGTAAGCTCGCTGATTTCGGAAAGTCCCTTCCGCATTTTCTCCAAACGCTCACAAAGACCGATATGCTCCTCAAAGGTGAAAAGCTGTGCTTCTGCTCTTTTGATAGCATCGCGGACACCCTGACGGGTGATGCCTTCGTTTTCTGCTATTTCGGCAAGAGAGAGGTCATCGTTGTAATAATAGCTGATAAAATCCTGTTGTTTTTGGGTGAGAAGCTCACCGTAAGTATCAAAAAGCATGATAACATCAAGATTTTTAGCCATTATTTCACCCCTCATTTCTGTATCTGTAAAGAAGATTTACTTTACAGCTTGCCTATTATACTAAAAACATCTGTAAAAGTCAAGAACTTTACAGATGTTTTTTTAAATATTTTCTATTTTTAAAACTTTACTATTACCGCTTATCTCCTTCGCGGCACTGACAAAAAATATGGTCGCAAGTTACCCCGCGACCACAATAATTCATTATTCATCAGCGAAGCGACTTCATTATTCATTCCTTAATGTACCATACACATTAAGGAAGGTCATCCTCATTCTCAAGGTTATGCCATACATTCTGTACGTCATCGTTTTCCTCGAGCATATCTAAAAGCTTGCCCATACACTTAAGATCATCGGGATCAGAAAGAGCAGTTTCCGTGTTGGGGATGTATTCAACTTCTGCAGAAACGAACTTGTAGCCCTTTGCATCAAGGTCGTCACGGACTGCGCCAAGATCGTTGGGCTCTGTGCGGACTACATAGATGTCCTCTTCGTCGGTGATGAAGTCAACAGCACCTGCTTCAAGAGCATCTTCCATAAGCTTATCTTCGTCAACATCCTCTGCCTCAATAACGATTACACCGTAGCGGGTGAACATAAAGGAAACACAGCCCTGCTGACCGAGGTTACCTTTGTTCTTGTCGAAGTAGTGGCGCATTTCACCTGCAGTACGGTTACGGTTGTCGGTGAGAGTTTCGACGATAACTGCAATACCCGAAGGGCCGTAGCCCTCGTACATAATGGCTTCGTAGTTTGCACCGCCTGCTTCACCTGAAGCCTTTTTGATGATTCTCTCGATATTATCGTTAGGTACGTTGTTTGCCTTTGCCTTGGCAATAACGTCCTTGAGCTTTGAGTTTGATGCAGGGTCGGGGCCGCCGTCACGGACAGCGATGGAAATTTCTCTGCCTATCTTTGTGAAGATTTTGGCTCTTGCGCCGTCAGTCTTTTCCTTTTTTCTTTTAATGGTACTCCATTTTGAATGGCCTGACATATTATTCACCAATCCTTTTCTAAATATAAAGCCTATATAATGTATCACTTTTCCCTTTGTTTGTCAACATCGGAAAGAGGAAAACTTTCATCACAGAATAACCCTGAAGGTTATCTCCTTTGTGCCGTTGGCTATTGCCTTGATTTTACCCTTGTGTCGGTCAACGATGGCCTTGGCTATGGAAAGACCTATGCCGTAGCCGCCAGTTTCTCTGGAGCGGGAGCTGTCACCGCGGTAAAAACGGTCAAAGAGCCTTGAAACCGAGGACGGGTCCACATAGTCGGTGGTGTTGAATACGTCAAGATAAATACTTGTTCCGCTTTTATAAAGGGAGATTTTGATTGTACCGCCCTTATCGGTATATTTTATTGCATTGTCGCAAAGAATGGAAACGAGCTGTCTTATCTCCGCTTCGTTGCCGAAATATCTTATACCGGGGGATACGGAGAAAATGAGGGTCTGCTCGTTGATTTTTGCTCTTGACTCGAAATCGCAGGCAGTTTCGATTGCCGCATCACTTAAGCTGAAATTCGTCCTTTGTGAGGTGTCCTGTGCCTCGTTGAGCTTTGTAAGCTCCACAAGATTTTTTACAAGAATATTCATTCTTAAGGTCTGATTTTTAATGCTTGTAAGCCATTCGTTTTCACCCTGACACATTTCCAGCACTTCTGCATCGGCGGAAATGATGGTCAGAGGAGTTTTCAGCTCATGTCCCGCATCGGTAATGAACTGCTTTTGCTTTTTTATACTTTCAGCCACGGGCTTAAGCGCATTTTTTGAAAGAAGATAAATAATGACAAGGAGAACGAAGAAGGTAACCACACTTACCGTAAGAGAAATAGAAAAGAGAGTAGCAATTTCTTTTACCTCGTTACGGAAGTACAGAAAGACCATCATTCCTTTGTCTCCGTTGCGTGTGTAAAGATAGCGATACGAATCCACGGTGCCGAAGCCCGGTGGCGTGCCGCAAATCTGGGCGGCATATTCGAGGGCTTTCCGATCATCGACGGCTGCGATATTTTCGGTTGAAATTCTTGTTACCACATTTCCCTGCATTTCAACCACAAAATAACGGGTGGAATAGGGCGTTTCCAATGTTATTTCAAATCTGCCGAAGGGGTTGAAAATATCATCAAGGTAGTCTTGGGTGGAGTTACTGTAGCCTTTGGGCAAAACACCGTTGTTTGCTGTGATGACCTGCAGAATTTCCTTCATTTTGACATCCTTTTGATAAATGCTTATGGCGTTAACGGTCAAGGTCTGCACGAGCATAAGAGAGCCGAGAGCAAACATGGTAATGACTATGAATTTAAGCTGAAGTTTCTTTAACATAAATAAGCGTTGGCAGTTCACTGCCGCCCCCTTTCTTATTGTATATTACAACAAGGTTCCCGAACGCAAAGCGTTAGGGGTTCTTATTCCGATATTTTTTCCAATGTGTAGCCTACACCGCGCACGGCCTTGATTTCCAGGTTTGCACCGAGGTTTGCAAGCTTTTTGCGCAGATAGGAAATATATACCCAAACCACATTTATTTCTGCTTCTGTTTCATAGCCCCATATTCTTTCCATAAACTGCTCGGTAGAAATAAGTCTGCCCGGGTTAGAAAGAAGCATTTCGATCATCTGAAATTCCTTGTTACCGAGTCTTATTGCTTCCTCACCCACAGAAAGCTCGTAAGTTCCCCGATTAAGGGAAAGATTACCGAAGGAAAGGAGATTCGGTGAGAACTCCGCCTTTCTTCGGGTGATGGCTCTTATTCTTGCCAAAAGCTCACCCATTGAAAAGGGCTTTGTAAGATAATCGTCGGCACCTGCGTCAAGACCTGCAATTTTGTCGTCGGTTTCCGCTTTTGCCGTGAGAATAAGAATGGGGGTGTCCACTCCCTTTTCTCTTAATTCTTTAAGTACCTCTATACCGTTTTTCTTGGGCATCATTATGTCAAGGATAATTCCGTCATAGTTTTCACAAAGACCGTAATCCAAAGCATCCTGTCCGTCATATACGGGGTCAACGGAATAATTGTTATGCTTGAGAACGGCACAAAGGGCTCTGGATAAATCTTTTTCATCTTCCGCAAGTAAAAGTCTCATATCAATTCCTCCTGTTTTTATATATTGTATCATAAAATTGTTCTGTTCTTCAATCCTCGGATACAATAATGATAAAAAAATTACCTTAAACTTACTAAAAATGACACGTCTTTTTTCTTTTTCCTTTTCATAGCATTTTATGAGGTGATTTTTTGTTTGCAACAGTAGAATTTTACGAAAGGGAGAACAACTTAAAAAACAGCCTTAAGAGATTATTTTTTAAGGATTCAATCATAACCGAAAGGGTAAACCTTCCCGAAAACGAATATTTTTACAAGCTGAAGGTGCCTGTACATAAAGGAAAGATTCCTGCGGAAAAATTGAAGAGAATGACATCCTCCATAGCCGACGGGCTGATTTTTCCCGATAGCTTTGTGCCCGAAAGAGAAATGAAAGTATATTCCTCGTCATATTTCAAAGATATTCTTCTTTTTAATTCGGCAGTTTCACAGCTCGGGCAAAGTGTTTTCAATCCTGCCGAAACTCTCATAACCCTTATCGACAAAAAAGGTTTTCTGCACACGGAAATAAGCCGTCTTGTCCGTTTCGCAGGGGAACTGAAGGTCATAACGGATAACGTGAGAGCCTATGAGAGGGCGGCGGAAAGGATAATGGAGGAGTACGGACTTTCACTTTTTGTCAGTGACAAGCTTTCCTCCATACCCGAAAAGGGGATAATAATATCCCGACACAGCGATGTGGTGCCCGTGTATTTCAAGGGCCTGCTCATTACGGGAGAAAAACGCCTTCTGCCCTTTGCAAGAGTGCTTACGGGCGAGGGGATAAAGGCAAAAGGAAATTATGAGGTTCTTTGCCCCGAGGGAATTAATATGACAGATTTTCTTTCTGCTCTTTGTGAGGTCTGCTTTCTTAAGGAGCTTCGCAAAAGCGAATATGAAAAATTAGTTGACATATCTTTGTGAAAGATTATAATTAAGAAAGATTAACGAAGCAGGGAAGTGAAATTATGACTTGTAATGAGGCGATAGAATATATTTATTCTTTCAGAAAAATGCAGAAAAGCTCCTCTCACGAAAGAATAGAAAATCTCTTAAGCCTTTTTGGTAATCCCCATAAAAAGCTGAAATTTATTCACGTTGCCGGAACAAACGGCAAAGGCTCCTTTTCGGGGGCTATGAGCAGTATTTTTACCTGTGCGGGATATAAAACTGGACTTTTTACTTCTCCCTATGTTATTTCCTTCGGTGAAAGAATACAGATTGACGGCAGATATATAAGTGACGAAAGTCTTTGTGCAATTACAGCTGAAATAAAAGAAAAGACAGAAAGCCTGCCCGAGGAAATGAAGCCCACGGTCTTTGAATTCATAACTCTTCTTGCCTTTGTTTATTATGAAAGAGAAAAATGTGATATTGTAGTTTTAGAGGCAGGCATAGGCGGAGAGCACGACAGTACAAATGTTATTCCCTTTTCCGTGGCATCGGTCATTATGTCTGTATCTCTCGATCATACGGAAATGCTCGGCGAAACCGTAGAGAAAATAGCCAAGGAAAAAAGCGGTATTATCAGAAAGGGCGGTATAACCGTTTCTTATCCCTTGGATAAAGAAGAAAAGTGTTTCAAGGGACAGAACGGGGATGCCTTTAAGGTCATAAAGGATAGAGCAGAAAAGAAAGGCTCGGCTTTTTATTCTCCCCGCATAAAAGACCTGTCCGTTATAAAAAGCGATATAAACGGTACGGAGTTTACCTATAAGCACCTGAAACTTAACATTTCATTACAGGGTGACCATCAGGTGGCAAATATGATAACCGTAGCCGAATGCGCTCTCGCTCTTAAGGAAAGAGGTGAAAGGATAACCGATGAGCATATAGAAAGGGGTATCGCCTCTTTTACCGTTCCCTGCCGTATGGAAAAGGTGTGTGAAAAGCCACTTATAATTTTAGACGGCGGTCATAATGAGGGCTGTATGCTGGCTCTTAGGTCAATGGCTGAAAAGCATCTTAAGGGCAAAAGAATGACCGTTCTTATGGCATCGATGAAGGACAAGGATTACAGGAAGAGCTTTGAAATAATTCTTCCCCTTTGCGAAAAGGCGGTTTTTACCTGTACCGATGAATTAAGGGGAGAAAGCCCCGAAGTCCTCGCGGAGTGTGGAAAGGCTTTCTGCGAAAACGTCTTTTCCTTCGGTACTGCAGAGGAGGCCTATCAAAAAGCACTCTCTCTTACGGGAGAAAATGATGTGCTTTTATGCTGCGGCTCCTTCTATCTTGTCAGCGATATAAGAAAAATTATTTTTGGCGACTGATTTTTACAAATTAATACTCTCATATCCGTTATCATTGTTGCATAACGGATTTTTTTATTGGAGGAAAGAAAAATGTCTGCAAAATTAGAATATACCCGAAAAGAGATACGGGTTTATCTTGACGGAGAAATAGACCATCACAGTGCCTCGCTTATAAGAGCAGGGATAGATGATGCAATTATTCTTCGCCGTCCGCAGCTTCTCATTCTTGATTTTGAGGGGGTTTCCTTTATGGACAGCTCGGCGATAGGTCTTGTTATGGGAAGGTACAAGCTTATGAAAACCCACGAGGGGAAAATCAGGGTGGAGGGTTTGTCTCCCTCGGCTTATAAGGTGATGAAGCTTGCGGGTATTGAAAGATTGGGAGAAATCAGAGTAAAGGAGATAGTGTGATGAAAAGCGTCAATGAACTGAAAATGGTGCTCGAGTCAAAGAGTGTCAATGAGGGTTTTACAAGAGTTTCCGTGTCTGCCTTTGTTGCCTGTCTTGACCCGAATATCGAAGAAATAACCGACATAAAAACCGCCGTAAGTGAAGCGGTTACAAATTCCATCGTTCACGGCTACAGGGAAAAAGAGGGAAAAATTTACATAACCGTAAACCTTTATGACAATAATAATGTCAGGGTGAAAATCCGTGACAAGGGTATCGGCATTGAAAATATTGAAAAGGCTATGGAGCCTCTTTTTACCACCTCGAAGGGTGAAAGGGCAGGTCTCGGCTTTGCCGTTATGGAGTCCATGATGGACAGAATACGGGTAATTTCAAAGGTCGGTAAGGGTACTACGGTTACTCTGGACAAAAAAATCCGGGGTAAAATAGGGTGACGGTAACAATCCGAACCATAATATGAGGAGGCTCCCATAAGTGACCGAAAAAGTTTTTTCCCGCAGCGAGCTTATAGACAATAACTACGGTCTTGTTCACTCCTGCGCCAATCGTTTCAGAGGCAGGGGAGTGGAGTATGATGATTTGTTTCAGGCAGGCTGTGTAGGACTTATAAAGGCGGCGGATAACTTTGACCAAAGCAGAGGCTTTGCCTTTTCAACCTATGCCGTGCCTGTGATTTTGGGTGAAATCAAAAGGATTTTCCGTGACGGCGGACTTGTGAAAATAGGCAGAACGCTGAAAGAAAAGGCAAGAAATGCCGTCAAGACAGGGGAAGAGCTTTCAAAGGAGCTTGGCAGAGAGGCGACTATTACCGAACTTGCTGAAAGGCTCGGAGTTTCAGTGAGTGAGGCGGCAGAGTTTATCACCGTTTCTATGCCTACGGTCTCTCTTACGAGTGAGGATGAAAAGGGGACAAGTCAGATTGATATTCCCACCGACTCACCCGAAGAAGAAATATCCGAGCGTATTGCCTTGAAAACTCTTATCAGCTCTCTTGAAGAAAGAGACAGACGTCTGATTGAACTCAGGTATTATAAGGGAATGACACAGGTGAACACCGCCAAAGAGCTTAATATGTCCCAGGTACAGGTATCACGAAGAGAAAAAACCATCCTTATGAAAATGCGGCAAAGTATGATTTGAAATTTTAATAAGTTTGTGTTATAATGCGGTCAGTATCTTTTCGGATACTGACTTTATTTTTAAAGGTGACGCAAAATGAATATATTTAAAAAAATTACGGCGGTGCTTCTGACGGCAGTAATTCTCTTTTCTTTTTCCGCCTGCGGCAAGGGCTCTCCCGCTTCCTTTGAAATGAAAAAAGAGGAAACAGCCATAGCTGTTTCTGCCGATACGGATAACAGGTCGCTTTATCTTTCAAAGGATAAAAGCAAACAGAAGCTTATTGCCAAAAGTGATATGATTGAGCTTTATTTCGATAAGGATAACTGTACCGTAAGTGTTTACGATACAGCTTCGGGAAAGCTCTGGTCATCACTTCCGAAAAAAGATATGGGAGAAAAGACTTCTGCCGTTGCCGTGACAGTTCTTGTTAAGGGCAACAGCTATACCCTTTCTTCTCAAAGCGACAGCGTGGGCTTTTCTTCGGCTCTTTATGAGGAAGGAGAAAACGGAATTACCGTCAATTATGTCTTCAAGCGTACTTTAGAGGACGGAACCAAGATTAATCTTTCGCTTCCCGTTTCATACACTCTGGCTGACGGCGCTCTTACGGTAGAGGCGGACTGCAGTAACATAATTGGTGAAAACCATGACAGTGATGTGGTTGTTACGAATATTGATGTTCTGCCCTTCTTCGGCTCGGATACAAAGGGCAGAGAGGGGGACTATATCCTTCTTCCCGACGGCTGCGGTGTTACTGTTGATCTTTCAAAAAATCCCGATGAATTTGACAGTTTTTCTCTTCCTGTTTACGAAGATAATAACCTTCTCGGCATCTTCGGTATGAAAAACGGGGACAGTGCTTTTGTAACACTTATTGATGAGGGCGAAGAGATTGCTTCAGTGAAAGCGCAGAAGGCTCTTTCAAAGGGCGGATATAACGGAGTTTACGGCAGTTTTGAAATAACCCCAACACAAAGTGAAGAAGACAAGGTTTATGTCTGTAACGAAAATTACAAGGGAAAAATCCGTCTCGTTTACCGCTTCCTTTCTTACGGTAATGCGGATTATATCGGTATGGCGGGTGCGGTAAGAGAGCTTCTTATCCGTAAAGGGTATCTTCTTTCGGCTTCGGCTGAAGAAAAGAGTGCATATCCCTTCAATTTAAGCATTGTTTTTCAGAATTATGTTACCGATTCAAAGGGCAGAACTCTTTCCCAGACCCTCACCACTTATTCCCAGGCTCAGGAAATTATCGACTCCCTCAAGTCAAAGGGCGTGGATAATATAAACCTCCGTCTTAAAGGCATACTCGCCGATGAAAATATAATTCAGGCTGAATATTCAAAAGAGCCGGGAAGCAAAAAAGAGCTTGAAAATCTTCTTTCCTTCGGAGACGGGGCTTCGGTAACCTTTTATACGGATGCCTCACTTGTCACTTCACCCTCCGATAAGGCTTTTTCCTCTCTTGCTCTCGGTCTTGACGGGGGATGTCTGATAAAGGATGAAAGAGTATTTACCTCGGTAGATAAAATCGGTGAAAGCACAAACGCTCTGATTTATCTAATGAGAAAAAACAATGTGCATGGAGTATGTATAAACGATGCGGCTGGTTATCTTTACGGTGATTTTTCTGCCGAAAGCCTTCGTTTTAAAACGGATACTGCTGATATAATTTCAAAGCAGACGGGCTCCGTTTCCGCTTCGGGAAGACTGATGGTTGACACGGGAAATATTTACGGGGTGAAATATGCTGATATGATAGTTAATTTGCCTTTTTCGGCAAAACTGCAAGGCAGAGAGCTTTGTACAAGAGTACCCTTCCTCCAGGCAATTTTGCACGGACTTGTCGGATATTCCTGTGAGCCGATAAACCAAAGCCAAAACAGCGAAAAGGCATTTCTTAAGTGTGTCGAATACGGTGCCGTTCCCTATTACGAATGGTATGGTGCAGACCTGTCAACACAGGAAGAAACGGACAAATCGAGCTACCTTAATTCCATAACCGAGGCGCAGAGCCAATATGAAAGAGCGGCGAAGGTTTTTGAGGATTTACGGGATGCGCGAATTACCGACCATTACCGCGTGAAAAAGAATGTTTACTATACCTGTTATGATAACAGTACAGGTGTATATGTCAACTATAATACGAAGGCTGTTTCCGTAAACGGTGTAACCGTTGAGGGAATGAGCTTTCTGAGGGTTAACTGATATATAATCCGATTTCGGGACTGTCTCTTAAAGTGGGGGGCGGTCCTTTTGTCTGTGAGGGTCGTTGACGCAAATTTTAAGGGTATATTAATATAAAGTTAACTTTGCGCTTCCGGGAAAAAAATACTACCCATATTATTGTATTTTTTCTCTTTATGTGGTAGAATGACTATACATATAATATGGAGGAGTGTGTAATGAACAGCAAAATGAAAAAATCACTTCTGTTTGCTTTTACGGTTTGTGTTTTAACTGTTTTGACGGTCTTTTCCGTAAGCGCGAAAACCGTTACTAAAAATAAACTTGTTTATGAGGTAAGCAAAAATACAGCCACTTTGGTCGAGTGTAAAAGCAACGCCAAAAAAATTAAAGTTCCCTCAAAGGTTGGAAAATATAAGGTTACGGCAATCGGTGAATGGGCTTTTTCGGAAAAAAAGAAGCTTCAGAGTGTGGAGCTTCCGAAAACTCTTACGAAAATCGGAGAGGCGGCATTCAATGAATGTACTTCTCTTAAAAAAATAGTCATTCCCTCAAAGGTCACCCGCATTTCTTCTTCGGCGTTTTGGTACTGCACTAACCTTGAAAAAGCGGTAATTCCCGCAAGTGTTACCAAGTTCGGAAAAAATATCTTCGAGGGCTGTGACAAGCTCACTGCCTATGTGGTAAAAGGCTCCAAGGGAGAAAAATACATAAAAAAGCAAAAGCATATTACCCTCGCTTACCGCTATATGACGAGCCTTAAGCTTGATGCGGACAGTGTGATTCTCGATGAAGGGGATACCCTTAAGCTCACTGTTACAAAAAAGCCGAAAAAGCTTTATAACAGCAAGGTTTCTTTCTCTTCGAGCAACGAGAAGGTCGCAACCGTAAGTCCGAAAGGTCTTATCACCGCTAAAGCCAAGGGTACGGCTGTGATAACCTGTAAAGCCAAGGACGGAAGCGGTAAAAAGGCAGTATGTACCGTTACGGTGAAAGCCAAAAAGACCAAAAAGGCTGTATCTGTCACTCCTGCGGCGCCGTCTGCGGTAACGGGTCTTAAGGTGACGGCAGTTTCCGACAGCACTGTTTCTCTTTCCTGGAACAAAGTAAACAGTGCCACAGGCTACAAAATTTATCTTTATGATGAAGCAGGAAAAACATACACATACAAATGGGCAACCGCAGACACCAAAGCGGAAATAAAAGGTCTTGACCCGAACAGTGAATATTCCTTCTCGGTCAAGGCATATAACAAAAATTATTACAGCAGTGCCGACAGCCTTTCCTATTCGGCACTCGTCAAGGGTAAAACTCTTCCGGGCAAGGTGAGTGAGGTTACAGCAAAGGACGAGCTTATCTATCCCGATGAAATGACGCTTTTCTGGAAAGAGGTTGAGGGTGCTGACGGATATAACCTTTACATCTACAGTAAAGCAGAAAAGAATTATGTTCTTTATGAAAGCACCGCAGGTCTTTCAACTCGTGTGACGGGGCTTAAACCCGGTACTGACTGTTATTTCAGAATAAAAACCTACAGCGGTGAAAGCAAAACCGAAGGCTCCTTCAGCAAAACCTTCACCTTCACCACCGATTATCTTCCCGCCACGGCACAGCAGGCGGCGGAAGGGTTCATCAGTGCCTTGTCGGCAACGAAAGGTCTTGACGCTTCCTTTGAGCTTTATACAAGATTTTCTGTCAGTGATTTCGAGAGTACGGACGGAGTACCCCAAAACGTGATTGATTCTCTTTCATTTAAGCAAAACTGCCTCTATATCTTTGAAAACGGGTTTACGGTGAAGGACGGCAGAAATCTTTCGGTAAGCGATGTTATTCATCCCTACGGTAAAGAAAGCAGTCTTACCTGGTCAGATATAGTAAAGGATTCGGCTTCTTTTGCACAAAGCGGTTACGGTTATTCCGTTTTCTTTGATGTTTCAGCCGAAGAGGTTAAGGATGTTGCTCTTCTGACGGATATTGAAAAGCTTAAGGAAGAAAATCCCGGCTTTGTACTGTATTCTTATGAAACAGGTAATGCCGATATAAATGCCAAGGTTACCGAAGGTGTTTTCGATTATCTGCAGGTAAAGGTTCCCGTAAAAATGATATTCATTTTCGGCGGAGAAAAACACGAAATCACATACACAATTTCACAGGATTATTTCATTCAATAATTATTTGCGCAGCAAATTGATTATAAAAAATTACGAACGGAGGAAAAACTATGAAAAAAGTATTGGCAGCTATAGTAACTTTCATTTTCAGCGTGTGCCTTATTTCCGCCACAGTGGCCACAGCATCGGCCGCATCGGTTAAAAAGGTATCAAATTTCAAGGCTTCTGCAACTCCCATAGCAGTTACTCTCACATGGAAAAAGAGTTCAGATGCAAAGGGTTATGAAATCCAGCAGAAGTCAGGCAAAAAGTGGAAGACTGTGGCAACTATCAAAAAAGCAAAAACCACATCCTACACAGTTAAAAAGCTTAAGAACGGTACAACCTATCAGTTCCGTATCCGCGCCGTAAACGGCAAGAAAAAGGGCGCTTATGTTTCCCTTAAAATTAAAACAGGCGTAGAAAAGATTAAATCCGTAAAGGCTACCTCAACAGGTCTCAAATCCGTAAAGCTTACCTGGGAAAAAGCCAATGTTACAGGCTATGAAATCCAGCGCAAGGTCGGTAAAAAATGGAAGGCAGTTAAAAAGATCAAAAAGGCAAAGACTACTTACCTTAATGTCAGCAAGCTTCCTGCCGGTCAGAAGGCTACCTTCCGTATAAGAGGTTATTATAACGGCAGTGCAAAAACATATTACGGTTCTTACACCACCGTAAACGTAACCACAGCAGTCGCTCCCATGAAGAATGCTTCTGTCAAGAGCGTAACCGACACCTCCGCAACCATCGGTTGGGCAAAGTTAAGCGGTGTAAGCGGTTATCAGATTCAGAAGCTTCAGTCAGGCAAATGGGTTGACGTGAACAAGGCTGTTAAAAGCAGCGTAACACAGTATACCTTAAAGGGTCTTGCGGCCTTTACAAATCAGCAGATTCGTGTAAGAGCATATCAGAAGGACGGCAAAAAGACATATTACAACAACTGGGTAACCATTAATGCAAAAACAAAAATCAGCAACGTAACAGGCTTAACATATTCAGGTCTTTCAGCTAATGCTGTAAAGATTTCCTGGAAGGCAGCAGCCGGTGCATCGGGCTACCGTGTGCTTAATAACGGTGCAAAAATCGCTGATGTAAAAACCAATTATGCAAACCTTACACTTAAGGCAGCTACAACCTATAAAATCACCGTTGTTCCCTATAACGGCTCAACAGCAGGCAACACAACATCAGCCATCACCTTCACCTCACCCTGTGCAAAGGTAACAGGTGTGAAGGTTACGGGAACTACAGAAACAACCGCCACAGTTACCTGGAACAAGACAGCAGGTGCAACCGGCTATCAGTTACAGTACTGTAAAGACGGAATATGGTCTTCAGCTGTTTCCGCCACAGGAACAAGCTATCAGGTAAAGGATTTAAGTGCAAATTCTGTTTACAGCTTCAGAGTAAGAGCTCTTAATAAAAACGGCAGCGCAACACAGTACGGTGCTTATTCTGACACACCGTCAGCAACAACCAAGGGTCTCGGCTCTTTCGAAGAAAACACTGTTTCATGGCACAGTGTAAACGGTGCTTCGTATTATGAAGTTCAGTATTACAATTCAGAAACATTTGCATGGGAAGTTGCAGAAACAAATATTACTGCCACATCTTATACAAACGCTGAAATCTGTGACGATGAAACCAAACTTTTCAAGGTTACTGCATTTGATAATTCAGGCAAGGCAATATATACTTCAAACACCGCATCTGCAAATATTTCAGATGTTAAATTCTCCATAAGCGACAATATTGTTTCGGTTTCCTGGAGTAAATATGCAAACACTACCTCCTATGAAGTACGAATCAAGAGCAAAGGTATGGCTGACGAGGGCGCTACCGTACTGAAGGCAACAGATGCCAAGCGCAGCGTTACTTCAGGCCGTCTTGCTCCCGGACTTACTTATGAAGTAATGATCACAACTGTCAAGGGCGGAAAAACCGTCAACCTTGCAGGCTTTACCGTAAAAGCAACTGACTTCGTTATTAATGAAACGGACAAGAGTAAAACCGACCAGCTTCTTTATCTTGTAGAAGCAATCAACAGATCAAAATATGACAATTCGCAGACGGTAATCTTAAACAGCACTCCTTACAGTCTCAACGAAATCAAATATATGGACTTTGGTTTCCAGATTGACGATGATCCTCTTGGTGTTAAGAGAGGTGCAGTGCATGCTTTGCTCAGAATTCTTTTTGCGGATTCTCTTGCCGGAAATTATGAAATAGCTGATGGCTTCATCAAGTGTAAGGATGCCACATCAATTGACGCCGTATTTGCTTCTATGGATTCAAACGGCAGTCAGGAAAAAATTTCAAAACAGGAATCAGGCGGCCATAAAATAGGTTATCGTTTCCATAACGGTAAATATTATCTTGATACAGCGAACTACACCCTTGCAGATCTTATTCAGCCTGTAGGAGATAACGGATTGGCTTTCCTTTATAACAGCGGAAATGTTTCTGCTTGGAAAAAAGGTTTTTCAAAGGTTGTTACAACAACCACGGATAGCGGTTACAGAATAGAAGCAACCCTCAAAGAAGAAAGCGTTCCTAATTATCACGACGGTTTTATTGACAGTATGTCTTCGGGAGATATCGGATTAGGCGATATGGGTGCAACAACCATCAATAACAAAGTCGGATCGACAGTTATAGTTGCTGAACTTGATAAGGATTGTTACCTCACCTCATATAAGATTACTTCTCCTTATAAGTATGATATGAAGGTTGAACTTTCTCTCAGCGGAGAACAGGCAAACCTTGCTGACAATGATGATGAAGCAAACGCAGCTCTCAATACGGTTCTCAGTCTTCTTGAAAAAGTAGTTATCGAAATGAATGTCGAAGCAGAAGGCAGACAGGAGTACGATTACAGCTTTACAAGAATCAAATAAACTTTAACCAAAAATTAACCTCAAGGGGTACCTCGTGTATCCCTTGAATTGTCAGGATGAACAATTATGAATCAAAAGAAAATCATTCAGCTTGCCGTAATTACTGTGGTGGGTGTGTGGATATTCTGTATGAGCACCTTCCTTTCCGTAACCATGGGCAGAAGGATGCTTGCGGCACAGACCACGGCTCCAGTTGTAACAGCTCCCACAGTACCTTCGACCACGGCACCTACCACCACAACTGCACCCTCCACTACAAGATTACCCGTAGGCGGTAATATCGTTATGGCTGATGTGAGTGTGGAAGATCCAGAATGGTATGTCGAAGAGCAGGAATCCATCAAGGTTTCACAGATTATCGACGAGGTAAACAGAACCAATACCACCGAAAAAACCACCAAGCCCAAATCAAATGTGCCAAGCGGCAAAGCAAATATAATAAAGGCTTATGTTGACGGTGTAAATAAGCTCAAGGCATCCACGGACTTTTCTCTTTACAAGGACGATAAGCTTAACATAAGCGTGGATAATCTTCCTAACATTCCCGGCGCGAAACAGTTAGCGGACACTCTTATTAATCAGAATCAGAAAAAACCCATTACCTATAATTTTGTCGGTGGCATGGATTCTGAAACGGGCAAAACTCCCAATCAGGCCATCGCACCGCTTAATGTGAGCGCCTCTGTAGAGGAGAGTGCCGTAACCTCGGCTGTGGCTTCGGAAACAGGCGACGGAGGCTATAAGATTACTCTGCTTATGGCACCTGAGCTTCAGACCTATACCGCTTCCGCTAAAAACCACGCCACTATGGTTGAGGTAGTTGATGTGGCTCCGCTGATTCCCGATTATATGACCATTCATACTCTCGATATGAGCTACACGGACACCAAAATCGAAGCCGCCTTTGATAAGGATGGAAAAATTCTTTCTATGGTACATTATCTTAAGGTTGAAAAAGCAGTTGTAGATCTTACGGCTTTTACTTTCGATGTCAACATTCAGATTCACGGTGATTTTACCAGTAATTACACTTTCAGTTATTAAAATGAATAAATCGGTTGACTTTGCCGATAAATAGTGTTATAATTTAAAGGTAATAATTACTTGGAGGAATAAAGATGGAAACTTTCAAAAAAGTACTTAAGGTTGTTGCAATCGTTGTTGCAATCGCAGCTGCAATTGCAGGTATTTATGTGGCAGTAACAAAAATCATCGAAAAGAAAAAGCTTAAGAATGCTGATGACAGAGTAAATTATGTTTCCTGTGCATCATTAGAAGGAGATTATGACTTTATCTCCGAAACAGTTGCATAAAAAACTAATAAAATTAACGGAGAGGACTGTCTTCTCCGTTTTTTGTTTTTTGGGGAAAGTTTTTTTAAACGGTTGAAAAAGAATTTACACATTGGTATAATAATGGATGGAAATTTGTATTAAGGAGGCTTATACTATGAATGATTTTAATGAATATCCCGTTGAAGAGGAAGCAACTGTACCGCAGGAAAAAAAGTATAATTCAGCGGATAAAAAAGGCTTTTTACTCGTGACTGTACTTGCCTTGGTTGTAATTGTTTTTATATTTAACCTTAAAAATAATATCGGCAGTACACCTGTTCAGGCGGAGCCGACTACCACAGCACAGCAGGTCACGGAAAGCACAACTTTTCCCACCACTGCGGCACCCACGGAAACTACCACCCTTCCCACATCTTCCGCACAGACCATAGTTCCCGTGCAGACAACAGCACCCGTACAGACCACGGCTCCTGTTGCCACAACAGGTAAAGCAGAGCCCTCAAAGGCTGAAATTTTAGCCGAGGTGAATAAGGGTATAAACTCCCTCAAAAGTGATACTGCTTCCTTTAAGGCAGTGAAAAAGCAGGTTATAAGCATCGACCTTCTCGACTGTTCCGTACCTATGCTTACAGGTGCAATAAACACCGTTATTGACTTCTTCGAGGGTGAAGAATATATCGAATACGACATCACAAACGGCAAAGGACCCAACCCTGAAAAAGAGGGGGAGGAAATCGTTGTAAATCACGAAATTCCGCCCACGGATAAGCCCTTCACCTTAACAGCCGAGGGCGTGGCAGAGGCAAAGGCAGAGAAGAGTGACAAGGGTACTCTTTACACCGTAAAGGTAGTTCCCGAAACAAGCACTCTCGAAAATCCCAGACCTCCCCACCATAATGCCGCCTGTGACACTCTCGATTTTTCCACTTTTGAGCTTCCTCTCGGTGAGCTTACCAAGGTTGACTTTAAATATCCCGGTGCTACCGTAAGTGTTTTGGTCGATTCTTCGGGCAAGACAATTCAGTACCGCGAGAGGCTCGAAATGAAGGGGGCCGGTGAAGGCAACGCCTTCGGCATCAGCGGCAGCGGTGTTATGGAAGGCTACATAGACGAAGTATGGGATATTCAGTGGAAATAAGAAAGGTTGAAAAAGCATGGCAGGTTTTTCCGATATAGGTGTTTTTTTAGGCTATCTTGAGTGGCTGAAGGTTGATTTTTACACCTCACGTCCACGAAAAATGCAGGAAAGCGTGCTTAAAAGCATCGTTAAAAGAAATAAAAATACCGAGTTCGGCAAAAAGATGGGTCTCGGCACCGTCACTTCTGTGGTGGATTTTCAAAAGAATATGCCTTTCACAACCTATGACGATTACGACGAATATGTGGAAAGAATGCAGAAGGGTGAAAAAAATCTTATCATAAAGCGCCGCCCAGTTCGTTACTGTTCCTCATCGGGTTCTGTCGGCAAGCCGAAAATTATGCCCAAGTGCGGCGAAGACCTTTGGATAATGCAGTGTATGGGCTTTTCGGGCACCACAGGCTGTGCGGCAAAGTGGTTCCGCAAAAAAGGCATAAAGTTCCCCAAGCAGTTGGGTACCGTAGCCGTAATTCTCACAGGTCACAGACTTAAGGACGGTAAAATGTGTAACGGCGCAGGACAGATTCCCATCGCTTACCTGAAGCCTATTTCACGCTTCTTTCTGACCACTCCCAATGATTTTATGTACCCTGTGGATGAAGCGGCAGTAAACACTGCTTATTTTCATTTGCGCTTTGCACTGCAGAGAAGTGATCTCTCTTATCTCGGCGGTATGGTTATAACTCTTCTGACCACTATGTTCGATTATTTCGAGCAGAACTGGGAAATGATTTGTAACGATATTGAAAATGGTACCATTGACCCATCCGTAAAATGTCCCGATGACCTTCGCAGAAAGTGGGAAAAGAAACTAAAGCCTATGCCAAAAAGGGCAGCAGAAATCCGCCATGAATGTGAAAAAGGCTTCGACACTCCTATCGCTCCCCGCATATGGCCCAAGTTTAGCTGGTCCTACGGAATGGTAGGCTCAAACCTCAAGTTCTATGTGGAAAAATTAAGAAAATACATCGGTGATGCCCCCATACATAATATGGGCTATGCGGCGGCAGAGGGCTATATGGCGATTCCCGTGGAGCTTAACGCTATGGACTATGTACTTCTTCCGCAGTCCGTATTTTTTGAATTCATTCCCGTGGATAATCCCGACTGCGAAAGACCGCTCACCATTGATGAAATCGAAGTGGGCAAGGATTATGAGCTTGTGGTTACCAACCGCTCGGGTCTTTGCCGCTACAGAATCGAAGATGTTGTCCGTGTTACAGGCTATTATAAAGATACACCGAAGGTGGAATTTCTTTACAGAAATAATCTGGCTATGAACATTGCCAACGAAAAAACCACCACCCAGATGGTTGACTGGGCGGCGGCTGAAACACAAAAGGCACTCGGTATATCCTTCAAGGGCTACAGCTTCTGCGATGACCATGAAAGCGACCCTGTCCGTTATATGATGCTTGCTGAAATGGAGGGTGAGGCAGATAAGAGCCTTCTTCCCGAAATAGCAGAGAAGCTCGACCGCTACCTCTGTGAAGGCAACGAAAAATATCACAAATACCGCCGTTGGGGTATGCTCGGTGAGCCGAAGGTAGTGTTCCTTAAAAAGGACACCTACGCCGATTACAGAGAAATGCTTAAAAATCAGGGCAAGGTTCTAAATCAGATTAAGCCTGTCACGGTTATAAATAACGAGGAAAGAAAGGACTTTTTCTTTTCGCATATTGATGAATAAAAAACAACAGACACTTCATAACGAGGTGTCTGTTTTACTGTGTTGAAAAGATGACTTATAATTGATAGTCATAAATGCAAATTGGTTGAAATAAGTAGCCTAAAATTCAATTATTCGGTTATTTATTTTTACTGTTGCACTTGTTATAATATACTTGAATTTAAAGAAAGGGGAGTTAATGATGAACACAGAAAATGTTGGCAAACAGATTGCTGCATTACGAAAAGAGAAGGGGATTACCCAAAGCGAATTAGGTGAAAGAATTGGTGTATCCTTTCAGGCTGTGAGCAAATGGGAGCGAGGAGAAACATTACCCGATGTAACCATCTTACCGGATTTAGCCAAAATCCTTGAAACAACCGTTGATTTTATTTTGCTTGGCGGTGAAAAAATTATAGAGTATAAAGGGAAGGTTGCTGTTACAGATATGAGAAAGGGGCTAAACTGTTTGAAAAAAGCAGGTGAATATCTGGGTAAAGACAACATAATTTATCGTGCGGCAATTAAAGGTATAAACAGCAACCTCAATACTGATATTGAAGAAAGTTTTTCTGATGATTATGCTTTTGAAGCATTTTTGTCAGAGGCTATAATTCAAAATTTGATTTCGGGATTATATGTTGACATAAGCGATATTAAAAATAGTTTCAAACACGAGCATTTTAAGAATATTGTTGTTGATTACTGTAATAGATACGGAATTAAATAGCACAAAAAGCATACTACCCACCTTATTTGGCGGGTAGTAATGTTACTTTTATATCTATGTAGTTCGCAATTGCGTTATAATTGCACCGATAGGAGCCACCTTATTATGCCTCCACTGAAAGGGGAGGTGGCACGAAGTGACGGAGAGGTTATGCGCATTAAGCAGTGCGCATTAATTCACTTCCACACTACCCTCAATCGTCTCACCAAGCTTCGCATAGGGACTTACTGCAGTTGCCTTAACGAAGTATTCACCCTTTTCCTGTTTGCCGATGTTCACATTCATTCCGTCATCGATGGCACTTACATATTCGGAAATAACGGAAGAGCAGTAAACGGTCTTGCCGTCACTGTTTTTCACGGTGACATTATAGCTGACTGTATCGTAATAACCCTTGGCATCGGGGAAGGTGATAACTGTTTCACCCTCTTCGTTTATCTTCGCGGTAATTTCTCCTTCACCGAAAACAGGCTTCGTGTCAAAGGATTTAATATTACCCCAGGTGTAGAACTTTTCACCGAGGGGGAGATAGTGGTCATTTTCGGGATAGAACATATCGTTGAATGCGTCGAATATTCTTATTCTTACATTACCCTCGGCATCCACCTCTACTATGTCGTAGCTTGAGGAAGCTACCTTTGTACCTGCATTACCGTCTATGTAGTTCACATTACCCTCGAGGCCTGTAATACCGCCCGTACCCACAGCAGTGAATTTGCCTTGATGGATGGAACGGGGGTCAGAGGAGCAGTAGTGTGAGTGACCTGAAAAGTCGATAACCTGAGGATAATCCTTGAGTGCCAGACTTATTTTGATTTCACTCCAGTTGATACTGCCGTAAACAGTGAGAGTGGGGTGGGGGTGCTGATAAACGAAAATGGGCTTGTTACCTGTGTCTGCCACAGCCTTGTCAAGCTCTGCTTTGAGCCATTCGATTTTTTCATCACTGTAGTTTTCATCCTTGTCCGAATAGGAAAGACCGATGAAATGGTAGCCGTTTATAATTTCGTGGGTGTCCACTATTTCATTCACATACTTTTTATAGTTGTCGAAGGCGTTGATGCCCTCGACTTCTCTTTCCTCGATGAATTCGTGGTTGCCCATACAAACAAGAGCCTTTGTGTCACCTTTTATCTCTTCATCGATTATTCTGCTGAACATTTCATATTCTTTTTCTCTGCCCCATTCGGTCATATCACCGCATATCATAACCGCATCAAGCTTCTTATACTTATTACTTTTCTTACTGTAGGCATAGCTCTGGATGAAAAACTCACGGAATTCCTTGGCGTTCACATCGTCCTTTTCACCGCTTAAGTGAACGTCACTGCATACGGCAAATCTTAAAACAGGCTCAAAATCCTCGGGTACCTCGGGAGGCGTTTTGCCTGTTCCCGTGCCTATAGAAAGAACTCCGAAAAATGCCGTAAAAAGCATTGTCATAAATTTCGAGAAAAGATTCGCACCGAACATTTTAATCATATTTTACACTCCTTTTGTTATCTTTTATTAGCCTTTTATTCTTAACCCTTTCGGGTAATGATTTTTACCTTTGCCTGAAACTACCTTTATACCGCCTACGGCACATCCGCTTACGGTTACCACAGCCCAGCCGTTTTCCGTCTCTGCCGTGATTTCCTCTCCGTGGAGATATTTTTTCAGCTCTGCAGAGTCGGCATCAAGGTCTATTTTTCTTTTGAAATCCTTTCCCATAGCCATAAAGAACTGATGGTGGGGCTGTATGTAGTTTTTCTTTATTTCACCGATAGTCACACCGCAGGAAAAGAATGCGTTCGGCACGGGAAAGTCCGGCGTAAAGTAGTTGACTTTGTCACCGCTTACGATAACATTGTTTTTATCGTATTCCGTAAGAACCGAATCGAGGAAATCTGTTACTGCGGGATTATCCTTTACCTTGCCTTTTTTTATATCGGATTTTCTGTGTGGGGGCTCAACCTTACTTTTCAGCACAGCCATAAACTGACCCTCGCCTTTATTTTTATGAGGATAAAATCTTCTTGTAAGGCTTATGTTTTCACATTCACAACCGTCAAAGAAAATTCCGTCGCAGGTGTTTTCCTTGACTGCAGGTGTTACTTCTTTTAGTTCGAATTCGGGATATTTTTTCAGAAAACTGTCAATGACCATTTCATTTTCTTCGAGAGAAAATGTGCAGGTGGCGTAGATTATATATCCTCCGTCCTTGAGAAGCCGTATGGCATTATCAAGTATTTCAAGCTGTCTTTCGGCACACAGACGGACATTTTCTTCACTCCATTCGCTGACGGCTATTTCCTCCTTGCGGAACATTCCCTCACCGCTGCAGGGAGCGTCGACCATAATAAGGTCGAAGTCTTTATGGAAAAGTCGGGTCAGCCTTTCTGTGTCTGCACAGGTGGTGATGACATTTTTAAGACCTAATCTTTCGATGTTGCCTGTCAGAATTTTACAGCGTGAGGGGATAATCTCATTGGATACAAGAATACCCTTTTCACCGAGCTTGTTTTTAATCTGTGTGCTTTTCCCGCCCGGTGCGGCACACATATCGAGAACTGCCCAATCGGGGTCAATGTCAATGCACTCCACGGAAGCCATAGCACCCGGCTCCTGAACATAAATCATACCTGCGTGATGGAAGGGATGGTTCCCGATTTTATCATAGGTGAAATAAAATCCGTTGTCCGAATAGGGTATCTTTTCGTGAGGAAATGGGCAGATTTTCTCAAAGTCCTCTACGCTTATTTTGTCCGTATTAACCCGGAAGGCTCTTACGGGAGGCTCGCTTAAAGAGCGTTCATAAGCCTCATAATCTTCACCGAGCAGAAGCTTCATTCGTTCTTTATATTTTTCCGGTAATTTAATCATTGTTTTCACCGCTTGAATTCATTTCAATATGAAGCATACACATTCCCACAGCCGTAATAGCCGCTGTTTCCGTGCGCAGAATACGCTGACCGAGGGAGATAACCTTACCTCCCGATGTGAAGGCTTTTTCCACTTCCGTTTTCTCAAAGCCGCCTTCGGGGCCGATGATAATACCTACGGACGAGCCTTTCTTTATAAGAGAAAGAGCCTCCTTTGTGGCTGTCATACCTATTTCGTTTTCATAGGGTACAAGAAAAAGGTCAAGGTCAGAAGCTATTTTAAGTGCTTCTGTATAGGATAAAGGTACCTCGATTTCAGGTACAAGAGTTCTTTTACTCTGCTTTGCGGCACTTTCGGCTATTGCCTGCCAGCGTGCTGTTTTTGAAAGCTTTTTCTTTCCGTCAAGCTTTACCACACAGCGACTCATTTCCACGGGGATAATCTTATGTACGCCAAGTTCAACTGCCTTCTGGATAATCAGCTCCATTTTGTCGCCCTTGGGCAGTCCCTGAAAAAGGTAAATTTTTACAGGCAATTCCGTGTTCTGAAAGTTTTCTTCCGTAATTTCTGCAATTGCGAAGTCCTGTTCACACTCCGTAAGGGTGCAAAGATGACTTTTGCCCTCGCAGGAAACGAGGAAGGTATCGCCCTTTTTCATACGCAGAACATTTTTTATATGGTTACAGTCAGCACCTGTAAGGTGGAAGGTATTGCCCTGTCTGTTTTCTTCACTTGCAAAAAAATTAAACATATATTCACCCCGTTTTCTTGATTATACCAAATTAATGTCTCTTTGGCAATACAAATAATAAGGGGATTTTCATTTAAATATCTTTACAAACTTTGTTTCTTTATGGTAAACTTTAGAAAATATTACTTTAATAATTCTAAAAACAGGGAGAAAATTCAATGAAAGCAAAAATCACAGTCGCCCCCGAATTTAAAATCGGAAAAATCGACAGAAGAATTTACGGCTCCTTTATTGAGCATTTAGGAAGAGCAGTTTACGGCGGTATTTACGAGCCGGGACACCCCACTGCTGATGAGGACGGCTTCCGTAAAGATGTTATTGATATGATAAATGAACTGAATGTTCCCATCGTACGCTATCCCGGTGGTAACTTTGTTTCTGGCTATAATTGGGAAGACGGTGTGGGTCCCGTGGAAAAAAGACCGCCACGACTTGACCTTGCATGGGGTGTTACGGAGCCTAACAAGTTCGGTACAGACGAATTTATGAAATGGTGTAAAAAAGCAGGCACATCACCGATGATGGCTGTGAATTTGGGTACGAGAGGTCCCGACGAGGCAAGAGCCTTGGTTGAATACTGCAACCATAAAAGCGGCTCAAAATATGCCGATATGCGAATAGCAAACGGCTATAAGGAGCCTTGGGGTGTCAAGCTTTGGTGCCTCGGTAACGAAATGGACGGTCCCTGGCAGATGTGTGCCAAAACTGCACAGGAATACGGCAGAACTGCTAACGAAGCGGCAAAGCTTATGAAGTGGGTTGACGGCTCCATCGAAACCGTTCTCTGTGGTTCTTCAAGCCGATATATGAACACCTTCGGTGACTGGGAGCAGAAAACTCTCGAGCTTGCCTATGATAATGTGGATTATGTTTCTCTTCATCAGTATTACGATAACCACAGAGGGGACACGGCATCCTTCCTTGCAAAGAGCCTTGAGCTTGACGAATTTATTTACAGCGTTATCTGCATCTGTGATTTTGTCAAGGCAAAGAAAAGGTCAAAGAAAAAGATTAATCTTTCCTTCGACGAATGGAATGTATGGTATCATTCAAACGGCGCACCTGTTGAGAGATGGTCAACAGCACCCAATCAGCTCGAAGATATTTATAATTTTGAGGATGCGCTTGTGGTTGCCTGTATGCTTATAACTCTTATGCGCCACGCGGACAGGGTGAAAATTGCCTGTCTTGCCCAACTCGTAAATGTTATCGCACCCATCTTCACCAAAACAGGCGGCGGTGCCTTCCGTCAGACTATTTTCTATCCCTTCAAGGAAATGTCGATGCACTGCACCGGCGATGCTCTTAAGCCTATTATCAGCTGCGGTAAATATGATTGTAATGATTACACCGATGTTCCTTATCTTGAGGCTGTGGCTTCCTATGATGAGGAAAAGGGTGAGGTTGCAATCTTCTGTGTCAACCGTTCTCTTGACGAAAATATGGAGCTTGATATTTCTCTTCTTGATTTTGAAGGCTACAAGCCCGTTTCCTTTGATTCGATGGACGGCTATAATGTTCTTGATGAAAATACCTTCGATAATGAAAGGGTAAGAATGCATTCAAATACTCTTCCTGCTGTTGACGGAAAGACAGCAACGGCAGTTCTCAAGCCTCTTTCCTTTAATGTGTTAAGATTCAAAAAAGCATAAAATCACTTTTGGGGCAGATGAAAAATCTGCCTCACTTTTCTTTATTTTTTGTTTACAAAATTTTTCACATATTACAGCCTTTTACTATTGATTTAAAAGCGTAAAAGATGTAAACTATAATAGTATAATGAAGTAATATGTCTTATTTTGAAGATTAAGGTGAACGGATTGAAAAAAGCGATAATTATATTAATAGTCTGCGCACTTCTCGTCGGCTATCCGCTTAATAATTTTTCGGCTGTAATAAGTGAAAATTATGCGGCAGAGGCTGATACAAACGAAGGCGTTTCTTATATCCAAAAAATGGCACAGGTTGATGTGAGTGAGGCTGAAGACTTTGTTCAAAAAGCTGACGAAATAAGGAACTATATCCCGAAAACAGGTGCTGAACTTGCAAAGGAAATACTTGATAAGCTTGAAAAGGGAAAAACTACCTATAAGAAGGTTTTTAAAAATGTTTACTTTATGGGTGATTCTCTTATTAACGGTCTTGAATCCTACGGGATTCTTAACGAAAAGAGGGTTTACAGTCAGGTGAGCGCATCTCTCTATCACTTGGAAGATAACTATAAAAAGGTCATAAAAAAAGAGCCGAAGGTAATCGTTCTCCATTACGGGATTAACTCCCTTGGTTATACGGACGAGGCTCTTGACGGCTATGTGAAAATGTACAGCAAATGCATTAAAAAAATCAAAAAGAAGCTTCCAGAAACACGCATTATTGTATCTTCGATTTTTCCCGTTGACCGAAAGGTTGCAAAGAATAAGCTCTTCGGCAGAATTAAGGCATATAACAAGGCTACGAAAAAAATGTGTAAGGAGCTCGGAGTGGAATATCTTAATAACAATCCCCTTTTCAAAGAGATTGAATACTGCTACGGCAGAGACGGTATCCATCTTCCCGAATTTTTTTACAGGGATTACTGGCTTAAATATCTTATTAAAGAAATGGAGATAGTATAATGAGCAAGGCAGGTTTAGGTCAGCTGATATGTATCATTCTGCTTGTTGCTTTTATAGGCGTATCCTTTTTCGGCGAAAGAGATACGGTGAAGACCGCCGAAGAAATCGCCGCAGAGGTAACGGCACAGGTAAGCACCGAAGATCTTACGCAGTTTGATGAGGAAAGACTTTCCTCGCAGTTCGGTCTTGACAGCAAAGATTTTGATTCATTTGTATATTACGGCAGTGAAGATGTAATGGACGTCCGTGAAATTCTGATAATCAAGGGCGGGGAAAATGCCGACCTTGAAAGCGTGACAGAGCTCATCGGAAATAAAGCGGAAGAAAAGTATAATACTTATAAAGATTATGACCCTGTTGCTTCTTCTCTTTTGGAAAAGAGAGTAATACAAATCAGCAGAGGCGCAATAATATATATTGTTCACGATGATGCCGCGGCAGGTCTTGAGGCATTTTTGAAGTGCGTGGAAGAGTAAGTTTTTCAAAGATTAATTTGAGGTGGAAAAATGGTATTCAGCAGTGCCACTTTTTTATTCTTGTTTTTTCCTTTTACTTTGGTTCTTTATAATCTTAAACTTTTTAAGGAAAAAGACAAAGAAACGGTAAAAAAGAATATAGTTTTATTAATAATGAGCCTTATATTTTATGCATGGGGAGAGCCCGTGTATATTATTTTAATGCTCTTGAGCATTATTTATAACTATAATGCGGCAATTGATATTGACAGTTACATAGGAAGTCCGAAGAAAAAGAAAGCTGTCTTTATCCTGGCTCTTATATTCAATATATTTATATTAGGATTTTTCAAATATTATGGCTTTTTGGTTGACAGCATAAACGGTCTTTTTTCACTTTCCTTACCTGTAAGGGAGATTCCTTTGCCGGTGGGCATATCCTTTTATACCTTTCAGGTGCTGTCCTATATCATTGATGTTTACCAAGGGGATGTAAAGGCGCAAAAAAGTATTATTCCCTTTGCAACCTATATTTCAATGTTTCCCCAGCTGATTGCAGGTCCCATTGTTCAGTACAGCGATGTGGAAAAACAGCTTTCCGACAGAGCGGTAACCATCGAAAAATTTGCCGCGGGCATAATATTTTTCATAAAAGGTCTCGGCAAAAAGGTTATCTTTGCTAATACCGTCGGTGCAGTATATACGGAGATTCTCGGTATGGAAACAGCCTCTCTTTCCGTTATGACCTCCTGGATAGGCATAATCTGCTACACTCTGCAGATTTATTTCGATTTCAGCGGATATTCGGATATGGCAATAGGCCTGGGTAAGATGCTGGGCTTCGATTTTGTGCAGAATTTCAATTTCCCTTATAAGGCTACAAGTATCACCGATTTCTGGAGAAGATGGCATATAAGCCTCAGCAGCTGGTTCAGGGACTATGTTTATATTCCCTTGGGCGGTAACAGAAAAGGCACGGCACGAACAATTTTTAACATTATTGTGGTATGGTCACTTACAGGACTTTGGCACGGTGCCGCATGGAATTTTATAGCCTGGGGTGCTTTTTACGGCGTGTTACTTATTGCAGAAAAGTATGTTTTTGCCCGTGCTCTTGAAAAGATACCTACCTTTATAAGATATATCCTGACTATGGTTACAGTTATGATTGGCTGGGTGTTTTTCTCGAGTGAAAGCCTTGGCTCTGCCGTAACATATATAAAGAGTATGTTCGGTGCATTCGGTAACAGCTTTATGGACAGCACGGCGAAATATCTCCTTTCGGAAAACATCTTTTCCCTTACTGTAATGATTCTTTGTGCAACAGGTGTTTTTGCCGCCTTACCCCGCATAAAGAATTTCCGTTTCAACACAGCGGTAATGAGCATGGGATATATGGCGATATTTATTCTTTGCATTATTTATCTTATAAGTGAAACCTACAATCCCTTCCTTTATTTCAGATTTTAAGAGGTTATAAATGGACAACAGCGAATTATACCAAAACGAACAGACAACTGAAAATATACCCAAAAACCGAAAAGGTAAGATTATTTTTTCTTTGCTTATCGGTGTCTTCTGCCTGGTGATTTTTGCAGGGGGTATCTCTCTTGTCACGGGTGAAGACAGAGAATTTTCCGAGTCGGAAAACAGAGTTCTCGCTTCAATGCCGTCTTTGTCTTTTTATTCGGTTAAAGAGGGTACCTTTATGAAGGACTTTGAAACCTATTTTACAGATCAGTTCCTTTTTAGGGATGAGATAATCCGCCTCAAAACTATGGTTGACCGTGTAGTGGGAAAAACGAAGGCAGCAGGCGTTTACATCGGCAAGGAAGGCTATCTTTTCTCCGTTCCCACACCCTTTAACGAAAAAAGTGTGGAGGAAATTACAGGGAAAATCAGCACCTTTGCCGACTTAAATCCTGACTCACGGATAAGCTTTATGCTTTCTCCGAACAGCAGTTATATTTATAAAGAAAAGCTTCCCGATAATCTTTTTTTGGATGACCAGAGTTACCGCATAGAGGATATAGCTAACTACATTCAAAGCAAAAAAATAGACTTCATCAATCTTTCCGAAACTTTTCTTTTAAAAAAAGATGAAGTACAGCTTTTTTACAAAACTGACCATCATTGGACTACCGGAGCGGCGCATTTGGCTTTTACGGAGCTTATGAAGACGTGGAAAAAACCTGTTGAAGATGTTAAGTTCAATTTCTTTTCTGTGGCAGACGGTTTTCAGGGTACTTTGAGTTCAAAATCGGGAGTTGAATCTTCAAGTGACATAATTGAAATATGTGTTCCGCAGAATTCGGCGCTGACCTATGTGGTTGATTATGAAAACGGAGAAAAGAAGACGGCAACTCTTTTCGATGAAAGTAAGCTCAGTCAAAAGAACAAATATGAGGTTTTCACAGGCGGTAATTATGGCGTAATAACAATTAAGACTACAGCTCCGAGTAAGGATACTCTTCTGCTTATCAAGGATTCCTATGCCAACTGTATGCTTTCAATGCTTACACCTTTTTTTGCAAAGATTGTTGTGGTTGACCCAAGATACACAAAGGAAAAACTTTCGGAAATTACTGAAGAGAACACCTTTTCTCACATTCTTTTTCTTTATAATCTTGACACCTTCCTTGAAGATACATCTCTTACAGAGGTTATTATATAACAGGCTGACTTTGACACCAGCCTGTTTTTATTATAAAAAAGTGAAAAAAATTACCATTTCTGTTAAAAACAGCAAAAAAACTATTGCTTTTACAAGCAATATATGATAATATGATGAAAAAGGAATGTTAATATTTATCACATTTTATGGAGGTTGATTATGTCGGGCAATATAAGTTTAGCATTAAATAAAGAATCGGAAGCAGAGGAAACTGATTCATCTCAAATCAGTTTCAGTATTACTGTTCCGTCAGAAAAAAACTTACGTATCAGAGAACTGCTCAGGGGTGCCAATGAAGAAAACAGCAAAGAAATAACCGAAAGAATAATAAGACTGATAGTTGAAGAAGAAAGTGAATATCTTAATTCCGCGGCCTTGAGTGATTTTGAAGAAGCGGCAACTCTTCTCCTCGGTGAATTCGGAATACCTGCTCATACAAAAGGTTACAGATATTTAAGAGAAGCAATTGTCCTTGTGGCTCAAAGGCCGTTATTGGTTGACGGAATAACAAAGAGTCTTTATCCAGCAATTGCTGACCTTCATGGTACAACCTCTGCAAGAGTTGAAAGAGTAGTACGGCACGCCATCGAAAGCGGCTGTACAAAGGGTGACACACAGGCTCTTTATCATTATTTCCCTCACAGCATTTCAAAGGATAAGCTGAAACCCACCAACGCTGAATTTATAGCGGTGATGGGTGATGTGGTGAAAAAGAGAGTTTCGAAAAGACAGCTTATTTTTGCGGATATATAAAAAAACAGGTATTTTCGGTTAAAACTGAAAATACCTGTTAATTTTATTTATCCCTTTTTTTGCTTTCCTTATCATAAAGGAAGGATTTGAGAATCTCTTTGTTCTTTTCAATATCCATTTTAAGAACTAACTGCCCCGATATTCTGGCATCGGTCCAGGTATCCTCGGCAGGAATCTGTTGCTGCTTTATATCATAGTGTATATAACGCAGAGCGGCACCTGCGGCAAGTCCCACGAGCTCACTGCTGCTTATATCCGTTGAGATATTTGGGAGAACTTGCTTAACAATGCTCATAAGCTTGAAGGGATTGGTTTTGAGAGCCTTGTCCACGATGGCTCCGATAACCTTTCTTTGTCTTTCTGTTCTTCTGAAATCATTATCAACATATCTTATACGGCAGTACCAGAGAGCCGTTTTGCCGTTCATTTTATTTGTGCCTTCTTTTACGTTTTTAAGTTTAACTTCTTCACGCATATATTTGGCTTCTGCTTCCGTAACTCCTTTCACGGTGATGCCGCCCAAAAGGTTAACGAGCTGTCTGAAGGCCTTGAAATCCACCATAAGATAATGGTCAATATCTATTCCGAAGTTATATTCAAGAGTGTCCATCACAAGCTGTGTTCCTCCGTAGGAAAAAGCCGCATTCAGTTTCGTGTTGTACTTTTTTGAAGGGATATATACATAGCTGTCACGAAGGAAAGAGGTAAGCTTGAGCTTTTTATTCTGCTTGTCAATGGAAAAAAGCATCATTGTATCCGAGCGCTGACCTTCAACCTCGCTTCTTGCATCGCTGCCAATAAAAAGAATGTTTACCACATCGTCACTTGAAGCAAGAGTGCTTTCGTCAACATATGCGTTGGGGACTATGGTTTTGTCGTAATTCAGTCCCTGTAAAGCCGAGATACCGTAGCCGAGAAGAGCCACAAATAAAACTGCAAAAATGCCGAGAAAAGAAAGTCCGATGATCTTCTTTTTTGAAACAGGAGGCCTCGGGGGAGGGGCGTTTTTGTGAACTCCCTCTCTGCTCATTCTGACGGGTTTTTGTGGCGGGGTATGACTTACTCTTGCACCTTGAGGTGTTCTGCTTGTCCGGGCGGTGCTCTGAACAGGTCTCGATTGCGGTGTTCTTGCAGAGGAAGGTTGTCTGTTTGGTGTTTGAGAGGAAGGAGAAGTTCTTTTGATTACCTCGCCTTGTGTCGGCACTCCTGAAGAAGAAACAGGTCTGCCCTTGGGTGTTCTGTCCACGGGGCCTTCACTTATGCTGTCCTCGTCGGGCAGATGAACGGTGAACCTTTCTTTTTGGGAAAAGGCCTGTGAACTGCCTTTTGTTTTGAAATCAAGAGAAAAGCTTTCGTCAAAGTAATCTGTATCTGTAAACTCGTTAGGGGAGTAACGCCTTGAGTTTTTATCTTTATCTGAAGTTTTTTTGTTTTTGTCGGAAAAATATATATCGTCCATAATATCCTCCTTTTGATGATACCATCTGTCATATTGTACCTCAAAACAGAGAAAAACACAATACTTTTTAATTATTATCAGAAAAACTTAATAACTCTTGTCATTTAAAAGTCGCAAAAAGCATATTCTTACCTTTTCGTGTAAAAATATTATACGGAAAGCGGTGGTAACATGAACAATCCAAAAAATTTAAGGGAGCTTCTTACGGAAAGTGAAAAGAAGTTCTCAGATAGATATGCCTTTATCCTCAAAAATGAGGAGGAAGGCATTAACGGCATAACTTACAGTGAATTGAAAAAGGACGCGGAAAGTCTTGGCACGGCCCTCATATATGAGCTTAATTTAAAAGATAAAAAGACGGCAATAATGGGTGAAAATTCCTACTGCTGGTGTCTGTCTTATCTTGCTTTGACAGGGGGAGTGGGTGTTGCCGTTCCTCTTGATAAGGACTTACCTGCGGAGGAAATCGGGAACATCGTTTCTTTTGCAGGAATAGACTGTATTATCTGTGACGGAAAATCCGCTGAAAAAATTCTTGCAGACAGGTATCTCACAAACCGTGACATTAAAATTATCTGCACCGAAAATGTGAAAGGCACAGTTTTTTTTGACGACCTGTTGCGAAAGGGTGAAAACCTTATTGCCGAAGGCAATAGAGACTATTTTTCTGCGAAAATTCAAAAGGAAAAAATGACTGTATTGCTTTTTACATCAGGTACAACAGGTATGGCAAAGGGAGTGATGCTCTCTCATGAAAATCTTATTTCTGACCTTATCTGTGTATCCAAAAGGGTGAAGATTGACGAAAACGACCTTGCTCTTTCCTTTCTGCCTCTTCATCACACCTATGAGGCCATTGCCTTTCTTATGATAATTTATTCAGGCGGTACAATTGCCTTTTCAGGTTCAATACGTACCCTTAAGGAGGATTTCGCTTTCTACAGACCTACTGTGTTTGTGACCGTACCCCTTCTTTTGGAGAAGATACACAAAAGAATTATTACATCCATTGAAAAGCAGGGCAAGAGGAAAAAGGTACAGTTTTTTTCTGTGATTTCCTCTGCCGTAAGCGAAGATAAGAGGCGGAAAATCTTTTCCGATGTCCACGCATTTTTCGGGGGCAGACTTAATAAAATAGTTGTAGGTGCTGCAGCTCTGCAAAAGGAGGTAGCCGAGGATTTCAGTATGTTCGGAATCCCCATCATTATCGGCTACGGACTTACGGAATGTTCTCCCATAGTTATTTGCAACAGTCCCGAAAATCTTACCCCCGACACCATAGGCAAGCCTCTTGAGGGGGTTGAGGTGAAAATTGAAAGTCTTGACGAAAAGGGGATAGGTGAGCTGTGTGTAAAAGGTCCCATGGTTATGCTCGGCTACTATAAAAACAAAGTAGCCACCGACGAAGTTCTGAAGGACGGCTTTCTTCACACGGGTGATCTTGGCTACAGGGATAAAAACGGCAACTATCACATCACGGGCAGAAAGAAAAATGTAATAGTCACAAAAAACGGCAAAAACATCTATCCCGAAGAGATAGAATATTATCTTCTCAAAAACTCTGTAATATCTGATGTTATGGTTTATGCAGAGGATGACAGCATAGTAAGTGCACAGATTATTCCCGATACAGAGGAGATAGAGCGGAAGTTAAAAAAATCAGACCTGACTCAGGCGGAAATTCATAAAGCGGTAATCGAAGCTGTTAGAAGCACCAACCGAAAACTGCCTTCATATAAAAATATAAAAAAGGTAAACGTAAGAAGCAAGGACTTTATCCGCACATCCACCAAAAAGATAAAGAGAGATGAACAGGAAAACAGGGAATAACCCGAAAGTAAAAAGTACCCTTTGAAGCAGAGGACGGCAAGCACAAAAAAATACCGAAAAACCCTTGACAAGAGCCTTCCAAAACAGTATAATTGTAAAGTCGTGAGACACGCCGGTGTGGCGGAATAGGCAGACGCAAGGGACTTAAAATCCCTCGGTGGCAACACCGTACCGGTTCAAGTCCGGTCACCGGCACCAAACCAGAAAAATCCGAACCAAATTTTCCAGTTAGGAAAAGGGTTCGGATTTTTGGTTTATGTTTAAAGTTATACATAGAAAAAGCTTCGTTAATGCGGAGCTTTTTATTTATTCATGTGTTTACTTATTTATCATTATTCTACATATTTATTATGACATGATTAGATACACATTTTTGTAT
>JAZUNX010000033.1:0-13491 GCA_045604385.1 Acutalibacteraceae bacterium
GGATTACGGCCCTTTAGGCGTAGAGCTCAAAAATAACATCAAAAAGGCCTGGCTCAAAAAATTCGTTCAGGAAAATCCCTACAATGTAGGTCTTGACTCAGCTATTCTTATGAACCCACAGACTTGGGTTGCTTCAGGTCACCTTGGCGGTTTCTCTGACCCTCTTATGGACTGTAAGGAATGCAAGACAAGACACAGAGCTGACAACCTTATCGAAGATTTTGACGGCACAAATGTTGCCGGTTGGTCAAACGAGGAAATGCTCGCTTATATCAACGAAAAGGAAATTCCCTGTCCCGATTGCGGTAAGCATAATTTCACCGACATCCGTCAGTTCAATCTTATGTTCAAAACCTTCCAGGGCGTTACCGAGGATAGCAAAAATGAGCTTTATCTCCGTCCCGAATCTGCTCAGGGTATTTTCGTAAACTTCGCAAACATTCAGAGAACCACCAGAAGAAAGGTTCCCTTCGGCGTAGCACAGATAGGTAAATCCTTCCGTAACGAAATTACACCTGGTAACTTCATTTTCCGTGTCCGTGAATTCGAACAGATGGAGCTTGAGTTCTTCTGCAAGCCCGGTACAGACCTCGAATGGTTTGACTATTGGAGAAGCTACTGCCGTGACTGGCTCTACTCTCTCGGTATGAAGGAAGAAAATCTCCGTCTCCGTGACCACAGTGCCGATGAGCTTTGCTTCTATTCAAAGGCAACTACCGACTTCGAATACCTCTTCCCCTTCGGTTGGGGTGAACTCTGGGGTGTAGCTGACAGAACAGACTATGACCTTACTCAGCACAGCAACACTTCGGGCAAAACGCTCGATTACTTTGACCCCACCACCAATGAAAGATACATTCCTTACGTTATCGAGCCTTCTCTCGGCGTAGAAAGACTTTTCCTCGCCATTATGACCGAGGCTTATGACGAAGAGGTTGTGGATGCAGAAAAGAATGACTCACGTGTTGTTCTTCACTTCCATCCCGCTCTCGCTCCTTACAAGGCTGCGGTTCTTCCTCTTTCAAAGAAGCTCAGCGAAGAAGCAACAGAAGTTTTCCACACTTTACAGAAAAAGTTTATGGTGGAATTTGACGATGCAGGCTCCATCGGTAAAAGATACCGCCGTCAGGATGAAATCGGTACACCCTTCTGCATTACTTATGACTTTGAATCTGCTGAAGATGGCTGTGTAACAGTCCGCGACAGAGACACCATGCAGCAGGAAAGAGTTGCTATAAGCGAACTTGTGGCTTATATTGAAAAGAAGCTTGAATTTTAAAATTTGAAAAAATACAAAATAATCCGACAGTTTTTTCTGCCGGATTATTTTTTTGATTTTTGCATAACAGGTAATATATTGACAATAATAAGCATAAGGTTATACCGAGAGAAGAGAATGAAAAAATTCTCTCAGTTAAACATAAACAATAACAAAAAGGAGAATTCCCTATGAAAAAAATTTTAGTCCTTGCAGTAATTTCTCTGCTTATCCTTTCAGTATTCGTCGCCTGCGGCGGTGGAGAAATGAAGGATGACATGACTACCATGATGGATGATATGACCTCTATGCTTGACGATATGACCGATGAGGGCAGAGGCGAAGTCACCCAAGACGAAACCACAGAGGAGGAAATCAACACAGAAGACCTTACTGACGACATGACCACAGACGAGGCAACATCTGACGAAACAACATCCGGCACAGGCGGAGATGTCACCGAAGGCCAGAGCGAGGCAAGAAGTATTTTAGACGATATAACTGAATAAGAAAAAAGGCTGTTACACTTCTGTGCGACAGCCTTTTTATTATTATCTGATTTTAAACGTTCTTATTTTTGAATTTTGTAAATACCTTATCCATAATATTATCTACGATGGGGAAAAGGAATTTTGCAATAAGTACACCGAGAAGTGCATATACAACACCAACGAAGGCGGCGCCGATAACGTCTGTGCAGTAGTGAACCTGTACATAAATTCTGGAAAAGCCCATAACTGCGGCAAAAACTGTTACGGGGATACCGATTTTTCTGTTGTACCATAAAACTGCGATGGCGGCGGCAAAGGCTGATGAGGTGTGACCCGAGGGGAAGGAGAAACTTGTAAGCTTGTCAACCAGGTTGGGATAAACATAGGTTGAAGTCCACTTTGCAGCCATTTCGGGATTTTGTTCGGTCATAGCCTTGATTTTTTCCACCATTACCTCGAACTTTCCGAGTCTGCCCGCATCGATAAATGCCTGCTTGTCGGCTAAAAGACCTTCCAGGTCGAAAATGTAGAAGGGTCTTACTCTTTCAAGGATTTCCTTAAGCACCAGATTGTTGCAGATAAGCATTACCACCAATGAAACAAGAACGGCGAAGCCTACCTTGCGGTATTTTTTTGTAAATAAAAGTACGATACCCATAGCGATAAAGATGATACCTTCGTCGCCGAGGGTGGTGATTATGACCATAAGAGTTGAGAGAAAGGAGCTTTGTATACTCTGAATCCACTCGAAAACGCCGAGGTCAAAACCTAAAAATGAATTGAAAATTGCGTCCATTTCATTTCCTTCTTTCTTTCGGTTTTTTATATATTCAGCCTGTGGCTCAATATCCTGATTAATAATATGCCTGCGATGGCTTTTATATTATTTTATGCTCCACATCAAAGGCACCCTTGCTTGTGGTAATTATGCTGTACTGTCCCGAGGCAAGAGAGCCGGGGTTGAGGAGAAATACACCGCTTGCTCCGTCGTTATATGTATTACGTATATGGGTATGACCGTAAAGGGCGATGTTACCTCTTACGGATTTGGTTTGTTCGATAAGGTCTGTCAGCCATCTTTTCACATTGAATTCATGGCCGTGACAGGCGACAAAGGTAAGTCCGTCAATGTATTTGTAGGCTATGGTACTGCCCATACTGTAGTAGTCACAGTTACCCTTTACCATAATATGCTTTATATGGGGATGGATTTCGGCACATTCCTGTGCTTCGCCTATACCGTCACCCAAAAAGAAGCAGAAGTCTGCATCTTTTTCCTTATCGAGCATAGACAGAACATTACTTTTACAGCCGTGAGAGTCGGAATATACCAAAATTTTCATTCATAAACCTCCCTCGCACTGCATAGATTTTACTGATATATATTCTAACATAAGTCAGGTGGTTTTTCAATGGATAATGAAACAAAACTTTCTCACGAGCAGATTAATTCAATAAAAGATGCTCTTTCGGATAAAAAGGACCCGAAGGATATTGAGCAGGTTATGGAAAAGCATCTGAATGAAAAACAGCGTCAGGCAGTAAAAGCCTTTCTTTCCGATGAAAAGAAATTACAGGCACTGCTGAATTCACCCTTCGCAAAAGCCTTTATGGAAAAGTTCGGCAACAACAAGGAGTAAATTATGGATTTAGGCTCATTGAATATGGAAAATATAGAAAATATTTTAAGCTCAATGAGCAGTGAAGATATGGAAGTGCTGTCGGGTATGGCGCAGAGTCTTTTTTCTTCTATGGGGCAGATGGAAGAAAAAGAGGAACCGTCTCCGCCACCTCCGCCGAAGGACAGCAATCCCTTTTCTTCCTTTAATCTCGATTTTGAAACCGTAAACAAGATTATGACGTTAATGGGAAAGCTTAACCGCCGTCCCGAGGATCCGAGGTATAATCTTCTCCTGTCACTAAAGCCGATGCTCAGTCAGAAGAGACAGGGAAAAATAGACGATGCACTGAAGATAATGTCTCTTTTATCTTTTCTTCCCATTATCGATGAACTGAGAGGGAACGGGAATGGATAAGTTTTTCTTTCCTCAAAACACAAAGGGGCAGTTACCCTTTACGGATATAGACGAGGATACAGCTCTTATACTGCTGATAATACTGATTATTATAAAAGACAAGGGAGACCCCCTTCTTATTCTTGCCCTTCTTTATATTCTCGCTTGACAAAAGCCTGCTTATCTAATATTATTGAATTAATAAAATTCAGGAGGCAAATAAATGAATTACACTTTCGTACCAAAAGGAGTCTGCTCCAGAAAAATAACCTTTGACATGGAAGGAAATACCGTTAAAAACGTCCGCTTTGCAGGTGGCTGTTCAGGTAACACACAGGGACTTGCCGCGTTGGCAGAGGGAATGGATGCCGATGAGCTTATCAAAAGGCTTTCGGGAATCCGTTGCGGATTCAAGGGAACATCCTGTCCCGACCAGCTGGCAAAGGCTGTGGCAGAAGCAAAGAAATAAACAGAAAAAATGGACCATTGTATCAGCGTTATGCCTTTACAATGGTCGTTTTTTTTCTATTTCACCGCCGTATTCGTTTCACAGGGCAGTATGTTATATGCAGTACCGTCACGGTCAATCATACTTATGGGAAGGTCGGGTAAAAGTAAATGTATTGTTCCGATGAAATCGTTACTGTTTGCACCGGGAAAGCCTGTTATCAGAGTGAGGGGCTTTCTTTTTGCTATGTGGGCACATACGGTATAAATGGGGTCGTCGCTGAAGTATACAGCCATTTCTCCGCCTTCGTTCTGTGCCGTTTGGTAAAGCTTTTCGATAATTTCGGGCTTTATGGGGTTTTCGCTTTTGTTAAGGGGCAAAACGGAGACAACCTCAAGCTCTGCTCCCCATTTGTCGGATAATACTTTTCCTGCTTTGACCAGAGCTTCTGATGATTGCTGTGCCGTAACGCAGACAAGAACAGTTCTTCGGTTATTCATGGAAATATTACCTCCTTTTCATTCTTCAGTATACAGCCGTTAACTTAAGGAAACCTAAAACCATTATATTTGCATTTTTTCACCTTTAGTCTGTCAGAAGGAAAAAATAATTAATTTTTATTGTAAAAAATTAATGCTTATGGTATACTAAATTGATAATAAAATTTAAGGAGGACTTCAATTGGCAGGTAATTCAAAGTTAAAAGCCAAGTTTAAAAATTTTTATAAGTACCGTTATCTGATTAAAGAATTAGTCAGCAAAAATATAAAATTACAGTACAGAAACTCTGTCCTCGGTATGTTCTGGACCTTTCTTCAGCCCCTTTTGACGATGATAGTCCTTTCCGTGGTGTTCAACAATCTTTTCGGCAGGGACTCAAGCAAGGTTGTAAACTATCCCGTCTTTCTTCTTTGCGGCAGATTGCTCCACGAATTTTTCACTTCCTCGACCAAAACTGCCATGCGTTCAATAAGGGCAAGAGCATCCATTATCAAAAAGGTCTATGTTCCGAAATATATTTATCCGCTTTCGGCTATCCTTACGAAGTTTGTGACTTTCGTAATTTCTCTTTCCGTTCTGGTTGTGGTTATTATGTATTTCAATATCGCCAAAATCAATCCCATAACACTCACGCCGAATATATTATGGGCAATACCGTCCGTAATAGTCTTGTTCTTTTTCAGTTTGGGTGTAGGTATGATTTTAGCCACGCTCAATGTCTTTTTCAAGGATATTGAAAATATCTACGATGTCTTCTGTCTTCTCCTGTTTTATGTAACTCCTATAGTTTATACGGTTGACCGTCTGGGCTATGCCGAAGACACCCTTGTGGGTTTGCTGATAAGACTTAATCCCATGTACGGTTTTATCGAAATGTTCAGAGGTGCCGTAATCCACGGAGCTGAATTTTATGCCTATTTCAATATGAATCTCTTTTATTACTGTTGCGGTATAACGGTTTTCGTTCTTGTGGTCGGATTTACAATGTTTTATAAGAATCAGGACAAGTTTATTTTACACATTTAAGGTGGGATAAAATTGAGCAAATATGCAATTGAGGTTGACCACGTAAGCATGCTTTTCAATATGAGCAGTGAAAAGGTCGATAATATAAAAGAATACTTTGTGAGACTTGTTACCCGAAAACTCAATTACGATGAATTCTGGGCTCTTCGGGATATAAGCTTCAAAATAGAAAAGGGCGACAGACTTGGTGTAATGGGCTTTAACGGCGCAGGCAAAAGCACCCTGCTCAAGGTGGTGGCGGGTGTACTTAAACCCACCATGGGTTCGGTCAAGGTCAGGGGTGTTGTTGCTCCCATGCTTGAGCTTGGTGCAGGCTTTGATATGAATTACACGGGTAAGGAAAACATCTTTCTCTACGGTGCCACGATGGGCTATCCGAGAAAGTTTCTCGAGGAAAAGTATGATGAGATAGTCGAATTTTCGGAGCTTGGCAAATTCATCAATACACCCATGAAAAACTATTCCTCGGGTATGAAGTCCCGTCTGGGTTTTGCAATCGCTACGGCGGTAAAGCCCGACATACTTATTCTTGACGAGGTTCTGAGTGTGGGCGATGCGGCATTCAGAGAAAAAAGTGAGCAGAGAATAATAGATCTTATGGATGACGGTGTGACAGTGCTTTTTGTTTCTCACAGCACCGACAGAGTAAGAAAAATATGCAATAAGGCCATCATTCTCACCAAGGGTCAGCTTGTGGCTTCCGGTGATGCAGATTCAATATGCAATATTTATACTGAAATGGTAAACAGCAGATAAATTATCAATGCGCAATTCCCAATGCGCAATCGCGAGGGAATAATCGGTAGAAGACAGCTTCTGCCGCCCCGTAAGCTAAAAAGTTAAACGGACAGGCTTCTTCCACAGTCTGTCTGTTGTTTTTTTATATAACCATAAAAAATGCAGAGACTGTTTAAGCCTCTGCATTAATTTTTTTTCGGCGGACGACCAATGGTCGTCTCTACGATATATACCTCGTTAATTGGGCAGTGTATCACTTTTTAAGTCCCGAAATCTCACCCGCGATTGCTAATTGCGCATTTGCCTATTGAGAATTGCTTTGTCTATTTGCATAATAGTCTATGTGGGAAATGACGATTTTTAATGTTATAGTTGCTTTTTTTAGGCGAAGAATATATAATGGTATTTGTCGATTAATCGGCTAATCAAAAAAAGAAAGGGGTTATGACATGGCTGAGCAAAAGCAAAAGTTAAATGTCAAACTGACCATACTTACCGGCTTCGGTTTTATGGCATCTTCAATAGCGTGGGCTATCTATGACCCATACATCACAAAAATCCTCAATAAGCTTCTTACGGAATCTGCTTTCGTTTCAAATTTGAGTGCAAAGCTTAATGAGGCAATTCCCTTCCTTGCTGAATTTGCCCGTTCACAGGGTGAAGACGTAGGCTTCGGATCAAGCATCTCTCTGGTACCGCTGTTTATCGGTATTATCATGACCTTTGATAATATCTTCGGCGTTATTTTCCAGCCCACCTTCGGTAAGCTTTCCGACAACTGTCATTCAAAGCTCGGTAAGAGACGCCCCTTTATCGTTTTCGGTGCGCCTGTTTCGGCTCTTTTGTTTGCGATAATTCCCTTTGTTGCTCTTAAGACAGGAAGTCTCCCCGCAACAATGGTGTGCATCATTCTTTTTGTTTTCACAATGTCTCTCTGGAGAGCACCTGTTGTTGCTCTTATGCCTGACCTTACACCTCCCGAGCTTCGCAGTGAGGGTAATGCCATCATCAACCTTATGGGTGGTATCGGCGGTGCCGTAGGTATGGTCGCAGGTACTATTGCCGCCGCCATTTATGCTCTCCTTTTCGGCAAGGCAACAGAAGAAAGCCAGACCTTCCCCATCGTTTTCATCATCGGCTCAATCGTTATGGTTGCCGGCGCACTTGTGCTTCTGTTCTTTGTTAAGGAGCAGGACAGCAGAATCCAGGTTAAGGCAGACAAGAATATGGCTCTGGATGCCGCCGCACAGAAAAAGGCTGAAAAAGAAGCCAAAAAAGCTGAAAAGGCTGCAAGAAAAGCTAACAAGCTTTCCGTCGGTGAAAGAAAGAGCCTTCTGTTTATGCTCGCATCTCTCTTCTTCCTTTTCTGCGGTTCAAACGCAATTACAACCTTCTTCTCACTTTTCGCACAGGAAATCCTTCACATGGCTACTGCACAGGCTACCATCATTATGGCTATTTTTGCCGTATGTTCAGCCGCTGCAGCTATTCCTGCAGGTAAAATGGGCAGAAAGATAGGCAGAAAAAAGACAATTATGGCAGGTCTTTCAGTTTTCATTTCTGCTTTCCTTGTTTTCTTCCTTGTATTCACCATTATGGTTTCTGGTCAGGGACTTTCAGTTAACAAATACGTTCAGGCTAACAAGGTTTATGCTAACATCGACACAGCAGTAAACGAAGTCAACACCGAACTTAAGGAAGACTTCAATGAAGCTGTTGAAGCAGGCACTGCCACAGGCGAATATGAAGCACTCACCATCGATGGCTACATCGCTTATCTGAACACACCTGATGAAGCAAGTGATTACGGCAAAGTTACTGCCGCTCTTGAAGAAAATTCAGGCGGTGAGTTCCATCTCGATAATCTCGTCTCCACAAGCAACAAGATTATCGGTAAAGAGGTTGCCGAGGGTGCTTACGCTGAAGCTCTTACAAATATCAAGGAATCCGTTGACGGAATAGTAAAAGTCCTCAAGATACTCATTTATCCCGTTCTTGTTCTTGCAGGCTTTGCAAATATGTTCATTACCGTTAATACTCTTCCCCTTGTTCTCGAAATCGGCGGTATTGACAAAGTCGGTACCTTCACAGGCTATTACTACACAGCCACCTTCTCGGCACAGATTGCTTCTCCCATCGTTTACGGTGCTGTGGCTATGGTAACGGGTACCTATATGTCTCTGTTCTATTACAGCCCCATAGCTTTCCTTATCTGTCTCGGTCTTATCCTCTTTGTAAAGCACGGTGAGGCCATCCCTCAGGATATGATAGATAAGATTGAAGAAGAAAATGCAGACTGATTCATAACAAGATATCGGTGTCCTTTGAGTGAAATCAAAGGACACTTTTTATTGACAGAATAGCAATAAGTATATATAATAGAAAATAAAGTCAGAAATTATTCTTAAAAAAAGAAAACAGATTTATAAACAGGAGGTTCTATAATGAAAAAGCTTTTATCCTTTCTTTTGGTGATTATTATGATTTTATCTGTTATGCCTATGGCTTTTGCGGCAGACTCTTACAAATGTAACTGCGGTGTTACCCCTATTATTTACATAAAGGGAAGAACCAATATTTATAAGGACAGATATGCAGAGCCTACATCTGAAAATATGGCTGAAACTAACCTTACGGGCGGCACAGGCTCCATAGTAGAGGCTACGGCAAACATCGTTACCGCACTGGGCACAGCTCTTCTTACTGATGAATGGGATGAATACTGTGATGTACTTTTAGAGGAGATAACTCCCATTTATGACGGTTACAAGCTCAATAATGACGGCGAAAAGGGTGAAGGAAACATAACAGGTATCCACCATTTATGGGATGTAGACCAGATTATTGCAGGCTTCAGAGATGTAAGCGATATAAGACACGGTCACACACATAACGCCGCCTATTGGCCGCAGTATATGCAATTCCAGTACGATATGCGCCTTGATCCCCGTGAAAATGCAAAGGACCTTAAAAAGCTTATCGATGCCGTAAAGGAATTGACAGGTCATGATAAGGTAAACATTGTATGTCGCTGTGAGGGTAATGTTATCGTTAATGCTTACCTTAATATGTATAAGGAAGAGGCAAAGCAGGAAGTGGAAGGCCTCATTATGTATAACAGCATTTCAAACGGTGCTGAAATAGCCGATGAGCTTTACTCGAACAAGGTTGACCTCGATGCAGATGCTATGAACCGTTTTATCAGCGGCTTCCTTGATACAAGCCCTGTTCTCGATCTTGTAAAGGAAACAGTGAATGTTCTCACATACACAGGTGTTTTAGAAGGAGGTCTTGGGTTTATAGAAAATATCTATGATAAAATAAGTCTCAATCTTATGCCTCGTCTCATTCGTGAGATATTCGGTACCTGTCCCGGCTGGTGGGGTATGGTAAGCCCTGAAGCTGTCGAGGATGCCAAGGCTTTCGTTCTAGAAACGGACAATGCAGACGGAAAATATGATAAGCTTATCGAAAAAATCGACGGCTATAATGAATACAAGAAAAACGCAAGAGGCATTCTCGAAGAGATGCAGGATAGCGGAGTAAAGGTATACATTATAGCAAAATACGGTGAGCAGATTTATCCCGTAATCGAAAATGCAGACCTTTTAGGTGACGGTGTAGTATCTCTCGCAAAGCAGACCTTTAATGGCGCAACAACCTCAAGGATAGACACTACTCTCGATAAAGATTACATAGCAGACCGCATTGAAAAGGGGTTCGGTGCCTATATTTCAGCTGATGAAAAGGTTGACGGCTCCACAGCCGCCTTCCCCGAACACACCTGGTATATCAAAAATCTCGCACATCCCGATTATCCCTGGAGCGTCGAGTTTATGATTTGTGATATCTTTAATTATGACGGATATGCCACTGTTAATGACCTGGAGAAATATCCTCGATTTATGCATTATGAGGAAACGATGGAGTTAATCTTTAATTTCACGGAGCCTGTACCTGTGGGTGTTCTCACTCCGCTGACAGAGGAAAACAAGGATGACAGTGCCTTTGACACAGATACTTCCTCAAGATTTGTAGTGCTTATCAAATTTCTCACCTCACTAATAAAATTCTTTACTTCACTGTTTACTAAATAATGAAAGCCAACAGATAATACTGTTTATCTACTATATATAGGAAAAGTACCCACCTGATTTGGCGGGTACTTTCTTGTTATTTAATAAATGTTCGGCGCGATTTCGCATTCCGAATTATCTTATGCTTTATCAGCACAGCCTAAAACAGTTTCAATCTTGTGAGAAACAACGCCTTCAATTGCATCTCTTGCAGGAGTGAGGTACTGTCTGGGGTCGAAGTGCTTGGGATTTTCGCTGTAGTGCTTACGGATAGCAGCTGTCATAGCGATACGGATGTCGGAGTCAACATTAATCTTACAAACAGCCATTGAAGCAGCCTCACGAAGCATATCTTCGGGGATACCGATAGCATCGGGCATTTCACCACCGTATGCGTTGATTGTCTTAACGTCTTCCTGGTTAACGGAAGAAGCACCGTGAAGAACGATGGGAAAGCCGGGGAGCTTTTCTTCAACTTCCTTGAGGATGTCAAAACGAAGCTGGGGCTTCTGGCCGGGCTTGAACTTGTAAGCACCGTGGCTTGTACCGATAGCGATGGCAAGTGAGTCAACACCTGTTCTTGTAACGAAATCGTAAACCTGTGCAGGATCTGTGAAGTTTGCATCCTCTTCGCTTACGTTAACGTCGTCTTCGATACCTGCAAGCTGACCGAGTTCGCCTTCAACAACACAGCCGTGTGCGTGAGCGTAGTCAACAACCTGCTTTGTGAGAGCAACGTTTTCTTCGTAGGGAAGGTGTGAGCCGTCGATCATTACTGATGTGAAGCCGCCGTCGATGCAAGCCTTACAGGTTTCAAAATCGGGGCCGTGGTCAAGGTGAAGAGGGATGGGAAGGCCTGTTACTACAGCAGCTGCCTTAACCATTGCAACAAGATAGCCGTGTGAAGCGTACTTTCTTGCACCTGCAGAAACCTGAAGGATAACGGGAGAGTTGTGCTTTTTAGCAGCTCTTGTGATACCCTGGATGATTTCCATGTTGTTTACGTTGAATGCACCGATAGCGTAACCGCCCTTGTATGCATCTTCGAACATTTTTTTTGTTGTTACTAATGCCATGATTAAAAACTCCTTTTTATTTGAATTGGTTTTTTACTGTGAAAAAGTATACATTATTTATGCCTTTATTGTCAAGGGGTCACCGCAGAAGTGCTTGGAGCTGTTGTTACTGCGTCGGGGATATATTCAATAGTGAAGCAGTGTGAACGCAGCTTTCCGCTCATAATATCACTTCTGAAGTCATAACCGGTATAAAGCTTTCCGTTAACGTTTATTTTGGAAACATAACCGATATCTTCTCTTACGCATTTGTCGTGGTTAACAATGCTTATCCATGTTGCAGGGTCACCCGTTGGTGCTGAGCCTGTTTTTGCAGTGATTATTGATTTAAGCTCTTCACTTGTGAGAGTTACAACCTGCTTGAAGTCGGGATGCAGGTAGTCACCGTAGCTCTTTCTTCCGCCTGAAAGGTAGCTTACAGCCTGACCCCATACATTCTGATTTGAGGTTGTAACACCTGCGCTCATAGCGTGGAAAAGTGTGCATGCAACCTGACCGCCGTTTGAAATGTATACACCGTTTGCCATAATTTCATCAACTGCTGTGTAGCACTTTTCTGACGGTGTGTCATTAGTAAAGGCGTTGTGACCCTCTTTCATGTCAAAATCGTTATACTTTGCAAAAGTGTAAAGAGCAACAACCTGAGCCTTGAGTGCCTCCAGATGGAAGTACTCCTTACCCATTTCAGCATAAAGGGAATGAGCAAGATACTCTCTTGTGTCATATTCCACACCTTCATACTTGATTTTTGAGGGATATGTGTCACCGGTAACTATAGATGTATTGGGGTCATAATAGTAGTGAGCCAGTATTTCTGCCCAGCTCCAGCCTTTCTGAGCTGCAAGGTAATGCGCACCCTCCTGGCTGAGACCTACACCGTGACCGTAACCGAATACATAGAAATTGAAAGTGCCGCTTGTTGAGGAGAACTGAGTTGTAGTGGGAGTTGCAGAAACGTCTGTAACTGTGGGTTCGGTAACATTATTCTGAATATTGTTCTGCTCAAACATGTTTGTAGTGCTCGGCTCGGTTGTCTGTGAAACTTCCGAAGTGGGAATTGTGCCTGCTACAGTAAGAGCACTTGTTGTTTCATCTTTATTGCCTGAAGATTTAAATACCATAGCTATAGGAACAATAATAGCAATAAGGAAAACTACAGCAGCAAAAGCAATCATACCCTTTGAAAGCTTTTTCTCTTCCGGCTTCACTTCAACCTGAACGGGTTCTGCCGGCTGTGCCTGTTCAGGCTCGTTTTCTTCTTCAATTTTCTGGCATACTATCTGCGTGAGAACAGATACCGCATGCGGAAGAATAACCGACAAATCGTCAGGGTTCATTGTGTTGATCTTTTTAGCCTTGGCAACGTTTCTGTCGGCAACGGCAGCATAGGCGAAGTATACTGTTTTGCCCTCATCGTTTTCGGTTGAATATATCTCTGAAACTGCGCCGCCGAAGTCGCTGTCGGTGTTGTTCATGGCCTCCTTGGCATGGCGGATAACACGTACCGATTCACTTTCAGCTGTGGTTTCCTCTTCGTCACTGTCCTGGTCTATAATTTCAACAAAATTAATTGCCTGAGTAAGATTTTCAACCTTATCATAAAGGTTATATACCCACATTGTTGCCTCGCTTGTTGCAAGTGCAATTTTCTTTTGAGAATCGTTAAGAGAATTCACCATTGCGCTTACGCAGGGAACAAAATCATAATCGGGCATCTGAATCATCAGAGAGTCACCGTTTTCAACGGCCTTGAGCTTAACCATAACATTGATGCTCAGGCTCTCAAGCACACTGTCAATTCTCATAAAGTCAAGAGGGATGAGAGTGAGCTTACCTGAAAGCACGTCAGCAGTAAAACCGCT
>JAZUNX010000034.1:0-25391 GCA_045604385.1 Acutalibacteraceae bacterium
AAAAAGGACGACTACGATAAAAACCTCAAAATCACATTTTTATCGTATATACACACGCGCCCCCAATGGCTCTATTTCCTTCAAACTACGATAAAAAACTTAAAACTGCTTTTTTATCGTACTATTCGTGCAAGCTAGCAAGGTAACACGGCTCCATCCAGCATGAAAAACTACGATAAAAATCAAAAAAATCAATTCTTATCGTAGTCAGCCTCTACAAACAGGCTCATTCTTGATAAAAATACTACGATAAAAATCAAAAAAATGATTTTTTATCGTAACCCAAGCTAAAGCACAAGCAATAAATCACCGCTCCAACTACGATAAATATCCAGAAAACTAATTTTTATCGTAATACATCTACAATAAGCACTCATAGAGCGACTGTATCTATTTCCAGACAAACAAAAAGACTTGAAGCAATGCTTCAAGTCTTAATGGTGCCCAGAGTCGGAATCGAACCAACGACACGGGGATTTTCAGTCCCCTGCTCTACCGACTGAGCTATCTGGGCAAATAGTACCCGGCCCTAGAGCCGGTGTACTGGCGACGCAGAAGGGGCTCGAACCCTCGACCTCCAGCGTGACAGGCTGGCATTCTAACCAGCTGAACTACTGCGCCATATGGTGGGAACAACAGGGCTCGAACCTGTGACCCTCTGCTTGTAAGGCAGATGCTCTCCCAGCTGAGCTATGCTCCCATCTTTCGCCGCAAGGCTTTCTCACAGCGCTTAAATACTATAACAGAAAAGAAGTCTTTTGTCAATGGTATTTTTAAATTTTTTCAAAGATTTTTTATTTTCTTCCCGAAGTTCCGTGATGACCCGATTCGGTAATACCAAGATTTTCATCCTCGACATCGCCATCAGGCAAAAAACTGCCGCCGATAAAGGAAGTTATACTTGCCATGTGTTCAATGAATCTTTTGAGCCACAGTATTATTATATACATCAAATCCATAAAATATATCCTTCCTTTCGCTCAATTTCACAGTTTAATAATACTATAACAAGTTGGGAAGTATGTCAACAATATTTAAAGAAAATATTAAACATTTTTTGATTTTATGTATTAATTAAGGCTTTTACACCTTTTTCGATGCAAAAGCCTTAATTTTTTTTAATAAATATCAGCAAGATCGTAAATAAGTCTTTCTGTCTTTTCCCAGCCGATACAGGGGTCGGTTATACTCTTTCCGTATGTACCCTCCCCTATTTTCTGTGCACCGTCTTCAATATAGCTTTCTATCATAAGGCCTTTGACGAGTTTGTCAATATCGGTGTTATGACGACAGGCATGAAGAATTTCTTTGGCTATGCGGGGCTGTTCAAGATATTTTTTTCCTGAATTTGCGTGGTTGGTATCAACGATAACCGACGGATTTTTAAGATCGGGACGCTGTGCATAAAGCTCGGAGAGACAAAGCAGGTCTTCATAGTGATAGTTCGGGAAGGACTGTCCTCTATCGTTTACATAGCCGCGGAGAATGGCGTGTGAAAGGTCGTTACCCTCACTTCTTACCTCCCAGCCTCTGTAAATGAAATCGTGCTTGTGCTGTGCGGCAGTAATAGAGTTCATCATAACCGACAGGTCACCACCTGTCGGGTTTTTCATTCCTACGGGAATATTGAGACCGCTTGCGGTAAGTCTGTGTTGCTGGTCTTCGGTGCTTCTTGCGCCAATGGCAACATATCCTAAAAGGTCGGAAAGGTAACGGTGATTTTCAGGATAGAGCATTTCGTCGGCACAGACAAAGCCTGTTTCATTGATGGCTCTCATGTGGAGTTTTCTTATGGCTACGATGCCCTTGATAAGGTCAGCAGCAGAATTGGGGTCGGGCTGATGAAGCATACCCTTATAGCCGTCTCCTGTTGTTCTCGGCTTATTGGTGTAAATTCGGGGAATGATGAGGATTTTATCCTTGACTTTCTCCTGAACAGGAACAAGACGGGTTATATAGTCCATCACGCTGTCCTCGTTATCAGCCGAACATGGACCGATAACAAGAATAAGCTTTCTTTCTCTGCCTTCAAAAATGGCACGGATTTCTTCATCCTTTTGTTTTTTGATTTCTGCCGCCTCTTTGGTAATGGGATATTCTTCCTTGATAAGTTTCGGAATGGGCAGTTTACATACAAAGTTCATATTCATAATTTTTTACCTCCATTTATTTATCGAAAAGTTTTCTGCGCTCGGTAGAGACACGCATCATATTCATCATTTCTTCTCTGTTGTCTTCTTTGAGAAAATCATACAGCTTATCAAATTCACTTCTGAAAATATCCATCTGTTTGAGAAGCGCTTCCTTATTGAGCAGGAAAAGCTCACTCCACATATTTTCATTTATATTGGCGATACGGGTTAAATCCCTGAAGGAGTCACCCGTGTATTTTTCCAGGTGACCGTGTTCATAGCAGGTCATAAGAGACACCGCTATGCAGTGGGTAAGCTGTGAAACAAAGCCTATCATTTCATCATGGGCATCGGGTGACAGCTCACTTATTCTGCCGAAGCCCAGTATCTCACCTATTCTCTTACACGCCTCTATGCCCTCATCGGTATTTCTGTCGGTGGGAACAACGATGTAGTTCGCACCGTAAAAGATTCTTTCGTCACTGTTTTCTATGCCGAAAACCTCACGTCCCGCCATAGGATGAGCGGAAACAAACTCGACCATTGGCGGAAGCTTTCTCTGAATTTCGTCAACGATACAGCCCTTGACGCCCGTAACATCGGTTATCACCGTACCCGGCTTAATGAGACTGCCGTAGGTGTCTATCCACTCTGTAAAGGTTTTCGGGTAAAGAGCGAAGATAATAACATCTGCTCCTTTTATCATCTCTTCATCAACATCGGTTGTTGCCTTTTTCACTATTTCGTGCTCAAGAGCATAGGCTACATCCTTTTCATCCTTGGTTATCGCCTCCACATAGTAGCCTTTACCCGTAAGACCGCGGGCATAAGAGCCGCCCAGAAGACCGAGACCTATTATAAGAAATTTCGTATTTTTGTTAATCGTCATATATTTTCACCTCCAGACCAATCTCTTCAAGTTTTTCAAAAAAGTCGGGATAGCTTTTGCTTACCGCCTGCGCGCCTTCGATTTCACCACCGAAAAGAGAAGCGATAACCGTAAGAGACATCACCACCCTGTGGTCGTTATGACCGCAAAGAGCTTCACCACTTTTATGTAAAGGAGATTTTCTGATAATTATTTCATTTTCATATGTTTCAATATCTGCGCCGAATTTTGAAAGCTCCTCTTTCATTACGGCGCCTCGGTCGCTTTCTTTTATTTTAAGCCTTGCCGTACCCGTAAGCACTGCACCGCAGAGTACACAGGCAAGTGTCATAAGTATTGGTGCAAGATCGGGACAGTCGCTGACATCAAGAGTGGGATTACCCTCGGATAGTTTGCGGAAATATTCCTTATACACCCTGTCGCCCTGCAAGGAATTTTCAAGGAGGCCTTTTACCTTTACCTCGGAGCCGATAAGGTTGAACGCATCAAGGAAAGCGGTGTTCGAATAGTCACCCTCCACAGTAAATTTTCCGCCTTGATATTTCTGCGAGCCTTTTATGTAAAGAGTAGTGCTGTCTTCCCAAATAACCTTCACACCAAAATCACTCATAGCCGAAAGGGTCATATCTATATAGCTTCGGCTTTCAGTTTTACCTGTCAGGTGAATTCTGCTGTCACCCTCGCAGAAAGGAAGTGCAAAAAGCAGACCGCTTATAAACTGACTGCTGACATCACCTCTTACGGTATAGTCACCTGCGGTAAGCCTGCCCTTAAGAAAGATTTTTCCGTTCCTTTTAGAATAGTGAAGACCTTTTTCACTACAGAGATTTTCATAAACCTCCATAGGTCTTTCCATAAGTCTGCCGTAGCCTGTAAAGGTATGCTCTGCCTCCGACAGAAGGGCTAGAGGAATAAAGAAACGAAGGGTGCTTCCGCTTTCACGGGCAGGAAAAACCTTGCTTTCTGTTATAGTTAAGGGTGAAACACCTTTGATTTTTACGGTGTTTTCCCTTCTTTCTATCTCTGCACCCATTTCCTCAAGACAATCCAATGTAGCAAGAATATCCTCGGAAAAGGCTATATTATTTATTTTGCTTTCGCCTTCGGAAAGTCCCGCACAAATCAGCAGACGGTGAGCCATACTTTTTGACGAGGGTGCAGTTATTTCTCCTTTAAGAAGGCTTTTTTCTATTTTTACTTTCATTTTATCACTTACTTATTAAGGTATTCTTGAAGAAAGTCTACGGCGCTTAAATATCCGTCGGTACCGAGACCTGTTATGGTCTTTACAGCCGCAAGTCTTATATAGCTTACCTGTCTGAAATCCTCTCTTTCCTCCACTGCCGAAATATGAACTTCAACAGTGGGAATCTGAACAGATTTCACCGCGTCAAGAATTGCTATGCTTGTGTGGGTATAGGCACCGGGATTAATGACTATGCCGTCATAAATACCGTAAGCCTCCTGTATTTTATCCACCAGACAGCCTTCGTGGTTTGACTGATAGCATTCACAGTAAATGTCTTTTTCTCTGCAGTAGCTTTCTATTTTATTTATTAAGTCCTCGTAGGTCTCTCTGCCGTAATGGTCAGGCTCTCTGATGCCCAGCATATTGAGATTAGGACCGTTTATAACAAGTATTTTCATTTCAGCTTCTCCACAATTTCATTGACGGCATTTTCAACCTTTCCGTCAATATTTATTTTTTCATCACAGGAAGAAAGGTAAATATCATATCTTTCCTCATAGCGTTTTTTCAGTGCTTCAAAATCCTTCGAAAGAGGTCTGTCCTCGGTTGGAACTATATCCTCTAAAGGTCTGTCAAGGAAGAAAAGAACGCCGTTATGCTTTAAGTAAGTGACATTTTCTTTTCTCAAAACCGCACCGCCGCCTGTGGCGATAACAAGACCGTTTTGCAGAGACACCTTTTTAACTGCAACGGCTTCAATATCTCTGAAAAAGCCTTCACCCTTTTCGGCAAAGATGTCACTTATGTTGCCGAACTCTTCGGTTATTAAGTCGTCGGTATCAACAAAGTTCTTACCGAGTTTTTCAGAAAGTGCCTTGCCTATGGTTGTCTTACCGCTTCCCGGCATACCGATGAGAACGATATTTCTTTTTTCATTTAAAATTCTGCCGTAGACCTCGTCCGTAAGCTTTTTCACATCTAAATTTTCACCGCTGAATATTTCCGAGGCTAAAACCGCCTGTGCCACAAGCATATAAAGACCGCTCTCACATTTTATCCCCTGCTTTTCACAGTCGAGACAAAGCTTCGTTTTAAGGGGGTTATATACTACGTCGGTAACACCCTTGAGATTTTCGAAAAGAGAGACATCGACGGCACTTTCGTCCGTATTAGGGTACATTCCGCAGGGAGTGGTATTAATTATGTAGTCGCAATCACCGTGAAGAGAAATAAGGTTTTTATAATTTACCTCTCCACTTCTGCTGACAGTAATTATTTCATTTGCACCAAGGCTTTCGGCAACTGCACGGGCAGTTTTAGCCGTTCCGCCCGAGCCGAGTATCACTACCTTTTTGCCCTCATAGGAAAAGCCCTGCTTTTCAATAAGCATCTTCATTCCGCCGAAGTCCGTGTTATAGCCGTAAAGTGTGCCTTCGCGGTTTACAACAGTATTGACCGCACCGATTTTAAGAGCATTTTCATCGGTAAAGTCAAGATAAGGCATAACACTCTGTTTATACGGAATGGTTACATTAATACCGCAAAAAGACTTTTCCTTCATAAAAAGGTCAAGGTCTTCACGGGGTATTTCTTTTAATTTATAAGTATAATCGGCTATGCTTTCGTGGATAGGTTTTGAAAAACTGTGTCCCAATTTTTCGCCGATAAGTCCATATTTCATTTCTATCACATCTTTTAAGTTTATGGTCTCAAATAATCCGTACCGAAACGGCTTATGAGTAAATCGCAGAGAGTGAGAGCCGTAACACTGTCAATAACCACTCTCGCTCTGTGAATAATAGCAGGATCGTGTCTGCCTTCAATAAGAAGTTCCGTGTCTGCCTTTTCTTTAAAATTGACAGTATTCTGCTTTTTGTAAATGGAGGGAGTGGGCTTTACTGCACAGCGGAAGGTTATGGGCATACCGTTTGTTATACCGCCGTTTATACCGCCGTTATTGTTGGTTTTGGTTTTAACGGTGTCACCGTCACAGTAAAAGCTGTCGTTAGCCTCACTGCCCTTCATACTTCCGAATCCGAAGCCTGCACCGAACTCGACGCCCTTGACTGCCGGTACGGAAAAGAGAGCGCGTGAAAGCATCCCTTCCACCGTGTCAAACCAAGGCTCACCCACACCGACAGGCATCCCTGTCACCGCCGTGGAAAGAACACCGCCTATGCTGTCTCCGTCCTTTTTACATTCTTCGATAAGAGCAGAGATTTCTTCTCTTTTATTTTCGCATAAAACAGGCATATCCAAACTTTCTAAAAGTGCAAAGTCTTCCTCATAATTTTCAAAGTCTCTGTCCTCAATATCACCGCAACGGGAAATGTGAGTTGCAATTTCAATTCCTTTTTCCTTAAGTGCCTTTATAGCTACAGCTCCTGCGGCAACTAAAGGCGCCGTAAGTCTGCCCGAAAAATGACCGCCGCCTCTGTAATCCTGAAAGCCCTCGTATTTACACTCGGCAGCATAGTCGGCGTGACCGGGACGGGCAAGGTTTTTGGTCTTTGAATAGTCCTTACTTTTTGTGTCGGCGTTTTCAATCATAAGGCAGATGGGAGTACCTGTTGTTCTGCCCTCAAAAACACCGCTTAAAATTCTGACCTCATCTTTTTCCCTTCTGGCTGTGGAAAGAGCGTTTACACCCTTTCTCTTTTCCATTTGTGAAGAAATGAAGTCCGTATCAATCTCTATACCCGGTGAAATTCCGTCAATCACACAGCCTATGGCCTCACCGTGGCTTTCACCAAAAAGAGTTACGGAAAGGGAATTGCCGAAAGTATTTTTCATTTTTAATCCCTCTTTTATATCAGTTTCATTAATTGTTCTGTTTCTGTATTTATAAATTCAAAGGAGCCGATTTCACTGCAGAAAACAGCTGTTATACCTTTTGTGTCGGATTTTTTGTCGTGAGAAAGAGCTTCTTTTACCTTTTCTCTATCAATGGGATACGAGGTGGGAAGACCTGTTTTTTCGATAGCGGAAACAACTCTTTCTTTAACACCCTCTCCGCACATAGGTATCATACCCAAAGCCACACATTCCCCGTGATAAAGCTCACCGAAGGGAACGGAGGCTTCAATTGCGTGGCCGATTGTGTGACCGAAGTTCAGTACCTTACGAAGACCTGTTTCCTTTTCGTCCTCTTCGACCACCTTCTTTTTCACTCTTAAGGAGCGTTCAATAACCTCGTCGATTTTCTTATCTGCCTCGCCCTTTTCAAAGATTTCAAAGAGGTCTTTATCCATCGTTACACCTGCTTTAAGTGCTTCGGCAAGACCGTTTTTAAGATGTCTTTCGGGTAAGGTAGAAAGAACACTGGGGTCAATAATAACCTTTTTCGGCTGATGAAAAGCACCGATAATGTTTTTAATCTTGCCAAGATCAATCGCTGTCTTTCCTCCGATAGAAGAGTCCACCTGTGAAAGAAGGGTGGTGGGGATATTATAAAAATCAATCCCCCTCATATAGGTGGCGGCGGCAAAGCCTGCCATATCACCCGTCACTCCCCCGCCGACGGCAATAACCGCATCCTTTCGGTTGAAGGAAGCGTCCATAAGTGTCTGACAAATCTGACGGTAGGTGTCAAAATTTTTGCTCTCCTCACCCTGCGGAAAAGTAAAGATATGACTATTCTCAAAGGAATGGGCGACGGCATTGACATATTCCGTCGGTACACCCGAATCGGTGACAACAAGCACCTTTCTGTCTTGAGAAACACCAAGGTACTCCCCTGCCTTTTTTATGGCTCCTCTTTCAAGGATAATATCATAAGACTTTTCACCTAAATTAATGGGTATAATCATTTTTATCACTCAAATCTTTGAATTGTCTTTGTAGGTACCGATCATCTTAAGACGGTCACAGCAATCGGAAAGCTCGTCAAGCATATATCTGCCACGTCTTGACTGAAGGTCACCTTCAATTTCAACATAGAAATAATAGGTCCAGATAAGGTCTTTCATAGCACGGCTTTTTATAGAGCGCATTGAATAGCCGTGATGACCGATTACATTGATGGCGTGAGCCAAAGCACCTGCCTCATCGGGTACGGTGAAAACAATAATCGAATGGTCTCTCTTTTCCGTGCAGAGAGTACGGGAAAGAACAACAAAGCGTGTTGTGTTATCACTTGCCTCGTTAATGTTTTCTCTAATTACCTTAAGTCCGTAAAGGTCGGCTGTCTCTCTGCTTGCAATGGCGGCAATAGTTTTATCATTCATATCTGCGACTAATTTTGCCGCTCTTGCCGTATTTTCACAGCCTTCGGATTTATAGCCCTGATTTCTTATGTAGGAAGCGCACTGGTCAAGTGCCTGCTGATGGCTGATAACCTTTACTATATCCTTTTCCGTGGCATCGGCAAGACCGATGAGGTTATGACGGATATCGAGGCTGTAAAGACCGTTGACATAAAGTGAGCCTGAAAAGATAAGGTCTATAACCTGTCCTACCTCACCTGCCCTGCTGTTTTCGATAGGAAGAACAGCACAGTCGCACTCTCCCTTTTCAACAGCCTCATAGGCGGCTTTGAAATCGGGGTAGGATATTCTTTTTCCGTCGGGGAAGATTCTTCCTGCGGCTATATGTGCAAAGGCTCCCTCAACACCGCTGTAGGCAACATTGGCCCCCTCTAAAACACGGCGCTGATACCTTTTTGAAATATCCATGGTGCTTTTCATAAAGGAAACATAAAAATCCTTTATCTTTTCATCCTCGATATATTCAAGGTTCTGCTTTATAAGAAAGTCTTCTCTTGCTCCGTCAAAAACGGGAAGACCTCTTTCTTTTTTATACTCGGCAACCTCTTTCACCGCCGCCATTCTTTTTTCAAAGAGTGCGGCTATCTCTTTGTCGGTTTCACCGATTATTTCTCTTGCCTTAAGAAGTTTATCCATTTTCTTTCACCTTTAAATCAAGCCGTATTCTTTTGCAAGTTCTTTGAATGCAGGAAGAGATTTCTTTATCATATCCGTTGAAACACAGTAAGAAAGTCTCACATAACCCGGGAATCCGAAGGAATCGCTGGGTACCAGAAGAAGGTCATATTTCTTTGCCTTTTCGCAGAAGGCTTCGGCACTTTCTTCAGGTGATTTCATAAACAGATAGAAGGCTCCGTCAGGCTTTGCGGTTTTAAATCCGAGCTCTTCAAAGGCCTCAAGAAGAATATCTCTGTTCATTTTATAAACGGAAACATCGCTTGTCTTGCCTACACATTTTCTGATAACAAACTGCATAAGTGAGGGCGCGCACACATAACCGAGTGCTCTGCCGGCACCGCAGACGGATTTATAAATAAGCTCAAAATCGCAGACCTCATCGGGAACGAGAATATAACCGATTCTGTCACCGGGAAGTGAAAGTGATTTGGAGTAAGAATAGCAAACGAGAGTATTGTCATAGTATTTGGTAAGATAAGGCACCTTCACATCGTCGTAAACAAGCTCTCTGTAAGGCTCATCGGAGATAAGGAAAATCTCCTTACCGTATTCCTTCTGCTTTTCATTTAATATACGGCAGAGTTCAACCACAGTTTCCTCGCTGATAACAACGCCTGAAGGGTTGTTCGGTGAATTAACCACAACTGCCTTTGTATTAGCTGTAATTGCCTTTGCGAAAGCAGCAAGGTCAATCTGCAAATCGTCGGCTTTACATTTTACCTCAACGGGTTTTGCACCTGCGGCTTCAATGAAAACCTTGTATTCGGGGAAATAGGGAGCGAAGATAATGATTTCGTCGTCCTTTTCCGTCAAAGCCTTAAAGCAGATGGAAAGAGAAGCGGCGGCACCTGCGGTCATGTAAAAGTTTTTAAATGAAAAGGAAGTACCGAAACGCTTATTAAGGTCGTCGGCTATAGCCTGTCTGGTCTCATTATCACCCACGGCCGAGGTATAGCCGTGAAGAACTGTTGAGGGCATCGTCTCCGTAAGCTCTCTGATGGTTTCGTTCACGATTTCGGGAGCAGGCACGCTGGGATTACCGAGGCTGTAGTCAAAAACATTTTCAGCACCGATTTCAGCCTTTCTCTTTTTGCCGTACTCAAATATTTCTCTGATAACGGAGCTTTTTGCACCGAGGTCATACATTTTTTCATTTACCATAATTATCACCGTCTTAACATTAATAAAATCGTACATTACAAAGTACATAATAACAGATTATACACCCTGTTGAATTTACCGTCAATAAAAATACTGTAATTTTATAAAACACAGTAAAGTGCAGTCATGAAATTTCAGTTCCTTTTTGGCAAGATTGACCTTTCGTCGCTTCGCTTTATTAGTTTAAAGTTTTAAAAGTTTAAATTGTGAGTATTTTAGCACAAGGTGAAGAGATTGTCAAGGGTTTAGGAGTAAAAATATACCCGAAATTCCAGAAACCTCTCCGCCTTTGCGTAGCAAAACCACCTCTCCTTATCAAGTAGAGGCTGATAAAGCTTTAAAGAGAGCAATAAAAAGCTTCTCCTCGGTGAGGAGATGTGGCAACCGAAGGTTGACGGAGAGGTGCATAACGAATAGCTCTCCAAATTTTCTTAAAAAATTTTTCAAAAACTATTGACAAGCGAAAAATCTTATGCTATTATAAAGTCACGATAATGATAATGATTATCATTATTAAATTCAAACGATTGGAGCAGGACTTATGTCAACACTTAAATCCAGTAAGCAACGGGATGCGGTGCTGGCAAACCTACAGTCACGGTACGATCACCCCACGGCAGAGGATGTTTTCCTTGCAGTGAAAGAAGTGATACCCTCAATCAGTCTTGCCACGGTGTACAGGAACCTGAAGCTATTAGAAGCCGAAGGACTTATCCTGAAAATCCCCACCGGCGACAGTGACAGATTTGACGGTCACACTCACGGTCATTATCACCTCACCTGTCTTAATTGCAGAAAGGTTATCGACCTGGATATCGACCCGGGAGTAAGTCTTAACTCTCTCCCCTGTGACTTTGATGGCACTGTAACATCTCACTCATTGATGTTCTACGGCATCTGCCCCGATTGCAAAAACTCAAACAAAAAAATTATTTAACTTGGAGGAAAGAAAAATGAAAAAGTATTATTGTCCCGTATGCGGTTATGAAAGCGACGAAAAAATCGACGTATGCCCCATCTGCAAAGCAAAGATGAAGGAAAGAGAAGAAGGCGCAGGTATGACTTGGGCGGCTGAACACATCCTCGGTGTAGGCAAGGAAGCTAATGTTCCCGAAGAAATCATCATGGGGCTCCGTGACAACTTCAACGGCGAATGCTCCGAAGTTGGTATGTATCTTGCTATGGCAAGAGTTGCTCACAGAGAAGGTTATCCCGAAATCGGTCTTTACTGGGAAAAGGCTGCTTACGAAGAAGCAGAACATGCCGCTAAATTTGCCGAGCTCCTCGGTGAAGTTGTAACCGACAGCACAAAGAAAAACCTTGAAATGAGAGTTGCTGCTGAAAACGGTGCTACACAGGGTAAATTTGACCTTGCAAAGATGGCAAAAGAACTCGGTCTCGATGCTATCCACGATACAGTTCACGAAATGGCAAGAGACGAAGCAAGACACGGCAAGGCTTTCGAAGGTCTTCTTAACAGATATTTTGGTTAATTGTTAACCCTTGACGGACACGGCTCGCTGTGTCCTTACATAAAAAAACCAATTCAAGGGGATGCGATTTTACCGCATCCCCTATTTTACATAAAGGAGTGGAGTTTATGTTTGATTACACAATTTGCAAATGTAAGCAGGTATCTTTCTTCGATGTAGAAGATGCACTGAACAAATTTGACAAGTTTGAAGATGTTGAAAAAGCCTTTGAGAGTGTTCAGAAAATTACTCACTGCTCAACAGGTTGCGGTGGTTGCCACGATAAAATATTGGATGCAATTTCAGAAATTATGACTAAACGCCGCCCCTACTAACTATAATAAATTATGAGGTGATTATTATGAATAAATATGTATGTCCCTGCGGATATGTTTACGATCCCGAACTTGGCGATCCTGATAACGGCGTAGCTCCCGGCACAGCTTGGGAAGATGTACCCGAGGATTGGGTATGCCCCGTTTGCGGACTCAGTAAGGACGTATTCGAAGAAGAATAAAAGTCAAAACATTATTGAGGTGGCTTAGGTCACCTCTTTTTTTGATTATAAGTAAACAGGCAGTCACCTAAAGCGATTGCCTGTTAATTCGGTTTAGGTTAATTTAAAGCGAAAATACGGATCTTTAATGCCAAGACTGTTAACGATATAATCGCTCTTATCAGCGGTCTTCTTGCAGAGGTTGACGACAACCTTCTTTCCGTCGGCTATCTCCTTGATGTAGACCTCGTGGGTCTTAAGAACTACACCTGCACATCAGAGATTAATGATGCTAAGTCCTTTACTAAAGAACTTGCAAACGTTCTTGACACATACGCAGGCGATCTCATTAACGGCTCTTCTTCGGTGATGACTTCCGTTTTGCTAAAAAGTCCGACAACACAGATACCATCGTTATTAACGGCGGTCTCGGCTACGAAAAGGGTCTTGCACTCGTTCTCGAAGCACTCGGCTGCGACCTTCCTGAAGAAGCAACAACCGAAAGTGTACTTCTTGCACTTGCAAACAGAGTTGACGCTATCCTCGGCGAAAACATGGTAAATGAAGTTATCGATCTTCTTCCCAATATCGTTTACTTCTTCAATGCAAACGGTGCATCTGTAGCAGTAAATAAATATTAATAATGATTAAAAGTATTTTTCTTCGTTAATACTGAAAAAAGCGAAAACACGAGGGAGGTACAGCTATGTGTACGGCTTTAACATATAACAGCGGTGATTTTTACTTTGGGAGAAATCTTGACCTGGATATGTCCTACGGAGAAAGGGTCACGGTTATGCCGCGGAATTTTTCTTTCCCGATGAAGGCTGTGCCCGACCTCATACAGCACTATGCCCTCATAGGTATGGCGGTGGTAGCGGACGGCTGTCCGCTTTTTTTCGAGGCCACCAATGAAAAAGGATTGAGCATTGCGGGGCTGAACTTCCCCGATAACGCTTTTTACAGGGAGGTCGCAGAGGGAAAGCTAAATCTTGCCCCGTATGAGCTGATACCGTGGTTTTTGGGTAAATGTGCCTGTCTTTCCGAGGCGAGAGAAGAAGCGGAAAGGCTGAATATAGTAAACATCCCCTTCAATGAAAGTCTGCCCCTATCCCCTCTCCACTGGATAATTTGCGATAAAAGCGGCTCTCTTACTTTGGAGAGCACAAAAGGCGGACTTAAGATATACGAAAATCCCTTTGGTATTCTGGCTAATAATCCACCATTCGATTACCACCTGATTAATACAAATAAATTCATGCTCTTTAAAGAGGCTTTGCCCGGTGATTTTTCCTCAGAGGCAAGATTCGTCCGAGGCGCCTACCTGAAAGAAAAAGCTTCACCTAAAAAAGGTGAAGAAGAAAGTGTCAGTCAGTTTTTCCGTATGCTGTCTCTGGTAAGCGTTCCCGAGGGCTGTATGCTGACGAAGGAGGGAAAGGCTCATTTCACACGCTACTCCTGCTGCTGTAACACGGACAAAGGTGTGTACTATTATAACAGGTGCGATAATTACACTGTCACCGCTGTGGATATGTATAAAACCGACCTTGATTCGGACAGACTTTTTACCCCTTGAAAAAGGAAGGATTTACTGCTATAATTAAAAGGATAAATATTCCTGAAGGGAGAAAACTTATGTCAGCAAAAATTTTCATTGACAAATACATTAAACAGTTCAAGGCTATGAATCCGAAATATGATGTGATTTATACCGTTTCCAAGAATGACCCCATCACCTTCGAGGACAGTGATAACGTTAAGCTTTCCATGGCTATTATCGCCGATACACATCTGCCAAACAGGGAAAGTGCAGAAAAAAACCTTGCTAATGTTTTCGAAGATCTTGCCTCATCAAAAGAAAAGTTCGATGCATTTCTTATGGCAGGTGATATTGCCGACTACGGAACAGATAACGAATATGAACGATTTTTTCGCGTTCTCGACAAGCAGAAGGTCGTCGATAAAATCCTCGTCACTATGGGCAACCACGACGCGCGTTTCTTCTTTAAAAAGAACACGAAAATCCTTGTTAAAAAGATCAAAGATTATCTCGGCATTGACACAGGCAAGGTTTACTACTCCTGTGATATAAACGGCTACACCTTAATCGTGCTCTGCACGGAAAAGAGAATACTCGAAAAGGCACATATTTCAAAAGAGCAGATTGCTTTCCTTGATAAGGAGCTTGAAAGAGGCACCAAGGACAGTAAGCCTGTTTTCGTTATGTGCCATCAGCCCTTCGCTGAAACTCACGGTCTCCCCGAGGTATGGAAGACAGGCGATATGGGCGAGCAGAACGACGAAGTCAGAGCAGTTATGGAAAAATATAAGAATGTATTTTTCATCAACGGTCACCTTCACGGTGGTATTTTTGAAAAGATCGCCGAGGTTATAAGCGAAGAAAACAATGTTCACTCAATCAGTATCCCCGGCTACAGAAAGGAAAACAACTTCGGTATCACCGACTGCGGTGTAGGATATTTCTGCGAAGTTTACGAGGACAGAATAATATTCAAGGCACGTAAGTTCATCAGCGGTGAATATAAAACGGGCGATTATACGAGATTTGAGTATAAATTGATATAAACTCTCCGCCTTTGCATAGCAAAGCCACCTCTCCTTTCAAGGAGAGGCTTATCAGGAATGAAAATAATTATACCCGCCGAGGTCGGCGGGTATTTTCTTATAAAAAAATGATACTTTATCGCAGTTTTTCAATCATTCTGTCGGGGAAGTTGCCGATAAGTGAATCCACACCCATAGCGGCAAGTCTTTCTATATCCTCATATTCGTTGACTGTCCAGGTGTTTATCTCTCTGCCTGCAGCGTGCATTTCGTCAACCACCTCCTGACTTAAGGTCACATGCCAGGGATGACAGCACTGCACATTTCTTTCGGCGGTGTATTTGCCGAAATCATAAAGCCAGTCACCTGTAAGGAAGCCTCTTTTGATTTCGGGTGCGATTTTCTCACAGCGCTTTACGGTAAAGTGATTGAAGGAAGAGAAGATTATTCTGTCTTCGAGACCGTATTCCTTAATGAGTTCAACCGTTCTTTTCTCAATAGTGGGGTATTCGTAAACACCCGTCTTAAGCTCGATGTTTGTGATAATGGCTGTGTCCTTAATAAGCTCAAAGTATTCTCTTAATGTGGGAATGCCGCAAAAGCCATAAACACCTCTGAAGGTAGCGGAAGCATCAAACTTTTTAAGCTCTTCAAGTGTCATATCCTTTACGAGACCTTCACCGTCACAGGTACGCTTTATGTCTTCATCGTGAATTATGACAAGCTCGTTATCCTTTGTAAGATGAACGTCAAGTTCAATACCGTCAACACCTATCTCGACAGCCTTTTCGAAGGCGAGCATTGTGTTTTCGGGATACTTACCGCTGAATCCTCTGTGTGCAAAAATTTTACTCATAATCTTACTTCCTTTCATAAGGGGTGTCACCAATCGAACCGAACATGCCTAATATGCCCGATTTGCAGCACCTTTGTAATTGTTTCTCCTTGCAATACGCGATATTGCTTCGTCAAAGAAAAACCCAAATGCACTACAACTCGTACATATTGGGTTCGTTTAATGTGAGGATGTTTTCGTCAGGTCAAGGCAAAAGGTGCAGGGAATACTCGCGTATTTCCAAGCCTTTTAACGCAGAGATGGCGGAAACAGACCGCGTTAAACCTTATTCGGTCCGATTGCTGACACCCTACCCTACATATCAAATAAACTCATCTGTCGCGTTTCGGGGAGATTGCCGAAAGCACCCACCTGACGGAGGGTTTCCACTGTCGCCGAAGAGGCTGATGCCTTCTGTGCGAAATCGTCAATTGAAACGAATTCCGTCACGCCCTCTCTCGCCTGTGCAAGAGCAATAGCGGCGTTTTCACCGACACCTGCCAAAGCACCGAAGGGCATACGGATTTTGCCGTCCTCAATTTTGTAAATATTGGCATCGGATTTGTAAATATCAATGGGAAGGAATTCTATCCCTCTTGCCATCATCTCGTTAACTACCTGAAGTGAGGGATACATATTGATTTCCTTGGGCTGGGCATCCTTGCCCTTTGCCTTGATTTCAGCCATTCGTCTTCTTACGGCATCTCTGCCCTTTAAAACGGTGACAGCTTCGATATCTCCGCCTCGTACCGTCATAAATGCCGCATAGTATTCAAGGGGATAATATATCTTGTACCAGCCAAGGCGAAGTGCCGCACTTACGTAAGCCGCCGCGTGAGCCTTGGGGAACATATACTGAATTTTCATACAGGAATCAATGTACCACTGCTCAACGCCGTTATCCTTCATAGCCTGCTTATGCTCATCAGTGAGAAGCTTGGTAGCCTTACCCTTACGGACGATTTCCATAATTTTGAAAGCCATGCTCGGCTCTACACCCTTGTGCATAAGGTAAACCATAATATTGTCTCGAGTACCGATAACATTTGCGATGGTGCAGGTACCGTCCTTGATAAGATCCTGCGCATTTCCGAGCCACACACCCGTACCGTGAGAAAGTCCCGAAATCTGCAAAAGCTCGGAGAAGTTTCGGGGCTTTGCATCAAGAAGCATCTGTATAACAAATGGGGTACCCATTTCGGGAATGGAGAGTGTGCCTGTGGGACAGTCGATTTCTTCGGCAGTAACACCCAAAGGCTCGGGTGAAAGAATAAGCTCGTAAACCTTCGGGTCGCATATATCTGTTTCCATAACGGGAATACCCGTAAGGTCTTCTAGATGCTTATAAAGGGACGGAACATCATGGCCGAGATTATCAAGCTTAAGGATCGTATCGTGCAAAGCGTGGAAGTCGAAGTGAGTAGTTCGGGTGTCGCTCTTCGAGTCGTCGGCGGGATGCTGAATGGGAGTGAAGTCCGCCGCATCGAAGCAGTCGGGAACAACAACCATACCGCCCGGGTGCTGACCTGTGGTTCTTTTAACACCTGTACAGCCTCTGGTTAGTCTGTCCTCTTCGGCACGGCTGACAACTATATCTCTTTCCTGCAGATACTTTTTAACATAGCCGTAAGCAGTTTTGTCCGCAACGGAAGCGATAGTACCCGCTTTGAAAACGTGGCCGTCACCAAAAAGTGTTTCCGTATAGCGGTGAGCCCTCGACTGATATTCGCCCGAAAAGTTAAGGTCGATATCGGGACTCTTGTCACCCTTGAAGCCAAGGAAGGTTTCGAAGGGAATGTCGTGTCCGTCACGGATAAGGTCGGTACCGCATTCGGGGCAGTTCTTTTTAGGAAGGTCGTAGCCGGAGCCAACCTCACCCTTGAGGAAGAATTCCGAATATTTGCAGTTGGGACAGCGGTAATGGGGAGCAAGAGGGTTAACCTCGGAAATGCCCGAAGCGTTGGCAACGTAGGAAGAGCCTACAGATCCTCGGGAGCCAACGTGGTAGCCGTGTTCTTCAGAGTTTTTAACGAGCTTCTGTGCAATCATATAGAGAACACCGAAGCCGTGCTTGATAATTGAGGTAAGCTCTTTATCAAGTCTCTTTGCAACATATTCGGGAACAGGGTCACCGAAAAGGCTTTTTGCCTTATCCCAGCAAAGTCGGGTAAGCTCATCGTCGGCACCTTCAAGTGAGGGCGGATAGTTACCGCTTGGAATGGGAATGATTTTTTCCACCATATCGGCAATCATATTCGGGTTAGTGATAACGATTTCCTTTGCCGTGTCTTCTCCTAAATAGGAAAACTCGGAAAGCATTTCTTCTGTATTACGGAAGAAAAGAGGAGCCTGCTGGTCTGCATCAGAAAAGCCCTGACCTGCCATAAGAATGGCTCTGTAACGGGCATCCTCGGGGTCAATGAAGTGAACGTCACAGGTAGCAACCACAGGCTTACCCAGAGCGTCGGCAACGTGAATGACCTTACGGTTGAAGTTTCTTATATCCTCCACGGAATTGACGTGGGGGAAGCGTTCGCTTCTTATCATATATTCGTTATTGCCGCAGGGCTGAATTTCAAGATAATCATAAAAAGATGCTATTTTCAGTATTTCCTCTTCACTTTTACCCTCGACGATAGCACGGTAAAGCTCGCCCGCCTCACAGGCACTGCCTATAATAAGTCCCTCTCTGTGCTTTATGAGTTCGCTTTTGGGGATAATGGGTCTGCGGTGGAAATATTCGAGGTTTGATTTAGTTATAAGCTTATATAGGTTTTTAAGTCCCGTAAGATTTCGGGCTAAAATTATCTGATGAAAATATTTGTTCTTACTCTTTTTCCAGTCCTCGAAGCTTATGTCCGTATCGTCCATAAAGTAGCCTTCCATGCCGTAGATAATCTTTATCTTACCACCTGCGGCGGAAACGGCTTCGGGATAAGCCTGTACCACGCCGTGGTCGGTTATGGCAATAGCTTTATGCCCCCAGGCGATGGCTCTTTTGACTAAAACGGAAGCATCGGTCATACCGTCCATCATTGACATTTTAGTATGAAGGTGAAGCTCCACCCTCTTTTCCCCGGCATCGTCTGTTTTCTGTATTTTATCAACAAGACAGATAGCACGGGGAGAAATTACATTTTCACCCGAAAACTTATCGAAGGCAAGGTCGCCTCTTATCATAACGGTGACACCGTCCTTGACCTTTGCCATAATGGCATCGCAGTTTTCTTTTCTTTCGAAAACCTTACAGGTGTAAGCGTAGGTGTTGTCGGTTATATTAAAGGTGATTATATAACTTCTGCCGTCTCTTGTCTCTCTGCTGTCGAAGCCGAATACATCGCCCCATACTACACAAGAGCCGTCTTCAACGGAGATTTCATTGAGAGGCTTGGGATTTTTCGTGATTTTATTTCCGTAGATAGGCTTGACCGTTTCGAGGTAAAGAGGTATACCCTCCACGATTTTGTGTTCCTTGGGCTTTGGTGCCATATATTCGGCAGGGTCAATTCCTTTGGCGCGAAGATTTTCTTCTTCGGCTTTTTTATGGAAGGAGGCAATTTCTTCGTCGCTTATCTGCAGTTCTCTCTGCCCCGTGAACTGAACGTCAACCTTTCTGCCGAAGCGTTCACCGATAAGCCTCGAAATATACTCCCCTGCCCCTACAGATTCGAGTATACTTGCGCCGCCGTGAGAAAGCTCAACAAAAAGTGTGGTGCCGTCAAAGGAGCCTTTGCTGTCCTCGAAAAAGCCGTTTGTGGCGGCAAGAGCAGAATTGGTCTCTCTTATAAGAGTGGCAAAGTAGCCCTCGGAAAAGCACTCGGCGGGCATACGGGGTTTTATGATTACTGAAGAAACACCCAGACGGCTTTTAAGTTCCGACTGAGCTTCTTCAATAGTTTTATCCGTAACAAGAGAAGGAAATAAAGCCTTGATTTCAACCTGCTTTTTTTCCATTGAAATTGCCACGTTTTCTATTTTACATTCTGCGAACCTCTCTCTCAGCTCCTTCAAAGTGAAAGGCCCGAACAGTTCTTCAAATACGCTGTTCATTTAATTCTCCGTGATTTTTATAAAACTTCGATTTCTTTCATTAATTCCTCTAAAATATTTTCTTCGCTGACTTTTCTTAAAATTTCGCCTTTTTTGAAAATAATGGCACAGCCGTCACCGCCTGCGATACCGATGTCTGCTTCCTTTGCTTCACCGGGGCCGTTTACCACACAGCCCATAACTGCCACAGTAATGTTCTTTTTGACTGTGCGAAGTCGCTCTTCTACCTTGTTAGCTAAAGAGATAAGGTCTATCTTTGTTCTGCCGCAGGTGGGACAGGAAACGAGAGAGGGTGTGCTTTTGTCTATGCCGATAGCCTTTAAAATATCAAAGCCTGCATAGACCTCGTTAACAGGGTCATCCGTAAGAGAAACACGGATAGTGTCACCGATTCCTCTTGTAAGCAGTGAGCCGATGCCCACGCTCGATTTGATAAGTCCCATTCTCGCCGTACCCGATTCGGTAACACCGAGATGAAGAGGATAAGAGCAAAGCTCTGCCACTCTTTCATAGGCACTTATCATATTAGAAACATTTGATGATTTTATTGAAATGATAATATCGTCAAAGTCGTATTTTTCAAGCAGTTTTACGTGATACATAGCACTCTGTGCCATAGCCTCGGGAGTGGGACCGCCGAAGCGTGCTAAAATTTCTTTTTCCACAGAGCCTGAATTTACACCGATGCGGATGGGTACACCGTTAAGACGGCATTTATCTGCCACCGCCTTAACGTTTTCGTCGGCACCGATGTTGCCCGGGTTAATGCGGATTTTATCCACACCTGCATCTAAACTCGCAAGGGCGAGACGGTAATCAAAATGAATATCTGCAACAATGGGAACACCTATATTTTCCTTAAGAGCCGCTACGGTTTTCACACTTTCCATATCGGGAACGGCTACTCTTATGATTTCACAGCCTGCTTCTTCTAATCTCTTTGCCTGAACCACATTTCCCTGTATATCATGAGCGGGGATGTTAAGCATTGACTGAACGGTGATTTTGCTGTCACCGCCTATATAAATATTGCCTACCTTAACTTTTTTACATTCTCTTTTTTTAATCATAAGCTTCACCTACTTATTCACTATTCACTCTTACCTATTACTTAATAAAATCCTCTTCCCGAAACCAGCTTCCATATATCGCTGAAGCTGATAATAGCCATAAAGCCTAAAAGGAGTATAAGGCCTGCCGCGTGAATCCAGGATTCGTATTTTTGGGGTACGGGCTTTCTGAATATAATCTCAAAGACCATAAAGAACAGATGTCCGCCGTCAAGAGCAGGAACGGGAAGAAGATTGAAAAGACCGATGTTAATGGTAATCATAGCCATCATCATAAAAAGTCCGCTCCAATCAACAGCGGCAATACTGCTTTGAGCAATATCGGCAATAACGCTCACAGTACCGATGGGGCCTGCAAGGTCATTAAGTCCGTACTGTCCTCTTAAAAGGTCAAAGAGGCTTAAATAAACCATTCTGCCCATGGAAATGCTGTAACCGAAGGCAGAGCCTAAAACATTAAACACATTTTTTTCTTCGCCCAAAATTGAAAAGTCAAAAACTGTCGCCGTATTGAGCTTTACCTGTGAAAGTGAGATTTTCTCTTCCCCTCTTTTAAGGGTAAAGTCGTAAGTGAAATCTTTGTCGGCGTCAATCTGTGCGATTAATTCTTCTGATGTTTTGACTGCCGTGCCGTTTATGGAAAGAACTGTATCATCATCCTTAAAGCCCTGATCCTTAAGAAGAGCTGAAACATCATAAACGGAGCAATCCTCTCTGTAATAAAAGTTTCCGCTTGTTCTTTTTGCAAAGGTTACGCCCTCAAGAGAAATCTTTTCTCCGTCGCGTTCAACGGTAAAATCATATTTTCCGCTGTTATTTCTCTGCATAAAGTAGTTTATATCATAATCGGAATAAACTTTCTTTCCGTCGATTTCTATAATTTTATCTCCTACGGCAAGGCCGCTCTGTGAGCTTACCGCACCGTCATAAAACTGCAGTATCTGGTTAGTACCTACAAGCTCACTGCCCGAAACAAGGAAGATACAGACAATAAAGCCTAAAATAAGATTAAACACAGCACCTGCGGCTATGATTATCATTCTTTTATAAACCTTCTGATTACAGAAGGCTCGGCTGTCTTCACTTTTCTCCTCTTCACCCTCCATACTTACAAATCCGCCGAAGGGTAACAGGCGAAGAGCATATTTGGTTTCCTTGCCCTGCTTTTTGAGAATGGTGGGACCCATACCTATGGCAAACTCATTGACCTTTACACCGAAAAGCTTGGCAAAGATAAAGTGGCCGAACTCATGGATAAAGATTATAAGGCCGAAGAAAAGCACGGCAATAGCAAAGGGCAATATTTTAGATAAAACTGTAGAAAAATCCATTGTAAAACAAAGAGATAAATCTCTTTCCTTTCTGAAAATTTATCCGATTTATAAAAGTTCTCTTTCAACAAGTTCTCTTGCATATTTATCCGCTTGAAGAACATCCTCGAGAGTATAGTCATTTTTATTTGCGGTCTTTTCCGTTGCCGACTGAACTAATTCGGCAATTTGAAGAAAGCCGATTTTGCCTTCTCTGAAAAGAGCGTTTGCTCTTTCGTTAGCACCGTTTGCCGCACAGGGGTAAAGGCCGCCTTTTTTAATGGCTTTACGGCAAATATCAAGACAGGCAAAGGTTTCATAGTCAGGCTTATAGAAGGTGAGATTCTGAAAATCCCAAAGATTAAGCTTTTTAACGGGTGACGGATACCTTTCGGGATAGGTAAGTGCATACTGTATGGGTATTCTCATATCGGGAACACCTAATTGTGCTATCACCGAGTTATCAGTATATTCGATAAGGGAATGAATTATGCTTTCTCTGTGAACTACTATATCAATCATATGGGGTTCAACATCGAAAAGCCAGACAGCCTCGATAAGCTCGAGACCCTTGTTCATCATCGTGGCACTGTCAACGGTTATCTTGGCACCCATGCTCCAGTTGGGATGCTTCAGCGCCTGTTCTACCGTAATGTTTTCAAGCTCCTCTCTCTTTCTGCCGAAAAAGGGGCCACCCGACGCCGTTAATATGATTGACTTAAGCTCCTCTTTTTTATTCATACCCTCAAGACATTGAAAAATCGCACTGTGCTCACTGTCTACGGGTAAAATCTTAACGCCCTTTTCCTTCGCTCTTTTCATAACAAGTGCACCGCCTGCAACAAGAGTTTCCTTGTTTGCCAGAGCGATATCCTTACCCTGCTCAATAGCTGTAAGGGTAGGCTTAAGACCTGCGATGCCTACAACGGAATTAAGGACAGTATCAGCCTCTTCGGCGGCGGCACAAAAGCATACACCCTCTGCACCGGAAAAAACCTTTGTATCCATATCGGCCACAGCGATTTTAAGAGCCTTTGCCGCAGTTTCATCATTAAGGGCGGCATATTTAGGTTTCCATTTTCTTATCTGCTCCTCTAACGCCTTAGCATTTCTGTCAGCGGTGAGAGCGATAATTTCATAGCCTCGCATTTCGGAAACATCAAGACTTTGGGTTCCGATGGAGCCTGTAGAGCCTAAAATGGAAAGTTTTTTCGTCATTTGATATTCCCTCCTTTTTAGGGAAAAGAATTAAAGTGAAATAAGTGAAACTATTCCGTAAAGCACGGGAAGAACAAAGGTACAGCTGTCAAAACGGTCCATTATACCGCCGTGACCGGGAAGAAGCTGACTGTAATCCTTGATACCGAAGTTTCTCTTGAGCACGGAAGCAGAAAGGTCGCCCATCATGCTCACGAGAGAAAGAATTACAGAAATGGGAACGATATAAAGATACTTCATGGCACTTTCACCGAAAAGAGTATAATCATAAAGATTCTTACAGCCGACGGTAAAAAGATAAAGAATAAGTACATTGAAAGCGGCAGTAATTACCACACCGCCCACAGCACCCTCGATTGACTTTTTGGGACTGATTACGGGTGCCATCTTATGTTTGCCGAATTTTCTGCCTACAAGATAGGCAAAAGAGTCAGTAAGCCAGGAGGCGGCAAAGCCGAGGCCTACAAAGTAAATACCCTCCTGATGAGTATAATCAGAGTTTATGTCTGCAATATTGTTAAGTCTGATAAAGCAGGAGAAGGCATAAGGTAATGCTGCCGAAGCAAAGAAAGCCGTTGCCGTGTGAACAAACTGAATGTTCTTATTATCAAACACGCCGAGTGAAAGAAGAATAAGAGCATAAAAACTGTAAAGCACACCTACGGCAGGAACGGGAATATTAAAACCGACGGCAAAGACTGTGAAAAGGCTTACCGTGCATGAGAGAACATAAAGAATTTTACTTTTATTTCCCACGGCTCTTACCACCTCAAAGGTAGCTGTAGCCGCAATAGCACCTAAAACAACCGTCATAACGGGTACAAGGTCAAAAACAACCGTTAAGAGAAACAGTGCAAGACCGATGATGATAATAATGGTGGAAGCAGTACGCTCACCTTTAAAAAGTTTATTCTTTTCTTTAATATCTTTTGACATAATTAATCTTCCTTGTTAAAATACTTTTTTATACTCCGCCGAAGCGACGGTTTCTTTTTGAATATTCTTCTATTGCCCTATCTAAATCTGCGGAAGTGTAATCGGGCCAGAGCACATCGTCAATATAAATTTCGCTGTACGCCGACTGCCACATAAGATAGTTCGAAAGACGGTATTCACCACTGGGTCTTATGATAAGGTCAGGGTCAGGCTGTCCCGCCGTGTAAAGACGAGATGAAATAAGATCTTCATCAATATCATCTATACTTATTTTTCCCTTTTGTATGTCGCGTACAATATCCTTTACGCCGCGGACTATTTCATCTCTTGAGCCGTAGTTTACTGCGATGTTGATGTTGATTTTGTCCTTATCTGCACTTCTTTTTTCCACATCATCCATACGGCTGACTATATCCTTGGGCATACCCTCTCTCGCACCGAGAAAACGGATACGGTAGCCTGCCTCTTCGTTTTCGAGAACTCTTTCCTGCATACGGTCGAGATAGCCTCTGAAAAGATTCATTATCGCTGTAACCTCTAACTTTGACCTTTTCCAGTTTTCTGTGGAAAAGGCATAGAAGGTTACATATTTCACGCCGATTTCAGAACAGTATTCGCATATTTCTTCGAAAACCTTGGCACCGACCTTATGACCTTCGGTACGCTTAAGTCCTCTGTTTTTTGCCCATCTGCCGTTGCCGTCCATAATGATGGCTATATGCTCGGGGAGACAGTCGAATTTCTTTTCCATAAGCATAAACTCCTGTTTTTTACTACCTTTATAAGGTGATAAGTTTAATGTCACCTAAAAGACAGGTAGTGGCTGTCCCGTAGAAACAGCCACATAAGTTGCAATTATATTTTAGATTTCCATAATTTCCTTCTGCTTTGCGGCAGAGATTTCATCGATTTCCTTAATGATATTATCAGTGATTTTCTGAATTTCCTTTTCGCCGTCCTTAAGGTCGTCCTCTGTAATTTCTGATGCCTTCTTCATTGCCTTGAGCTTTTCAAGACAGTCACGGCGGATTGAACGGGCAGCAACCTTTGAGTTTTCGGCAATCTTCTGAATGTCCTTTACTAATTCCTTACGTCTGTCCTCAGTGAGAGGAGGGAAGGTAAGTC
>JAZUNX010000035.1:0-7764 GCA_045604385.1 Acutalibacteraceae bacterium
AGATACCCGGTGTGGTGATAAGGTCATCCTGCATTTCAACGATGGTGGGCTTTTTACCCTGAAGATAAAGGTCATAGGCGATTTCACAGCCTGTAAGACCGCCGCCGATAACTGTTACCTTTTCGCCCACTTCCTTTTCACCTAAAAGATATTCAATAGCTTCCACAGCTGTGTCGGCACCCTTTACGGGGATAGTTCTCGCCTTTGCGCCTGTGGCGATGATAACCTCGTCAGCACCGAGAGAGGCGATGTCCTTAACCTCTGTGTTCATCTTAACCTCGATGGGATGGCAGGAAAGCTCGCGGATATACCACTTGATAAGGTCTCTGTCCTTTTCCTTGAATGAGGGAGCAGCCGCGGCAATAAATACACCGCCTAATTTATCAGTCTTTTCGTAAAGAGTAACCTTGTGGCCTCTCTTTGCGCATACGATAGCTGCTTCCATACCGCCTATACCGCCGCCGATAACGGCAACCTTTTTAATTTTCTTTGCGGGTACGATTTTGTATTTCTTGGACTGCATTGTTTCGGGATTAAGTGCGCAACGTGCAAGTCCCATAGTATCGATAAGGTCCTGGGTATTTGCGTGACCCTTTGAGGAGGAGAAGTTGAAGCAACCGCTGTGACAGCAGATACAGGGCTTGATTTCCTCAAGCCTGCCCTCGATAAGTTTTGTAACCCAGGCGGGGTCTGTAAGGAACTGACGGGCAACGCCTACGCCGTCTATTCTGCCTTCTTCGATAGCCTTTGCGGCTACATCGGGCTCCATTCGGCCTGCGCAGACAACAGGAATGTCAACAAATTCTTTGATATGAGCCACATCATCAAGGTTACAGTTCTGGGGCATATACATAGGCGGATGTGCCCAGTACCAGGAGTCGTATGTACCGTTGTCGGCGTTAAGCATATCATAGCCCGCATCCTGAAGATACTTTGCGGCCTTTTCCGATTCAGCCATAGCTCTGCCCACTTCTGTATACTTTTCACCGGGCATAGCACCTTCGCAGAAGCCCTTCATCTTTGATTCAACGGAGTAACGGAGGGATACGGGATAATCCTCACCGCAGGCCTCCTTAATAGCCTTAACAACTTCAACTGCGAAACGGTATCTGTTTTCAAAGGAGCCACCGTATTCGTCAGTACGCTTATTGAAAAATTCAATGGCAAACTGGTCTAAAAGATAGCCTTCGTGAACGGCGTGAACTTCAACGCCGTCAACACCTGCATCGCGGCAAAGCTTTGCAGTTTTTGCAAAGGCTTCGATAATTTCGTGAATCTGTTCCTTTGTCATTTCGGGACAGATAATGTCGGGTGCCCAGCGTGCGGGCTGGGGAGAGGGACAGGCAAGCTCGTGAGAGGTGTCAAGAATAGGCTTTACGATGGCACGGGTAATCTTGTTTTTATGAAGAGGAGCAACAAGCTCTGTAATTGCCCAGCTTCTGCCCATACCGGCTGTAAGCTGAACGAAAAGCTTTGCACCTGTCTTATGTATTTCATCCATAAACTCTTTGAGATCTTCGAACATTTTGGGATTCTGCCACAGCCATTTACCCCAGAAGGTATCACGCAAGGGTGCAATACCGGGGATAATAAGACCTACATTGTTATTTGCTCTTTCGAGGAAAAGCTTTGCCGCTTCCTTGTCAAAGTGGCATCCGCCAAGTTCAAACCAACCGAAAAGAGATGTGCCGCCCATGGGACACATTACAATACGGTTTTTGATTTCCACATTACCGATTTTCCAGGGAGTGAACAGCGCTTCATGATTTTTGTCAATTGTGTTCATATTTTCTTTCCTTTCACAGTAGTTTTTCTTTTGCTGAAGGCTTTTTCTTCTTAACTTCAGCGTACGAAAATATTATATAACAGCAAAATATAAATGTCAATGATAAATAAAAAGAGGACACGGCAAGCCGTGCCCTACGGTAACGCATCTATCAAGTTGCGGTGATTCGGCGGCGGGATAGGATCATACCGCCCTACATTATATACATCTGTTTGTTTGGCGGTGTATCATTTCTTAATTCTGTAAACAATTCCCGCGAATTACAGTTTCACCGTTAGGTGCCACCATAACTGCCTCCCCTGAAAGTAGGAGGTGACATCCGCAGGATGACGGAGGGGTTATTACGAATTACGAATTCCGCATTCAACAAGTGCTATCGCCTCATCTACCACCCTTTCATCCCCTTCACAGAGATTAAGCAAAGGCTCTCTTACTCCGCCGAGGGAGATACCTGTTCTCTTTTCGATTACAGCCTTTGCCACGGCATACATATTACCCTTTGCCGAACACATTTTGTAAATAACCTCGTTAGCGGCGTACTGAAGCTTTTGTGCCAACTCGAAATCACCCTTATCCACAGCCTCGTCCATTTTAACGAAAAGCTCGGGCATAACTGCGTAGGTACCGCCGATACCTGCCGAAGCGCCGATAAGTCTGCCGCTGACAAACTGCTCGTCGGGACCGTTGAAGACGGTGATTTCTCTGCCAGTCATCCCTGCCTGTCTTATGAACATCTGTATATCCTGCACGGGCATCGAAGAGTTCTTTATACCCACTACACGGGGATTTTTCAGCATTTCGTCCAAAAGAGGCAAGGTGAGAGCCACACCCGCAAGCTGTGGAATATTATAGATAACAAAATCCGTGTTCGGTGCCGCGGCTGAAATATCATTCCAGTATTTGGCTATTGCCTTTTCGGGCAAACGGAAGTAAATGGGCGGTATTGCGGCGATAGCATCCACACCGAGACTTTCCGCATGACGGGCAAGCTCACAGCTGTCCTTTGTGTTATTACAGGCAACATGGGCGATTATTTTTATTCTGCCCCGTGCCGCTTCTACGGCAGCCTCCAGGGTTTTCTTCCTCTCCTCCACGGAAAGATAGATACATTCACCCGAGGAGCCGCCCACATAAAGTCCCGACACACCCTTTTCGATAAGATGCTCCGTAAGAGCCTTCGTTCTTTCGGCAGACACGTTTCCTTCGTCGTCATAACAGGCATAAAACGCGGGATAGATACCCTTGTATTTCTTCATTTTTTTACCTCTTTTCGATTTCCTCTATCATTTTATCGAGCATTATAAGACATCTCGGCACGTGGAAGGGTCCCTTGAAGGTGGAGCCTATACAGGCGGGAAGAGTTGGCTTACCGTCTCTTCTTAAATAGCCGTACCATTCACCGCAGGGTGCAGATGCGAAGGTCTTTTTGCAATAGGAAAGTATCTTTCCGAAAATATCAAGATATTTTTCGTCTCCCGTGTCTCTGCAAATCATAAGCGAGGCAATCAGCGCCTCATTGTGAGGCCACCAGAGCTTCATATCATGCTCATAGGCTTCGGGAGGATTGCCGAGGCAGTCGAAGAAATAGAGTATGCCCTCATATTCTTCATCCCAACCCTTTTCGAAAGCCATATCGAATATTTCCACAGCCTTTTCAAAAAGAGCCTTGTCCCCTGTATGCTTTGCTCTTTCCATAAGGAACCAGCTGCACTCAATATCGTGACCGGGATTAACCACTCTGCCCTCACTGACCGTAAGACGGGACGTGCCGTCAAGGTCTACGCTTTCGAGAGTACAGCCAAGGTCAGGCTTTACGTGGTATTTCAGTATATCCTCCACACACTCGTCAGCCCTTTTATTATAAAGGTCAGCATTTTCAGGGTCGACGCGAAGAAGCACCGAGGTAACATTCAGCAGTATCATCGGTATGCCCAAGGCTCTGCCCTGCCTTGTTTCAGGCTCTGTTTTTGCACCGAGACCTGTGGGGTCAGCCATTCCGTGGTTGAGATTCCAATACATCTCATAGGCTTTTCTCGCTCTTTCAAGATGCTCCCTTTCTCCTGTCACGCCGTAATATTCCGCATTTGCGATGCAGTAAAAGGCTTCAGAATAGCAGTATCTGCGCTGGCGCAAGGGCTTTCCGTCTTCGGTGACGGTGAAATAAAGTCTGTCCCCTGCCTTACGGTTCACGCAGTAATTTTCCAAAAAGTCGAGACAGCTTTTGCTTGCCTCAAGCCACTCCTTTTTCACTCCGTAAACATGGCAAAGATAAGCAAAAATCCATCCGCATCTACCCTGCATCCACACGCTTTTATCCGTGGAAAAGACCTTTCCGTCTTTGTCAAGGCAGGTATAAACGCCTCCGTGTACCTTATCAATTCCGTTGGTGAGCCAGAAGTTTACAACCAATTCGAGTTGCTCCCTTATCCATTTTCTTTCGACCGTAAGATTCATAGGTTTTTCTCCTTTATTTTTTTACTATCACTAATATAAACCAAAAGAACAAATTTTTCAATATCTATTTCTTTTAATTCCTGTGGTGAGATAACAGTAATAAAGGGACTGTTGCACAAATGGCACAGCCCCTTAACTATATATAAGATAAATCTTTGCATCAATAACAAGTCTCCGCTAACCCATGAGAGTCTGTGATCGAGTAATGGGACAGTGTTCTTTTTTGTTTGCGACAACTGTCTGAAGCAATATTTTATATATCAATGATATGTAAAGACTACAAGCTTATCCTTAATATCAGGTTCAACTTCAATCTGTGTAAGATCTCCGTTAAACAAAACCGTCTTTTGTCCCGATTTTACGTAACCGCGTCCAATACTCGGCGGGGCAAATTATCACATCAACAAATCGGTTATTATCCGAACACCTTTCCAACCAACTCTTTTAACCATTTGAAGAATGATTTAAGGAAAGATATAAGTCTTGAGAACAGGTTTTCTTCCTTTTCGTCAGCCTCCCACTGCTCTGTGTGACAGTTTTCTTCCGTCATGGCAGCCATCGTGTCTGTGTCATAGTCATAAACCATAAACTGTGACCATTTAAAATCGTCAACGGTAAGCTGTCTGTCAGCAGTGGAAACATCATAAAGAATTTTCTTTTCATAAGAGGTATACTCGGAATGGCTCGAATTTTTAACGAACCATGTGCTGTCGGGATAAATACAGGTAGAGGCATCTATCTGCTTATCGGGTGAAATATATTTACCGAGTCCGAGTGCCCCTTGGTTTGCTATGTAATCAGCACTTAAGGTATCGTAAATGGTTGATGTTGTTGCTCCGAAGGATGCTCTTTTTACAGAAACAAACTGATCGGAAACTGCATCGTAGGATTCACATATAGGAAGAATCTGGAAGCCGTACTTCGCAATAGCACCGAAGTTTGCGCCACCCTCGCCAATGCTTCTGATAATGTCCTCAAAGTTTTCTCTTACCACACTGTTATAGTTTTCGATTTTTTCGATAAGACCTGCATATTCATGGTTGGGATCGCTGTAATTTTCACCGAAAACATAAACAAGAGCATCTCTGTAATCCTCTTTGGAAACTGCTGCCCAATAGCTGGGATATGTATAGAAGGTTGAAAGCGCAAGAGCGGAGGTTACACCCCTGGCAAGCTTGTCATAAAGATTATCCCTTATGTCTTTTTCGATAAATTCTATTACGCCTGTTGAAAGAAGAAGTTCAATACTTGTATTGACAAAATCATCAAGGTTGAAAAGCCCGATATATGCACTGTCCATAAGTATACGGCTGATGGAATTACTGTGTACATCGAACTTACCGCTGATGGTCTCGCTGAGAATCTCGGCACCGTTTGCAAGACTGCCCGTATAACCGATGCCCTGAATATCTTCAACGCCGTATTTTGCAACATAAGCTGTGGTCACTATTGTACCGATACAGCTTGCATTAATCGCAACCTTGTCACTCTTTGTTACTTTTTTAACAGCCTTGATATAATCGTTGAGCTTATCTGCATTATAAAGGGGATCCAGTCTCCAGTCATACCAGAAGTGGTAATCATAAAGACCGTAGTAGCCTTTTTCTGTCTTTTCGCCTTTTTCGTTTTTCTTGTCTACCGTTACTGCTCGGTCAAGAAATTCCTGTCTCTTTTCAGAAATACCCGTACCCTCAACAGGGTCACCGTTACAGTCGAGTTTTGCATCGCCTGTAAGCTCGGATATTTCCTTTTGAAGGTTTTTGTAATAATCGTCCCACTCATCGTTAAGCAGACCGTCGATAAGGAAAGGCAGAAGAATATTTGCCACGGAGCTCAACAAATCCGAATCCTCATCTTCATCATCACCCAGGCCTTCCGAGAAAACCGAGCGAAGATGGAAGAGCTTATTGCCTTCTGCATCATACAAAGGTTCACCGTCACCTAAAACACGAATAACGGGAATCTGACTTTTGCTTTCCTCCGGATTGATTCCTGCAGCAAAGGCAGGTACAGCCAGAGTAAAGAGCATAACGATTGTTAACAAAACAGAAATCAGTTTTTTCATAACATATCTTCCTCTCAATTGTAATCAAGATGATTATAACATCTTTTGTAAAAAGTTGTCAATTGTTTTTCAAATATGACCGCAAAAACCCCACCGATTTCTCGGTGGGGGAATAACATTATCCAAAGATAACTTATTTGTTTGCAATAGCTGCCTGAGCTGCTGCAAGTCTTGCGATGGGCACACGGAAGGGTGAGCAGGATACATAGTCGAGGCCAATCTTGTGGCAGAATTCAACTGATGTGGGATCACCGCCGTGTTCACCGCAGATACCGCAGTGAAGCTTTGCGTTTACGGGCTTACCAAGCTTGATGGACATTTCCATAAGCTTACCAACACCTGTCTGGTCGAGCTTTGCGAAGGGATCGTTTTCGAAAATCTTTGCATCGTAGTAAGCATCAAGGAACTTACCGGCGTCGTCACGGCTGAAGCCGAAGGTCATCTGGGTAAGGTCGTTTGTGCCGAAGCAGAAGAAGTCTGCTTCCTTAGCGATTTCGTCAGCTGTGAGAGCTGCTCTGGGAATTTCGATCATTGTACCAACTTCGTACTTGAGGTCTGCGCCTGCTGCTGCGATTTCTGCATCAGCTGTAGCAACAACTACGCTCTTAACGTACTTAAGTTCCTTAACATCGCCTGCAAGAGGAATCATGATTTCGGGAACGATGTTCCAGTCGGGATGAGCCTTGCTTACGTTGATAGCTGCACGGATAACTGCTGCTGTCTGCATCTTTGCGATTTCGGGATAGGTTACAGCAAGACGGCAACCACGGTGACCCATCATGGGGTTGAATTCGTGGAGAGAAGCGATGATGTTCTTGATGGTTTCAACGCTCTTGCCCTGTGCTGCTGCAAGTGCTTCGATGTCAGCTTCCTCTGTGGGAACGAATTCGTGGAGAGGAGGATCGAGGAAACGGATGGTAACGGGGTTACCTTCAAGTGCTTCGTAGAGAGCTTCGAAGTCGCCCTGCTGCATGGGAAGAATCTTTGCAAGAGCTGCTTCTCTTTCTTCTACTGTATCGGAGCAGATCATTTCACGGAATGCTGCGATTCTGTCTGCTTCGAAGAACATGTGCTCTGTACGGCAAAGACCGATACCTTCTGCACCGAGTTCAACTGCCTTCTTTGCGTCAGCAGGTGTATCTGCGTTTGTTCTTACCTTAAGTGTTCTGAATTCGTCAGCCCAACCCATGATTGTTCCGAAGTTACCGGAAATTTCAGCATCTACTGTGGGGATGATACCGTCATAGATGTTACCTGTTGAACCGTCGATTGAAATATAGTCACCCTCTGTGAAGGTCTTACCTGCAAGAGTAAACTTCTTGTTTTCTTCGTCCATTGCGATCTTTTCGCAACCGGATACACAGCAAGTACCCATACCACGGGCAACAACGGCTGCGTGAGAGGTCATACCGCCACGAACTGTGAGGATACCCTGAGAAGCCTTCATACCTGTGATATC
>JAZUNX010000036.1:0-7159 GCA_045604385.1 Acutalibacteraceae bacterium
GACAGTAAGGGTAAAACCTTAAAGAAAGGAACTGACTATACAGTAACCTATCCCAAAAAGAGAAAGTCTATCGGTAAATATACCGTAACGGTAACCTTTAAAGGTAAATACAGCGGTACGAAGAAACTTACATACGAAATACTTCCCGACAAGGTAACACTCTCCAAACTCACCGCCGGCTCAAAACAGCTCGCCGCCACCTGGAAAACCGTCAGCGGTGCCACAGGCTATGAGGTAGTATATTCCACCTCAAAGAAGTTCACCAAAAAGACCACCAAAAAAGTGACTATCAAAAAAGCAAAGACCAAGAAGACAACTATCAAAAAGCTCAAAAAGGGCAAAAAGTATTATGTAAAGGTCAGAGCCTATAAGACAGTCAGCGGTAAGAAAATCTACGGTGCCTGGAGTGCTGTTAAAAACGTAAAGGTTAAATAATTTTCGGTAGGGGCGGATATTATCCGCCCGATGAACCTCTCCTTCAACCTAACGGTTGCCACCTCTCCTTAACAAGGAGAGGCTTTTTTTGCATTCACTTTGAGGTTTCTGTTAGCCTACCATTGATTAAGGGAAGGTGGCACGGCTCTGCCGTGACGGAGAGTTTTCCTGCATTTATTAAAATTTATTCTACGCTCTTGACAACACATTAAACATCGGTATAATCTTAATGAATCTTTATTCAGAGAGTGAAAAATACTATGAAAAAACTACCTGTCAATATGCTGACGGGAAGCCCTCTCAAAAGCGTTATCCGCTTCGCACTTCCCATTATGGCTTCCTCCATGCTTCAGTATAATTACAGCCTTGTGGACAATATAATCGTGGGCAGATATGTCTCTTCCGATGCGCTTGCCGCTGTGGGGTCGGTGGGACCTATCGGCTCTTTTATCGTCGGTGCGGCTTTGGGACTTACGAGTGGATTTTCAATTCCCGTGGCACACGCTTACGGCGAGGGAGACAGGAAAAAGCTTTCTCATTATGCAGGGGGCAGTATAAGTCTTGCCTTTGTGATTGGTCTGGTGTTGGTGGTTACCTCGCATATTCTTTCGGGGCCACTGTTAAGACTTATCGGCACACCTGACGAGATTATCGGTCTTGCCTCGTCCTATGTAAATATTCTCTACTACGGTATTCCTTTTCAGATGCTTTCCAATAACTTTACCGCCATTTCCCGCAGTGTGGGCGAGAGTAAAAAGCCACTTTATTTCTTCTGTGTGAGTGTGGTTGTGAATTTCTTTCTTGACCTGCTTTTCGTCAAAGAGTTTCAATGGGGCGTGGAGGGTGCCGCCGTGGCTACGCTCATTTCTCACATAGTCGCCTGTACCCTTAACGGAATTTATGTTCTTCGGTTTAACAGGCAGGTCAGCATCACGAGACAAGATTTACGGATAGACAGGCACACCGCTTTCAGGCAGATTAAGCTCGGTATACCCGTTTCTCTGCAGTTTACCGTAACCTCAATCGGCTCTATGTGTCTTCAGAGTGTGGTTAACTCCTTCGGTACCTCTGTTATCGCAGGCTTTACGGCGGCGGGCAGGGTGGAACAGCTGACGAATATACCCATGTCAGGTCTCGGCGTGGCTAATCAGACCTTTGTGGGGCAGAATTACGGGGCAAGACAATACGAAAGGATTCTTTCCTCGGTCAAGAAAATCTTTCTGCTCGACCTTTGCATTTCTGTGGTGATGAGCCTTATTCTGTTTACTATTGGCAAGCCTGTGGTGTCTCTTTTCCTTACAGAAGAAAATCCTGAGATTATGGCGGCGGCATCAAGATATATTCTTGCCATTGCACAATGCTACAGCCTTGTTGCCATATTGTTTGTTATGAGAAACACTCTGCAGGGTCTCGGTTTTACTTATGCTAATTCCGTGGCGGGACTCGGCGAGTTTTTCGGTAGACTTTCCATAGCCTTCATTCTCACTCCCGCACTCGGCTTCGATGCTGTCTGTTATGCCGGACCTGCCGCCTGGCTTTTAGCGGATGTTCCTCTTATTATTATTTATCTTCATAAGGCAAGACGGTTCAGAACGCTCGTAACTAAAAAGGTAAACAATGTTAACAGTTAACAGAATGTTAATAAAATTTCTTCTCTATTGTGCTAAAATTACTATGTTAATAAACAAAAAAGGAGAAAGATTATGAATTTACAAAGCATCATTGACAAAAGAGCAGAATATGCCAAATATATGGTTGACGAAATCACCCATATCTGCACAAAGCTTCCGAAACGTGACCCCGGTTCAGAGGGCGAAAAGCTCTCATGCGAATATATGGGGCAGATTATGAAGGATCTTGGTTGCGAAAATGTTGAAGTTGAATCCTTCAAGGAAAATCCCGGCTCCTTCTACGGCTGGATTTACTTCACCATCACCTGCTGCTTCCTTGCTCTTGCATCATATTTCTTAATGCCCGTGCTTTCAATTGTATTCATCGTTATCGGTCTTACACTCTGTGTTCTTCAGTTCGGACTTTACAAGAAGACTGTTGACAAGATTTTTAAGGAAAAGACAGGTCACAACGTTGCAGGCTTCAAAAAGCCCACAGGCGAAGTCAAGCGCCGCATTATCTTTAACGGTCACCCCGATGCTACCTGGGAATGGCCCTTCAAGTATAAGTTTACATACCTCGGCTTCGACATCCATATGATGGTTTGCTTTGTTGGCGCATTCTACACCCTCGGTATTGCAATTGCACGTCTTGCAGGCGCATTTGAAAGCAACCCTGCACTTGCCACAAAGCTCGGCCTTATCGCTCTTGTGTTTGTTCCCTTCTGGTTCGGACTTTACTTTATGTGGAACACCAAAAGAGTTGTTGACGGTGCAAATGACAATCTTACAGGCTGTTACATCGGTCTTGCAATTCTCAAGGCTCTTAAGGACGAAGGAATTGAACTCGAAAACACAGAAATCGGCGTTGTTCTTACCGGTTCAGAAGAAGCAGGTCTTCGCGGTGCAAAGGCTTGGGCTGAAAAGCACTGCGGTGAAATGAACGATGTTCCTACCTTCGTTTATTCCTACGATACTATCACACAGAGTGAACATCTCAGCGTAAACTACCGTGACCTCAATGCCACAGTAAAGACTGACAAGGACGTAGGCGACCTCTTCTATGAAGCTTGTGAAGAGCTTAAGATCCCCTGCGGTAAGGGTATGGTTCCTCCTCTCGGCGGCGCAACAGACTCAGCTGCTTTTGCCCAGGCAGGTATGCGTTCTACAGGTATCACCGCTCTCAACCATGCACTCCCCGACTTCTATCACACAAGACTTGACACTCCCGAAGCACTTAATCCCAAGTGTCTTGCAGATTGCTTCGCAGCAAGTGTAAAGGTACTTGAAATGTTTGACAACGGTGCAAAGCAGTAATTTAATACAGATATGATTAACCCCCGTAGTCGTGAGATTACGGGGGTTGTTGTGTTATAGCTTTCTCTCTTGTTTAAATCTTTACCTTTGCGGCATCAAGGCTTATTACAGTAGTAACCATAATTATTCAATATTAATTAAGAAAAGCCGCACGTTAAGTGCGGCTTTTCTGCTTTTGGTGGAGATGGCGGTAATCGAAACCGCGTCCGAAAATCCATTCACACAACTTTCTCCGGGTGCAGTCAGTCTTTTAGCATTCCCTCGTTCTCACGCCGAATGACAGGCTTAAGATCTTGGTATCCTCTGATGCGTGACGGCATACGAGGATGCTTTGCCGTTCACGTTCACTGCTGGTCGACGCCTTTAGTTAAGCCGCAGTACTCTTAACCAAGACGGGCCGCTTAAGCAGCCTTTAAAACTGTATTGTTGTCAGTTATTTTTTAGTGTGTGACCTTTTAAAGCGATTGCCACAGCGCTACCCGCTTATCGTGCTTCAAAACCCCCGTCGAAATCCTTTCATCCCCGTATGGATTTTAAAGCTTAATGCTTCATTATTATATCATTTTGATTTTATGAAATCAAATGTAATTTTTACCTGTTTTTTGCGGCTCTTTCCATATCTCTCTGTGCATCACGCTTTGCCATAGTTTCGCGTTTGTCATAGTTCTTTTTACCTTTGCAAAGACCTATTTCAAGCTTTGCTCTGCCTTTGAGAAAATATACGGAAAGAGGAATAAGTGTAAGACCCTGCTGTTTGGTAACACCTAAAAGGCGGTTGATTTCCTTTTTGTGCATAAGAAGTTTTTTTACACGCATAGGGTCACGGTTAAAGATATTACCCTGCTCATAGTGACTGATGTGCATACCGTTTACAAAGATTTCACCTGCGTCGATACTGCACCAGGAGTCCTTGAGGTTTATTTTGCCCTTACGGATAGACTTTACTTCTGTGCCGAAAAGCTCGATACCTGCTTCGTAGGTTTCGAGAACGAAATAGTCGTGCCTTGCTTTTTTATTCTGGGCAACAACTTGTCTTTCATCAGGCTGTGATACTGCCATACAAGGCACCACCTTTCTTAATTTTAATTCGGAATAAAGTATATTTAATGGATAAATCGGAGTTGGCACAGTCAAAAATTGTAGGGGTCAACGCCCTCTGTGACCTGTTTCCGAATTATTACAGACTTCTTCTGCCTTCAAGTGCTCTCGTCAGAGTTACTTCGTCAGCATATTCCAAATCTGCACCTACGGGAACACCGTAAGCAAGTCTTGACACGGTAACACCTAAAGGCTTGAGCAGACGGGAAATATACATGGCAGTCGCTTCGCCCTCAACGGTGGGATTGGTTGCCATTATGACTTCCTTGATTTTGCCGTCGGAAAATCTTGCGATAAGCTCCTTAACGGTAATATCCTCGGGGCCTACGCCGTTCATAGGGGAGATTACTCCGTGGAGAACGTGGTATGTACCCTCGTATTCGTGTGTTCTTTCGAATGCCATAACGTCTCTCGGGTCTTCCACCACGCAGACAAGACTTTCATCTCTGCCTGCACTTTTACAGATGGGACAGAGCTCCTCTTCGGCAAGATTACAGCAACGGGAACATTTTTTGATTTTTTCGTGAGCATTGAGGATAGCTTCGGAGAAAGCTGCTGCCTCCTCTTTTTTTAAGCCAAGAACATAGAAAGCCATTCTCTGTGCAGTCTTGTGTCCGATGCCGGGCATACGCTCAAACTGTTCGATAAGCCTCGCAAGAGAGGCTACATTATAGCCTGCCATCAGAAGGGGAGATTGAGACCGCCTTTAGCGGCATTCATAGCCTGCTCCATAGCGTCGTCAGCCTTTCTCATTGCCTCGTTTGTTGCGGCAATAATAAGGTCGGAGAGCATTTCGATATCCTCGGGGTCAACAACATCGGGCTGAAGCTTGATGTCCTTTACCTCGTGAGCGCCTGAAACAGTTACTTCAACCGCTCCGCCGCCTGCAGAAGCGGTGAACTCACTTGCTTCGATTTCAGCCTGCTTCTGTTCAAGTTGTGCCTGCATTTCCTGGATTTTTTTCATCATATTCATCTGGCCGCCGTTCATGCCGCCGGGAATTCTTGCTTTCATTTTTAAGTCTCCTTTAATAAGTTTTATCTTTTTGATTATATAATAATCAATTATTTACGTCAACGTTTATGCCCATATCTCTCGCTTTATTAACAAGATTTTCAAGCGGGTCTTTTTTTTGCACTGCAGGTGCATCGTTTCTTTGTGCCGCAGAATTGTAAAGACCGAGGCGGTAGGCTCTACCTGTTACATTTTTGATTGCGGTTTTTACGTCTCTTGCGTTTGTACCTGTTTTAATGAAGGCACTGAGGGTGGGGTTGTCGCTTTTGATAAGAACGAAATCACCCTGGATAACTGCGGAAGAGCCGTTGAGTACACCCCATAAGGGCATATTGAGTTTTGTCAGCTCCTGTAAAACCTCTGCCCAGGGAAGCTCTTCTTCAGCGGGAGGAGATTCCTCTTCGGGGAAGGGGATGTCAGAGTGTGAAGGCTGTGGTGCCTGTGCAGGTGCAGAGGGCTTTGCCACGGGGGCAGATTCTTCGGATGCAGTCTTTGTTTCTTCGGGTGCCGATGCTGTTACGGCAGGGGAAGATACGAAGGAGCCTCCACGCATTTTATTTTCAAGGTCTGCAATACGTCTTAAAAGGTTTTCGCTGTCGGCAGTAAGAGAAGGAGTGGAAAGCTTTATGAAGGTCATTTCCATTTCCGTTCTGCGGTTTACGCCTTTTTTAATATTTGCCATAGCCTCCTGCAAAAGGGAGATGCAATAAAGGATATTTTCAAGAGTGAATTTCCCGCTCTGGTCCTTATACTGCTGAAGCTCGTCGGCGGTGCAGACAAGAAGACTTTCTGCGCTTTTTACAGTTTTGACAATCATAAGGTTGCGGAAGTGGTTTATCATATCCGAGCAAAGTCTTTCCATATCACAGCTCTTTCCGTGAAGGTCGCTGATGAGTTCGAGAGCCTTTGCCGAGTTCTTTTCGTTGACACTTGAGGCAAGAGAGAAAAGGTGGTCTTTACCTGTCATACCTGCCACAGAGCAGACAAGGTCGGCATCGATGGTGTCGCCGTGACCTGTGCATTGGTCAAGAAGGGAGAGAGCATCACGCATACCGCCGTCGGCAATTCTTGCTATGAGGGAGAGTGCCTCTTCCGTTACGGTAAAGCCTTCTTCGGAAGCGATGTAGTTCATTCTTTTTGCCATAGCCTCGGGTGTTACACGGCGGAAGTCAAAACGCTGACAACGGGAAAGAATGGTTACGGGAAGCTTGTGTACTTCTGTGGTGGCAAGAATGAACTTTACGTGTGCAGGGGGCTCTTCAAGAGTTTTCAAAAGAGCGTTGAAAGCACCGATGGAAAGCATATGAACCTCGTCGATGATATACACACGGTACTTACAGGCTGCAGGGGTGAAGTTAATCTCTTCACGGATGTCACGGATGTTGTCCACACCGTTGTTACTTGCGGCGTCGATTTCGGCAATATCAAGAATAGCACCCGTTTCGATGCCCTGGCAGACCTCACATTCGTTGCAGGGGTTGCCGCCGATGGGGTGAAGACAGTTGACTGCCTTGGAAAGAATTTTTGCGCAGGTGGTTTTACCCGTACCTCTTGAGCCTGTGAAAAGATAGGCGTGAGAAAGCTTGCCCGTTTCGATTTCCTTTGCAAGTGTGGTGGTGATATGCTCCTGTCCCACTACATCGGAAAAAAACTTAGGTCTGTATTTTCTGTATAATACCTGATAC
>JAZUNX010000037.1:0-6335 GCA_045604385.1 Acutalibacteraceae bacterium
ACCCTTGACCTTTCTGCCGTCGGGTGAATTGCCACCCTTGCTTTCGGGGTCGTAGGTGCAGTGTACAGCCGTTACTTCACCGTTTTCGTCGGTGTCATAGCCCACACATTTAACGAAGTAGGCACCTCTGCAGCGTACCTCGTTGCCGGGGAAGAGACGGAAGTATTTCTTCGGAGGCTCTATCATAAAGTCCTCTTTTTCCACGTAGATTTCCTTTGAGAAGTAAATCTTTCTTGTTCCCATTTCGGGCTTGTCCTGATTGATGGGAAGTTCTATTTCTTCAGCTTGTCCTTCGGGGTAGTTGTCGATAATTACCTTGAGGGGGCGTAAAACTGCCATAGCACGGGGAGCGTTCTGGTTAAGATTATCTCTTACGCAGGCTTCGAGTAGACCGTAGTCAACCACGCTGTAAGCCTTTGAAACACCCACACGGCTGATGAAATCTCTGATTGCCTCGGCTGGATAGCCACGTCTTCTCATACCGCTGATGGTAACCATACGAGGGTCATTCCAACCGTCAACTATGTTTTCTGTTACAAGCTGGAGACATTTTCTCTTGCTTGTAAGGCAATAGTTGAGGTTAAGACGGGCAAATTCAATCTGTCTTGAGGGAGTTTCGAAGCCAAGCTCTTTAAGGAACCAATCATAAAGAGGTCTGTGGTTTTCGAATTCAAGGGAGCAAAGAGAGTGTGTAACGCCTTCTCTGGTGTCGGAGATGGGGTGAGCGAAGTCATACATGGGGTAAACACACCATTTGTCACCGGTTTGGTGATGGCTGATATGAGCGATACGGTAGATAACAGGGTCGCGCATATTGATGTTGGGTGACGCCATATCTATCTTTGCACGGAGAACTCTTGCACCGTCGGGGAACTCGCCGTCGGTCATTCTTTTGAAAAGGTCAAGATTTTCTTCCACGCTTCTGTCTCTGTAGGGGCTGTTTTTGCCCGGCTCTGTGAGAGTGCCTCTGTATTCTCTGATTTCGTCGGCAGTGAGGTCGCAGACATAAGCCTTACCCATTTCGATAAGCTTTACGGCACATTCGTAAATGAAGTCGAAATAGCTTGAAGCATAGAGAACCTTGTCCCATTTGTAGCCGAGCCACTGAATGTCTTCCTTGATGGCATCAACATATTCCACATCTTCTTTTGAGGGGTTGGTGTCGTCGAGGCGAAGATTACAGGTACCGCCGTATTTTTCAGCGGTGCTGAAGTCTATCTGTATAGCCTTGGCGTGACCGATGTGAAGATAGCCGTTGGGTTCGGGCGGGAAACGGGTCTGCACGTGGGTATAGACACCTTTTTCCAGGTCTTCGTCAATGAAATCGTGAATAAAATTGGAAATTTTGATTTCTTCTTCCATAACTGTATCCTTTCTGTCAGGGTATTACATTTTTGTAATAGCCGCGGTAAGTCTTTGTGTAACTGTGTCCTGACCTAAAAGAGCCATAATGGAGTGAAGGTCGGGAGTATTTTTTCTGCCTGTTACGGCAAGTCTTATAACTGTGGAAACATCACCCACGTGACCTTTGAAGGCTTCGGGGGTTTTCTTGTATTCCTTAACGTTGGGGGTAAAGCCTAAAGGCTCACAGAGAGCTTTGATTTTACCGAACCATGTGTCCTTATCGTCTGCGGCATCAAAGACCTTGAGGTATGCTTCGAGAACTGCTTTTGCATCCTCACTGCTAATGTTTTCGGGCTTTTCAAAGGCGCCGTTGAAGTATTCGGTGAAGAAATAGCTTACATAGTCCTTTACCTCACTCCAACAGGCAATATCCTTTCTCGGCTTTGGTGTTTCGCGGTCGATGTTGAGGATAGCCTTGCCAAAGTCAGCATCACGGCTGAGCACCGCATAGAACTCTTCATCATACTTCTCTGCCCATTTGAGAGTGTAACCGTATACGGTTTCTGCCGACATAAGAGAGATTACATTCTTACTTACGTCATTCAGCTTTACCATATCGAAAAGTGCGCCCGACACACTCATCTTTTTAAGGTTGAAGGGGAACGAGCCGATGGGAGCATCCTTGTTGGTCTTTCTCCAGTCCTCGAAGTTTGAGTTGGCTAAAGTCATAATGTATTCGTTAACGCTTTCCTTCGGGTAGCCCTCCTGCTGATAGAAGGTAACGGCTGCTTCAGGGTCTTTTCTCTTTGAAAGCTTTCTCTTACCGCCGTTTTCCTCCTTCATAATGGGAGCAACATGAGCGAACTTGGGAACCTTATATCCGCAAAGCTTGAAAAGCTGAATGTGAAGGGGAACGGATGAAATCCATTCGTCGCCGCGGATAACGTGGGTAGTTCTCATAAAATGGTCATCAACAGCGTGGGCAAAGTGGTATGTAGGAATACCGTCGGTTTTGAGAAGAACAACATCCTGGATGTTTTCGGGCATTTCGATTTTGCCCTTTATCATATCCTCAAAGGTGATTCTCTTTTCCGTGCTGCCGGGAGAACGAAGACGGAGAGTATATGTTTTGCCCTCCTCAATAAGAGCCTTCTGTTCGTCGAAGGATAAATCACGGCATTTTGCCCATTTTCCGTAGTAGCCCTTATTGTCGCATTTTTCTTCTTCCTGCTTATCTCTTAAAGCTGTAAGTTCTTCCTCGGAGCAAAAACAGGGGTAGGCATAGCCGTCCTGAACTAATTTCTTTGCAACTGTGTGATAGATCTCTTTTCTGTGGCTCTGGTAATAGGGACCGTAGTTGCCCTTTTCTTTGTTTTCGCCTATGACACCTTCATCGGCAATAACATCAAAAGCCTCAAGACCGCCGAGCATAACCTCCACAGCTCCTTCGATTTTTCTTTTTTGGTCTGTGTCCTCAACTCTTACAAAGAAAATGCCGTCGTCGGTGGTTTTTGCGGTTTTATAGGCAATTGTGCCTGTGAAAAGGTTACCGAAATGAAGAAAGCCTGTGGGGGAGGGGGCAAGGCGGGTAACCTTTGTGCCTTCCTTAAGATTTCTTTCGGGAAACCTTTCTTCCAAAGTTTCGGGTGTGTCTTTTATATCGGGAAAAAGTAATTCTGCAAGTTTAAAATTATCGGTCAAATAAAGCCCTCCAATCAAATGGGTATATTTCAATATATTATCTCAAATTTAAAAGAAAATATCAATACCTTTAGGGAGAAAAGTTTGAAAAGCGGACAAAAAAATAACACCCTTGCTTTTGCAAGGGTGTTAAATGTTCAATAATTATTCTTCCTCTACACCAAAAACCTTAGCAAGGAAAGCGATGAAACCATCGATAATTCTGGTGAAAGCAAGATAGAGATCTTCCATCATAGACCAATCCATAATTTATCTCCTTTCGGAACTCTTGTTTGATTTTTATTATGCGTTGAAATCGGGGTAATCTGCGGGAGGCCATTCTTCGCCTTCTTTTGATGAATCGAAGAGATACATGAGCCACTGGAATGATCTGTCAAGGAATTCGAGGAAATCATTCCAAAGGTCTTGAAACTTGCTAAAATCCATGGTTTTTTTCTCCTTTCGGCAATTTTCGTTGTTATAACCACAGGGCAAGGCCCCATTTAAAGTTCATATGTATTGTACTACTATAGTGGCTGAAAGTCAACCTTATTTTTGAAAAAATTAATTTTTCGTGAATTTGCACATAATTTTCATTTTTTATTTTCGATAAGGTCATTTTTTTGTTGCAAAACAACTCGTTTTCAAGGATTTTGTTTTATATTATTTTTTTCAGTTGGATAAAATGCACAATAGGGAATAAAATCAGATTTGTGCAATATGCCCTTTAATAAAAATCAGAGACTCTCTTTTGTTTATTTTATATATTGTATGATAAAAAACAAATGTGTATAATATAATTGAAGAAAAAAGGAGATGATTATATGAAGAAGATAATTACCATCAGCCGTCAGTTTGGCTCCGGCGGAAGAACTATAGGCAAAGCAGTTGCGGAAAAATTAGGATATAAGTGCTATGATATGGAGCTGGTTGAAATGGTGGCAAAGGAGACCGGGTTTGATCCCTCTTTTATTGCTGATGTGGGTGAGTATGCCCCAGGCAAAAGCATTCTTTCCTATGCCTTTACATCTGCCCTTCCTCACGGTGCGCCGAGGCACATGAACGCCTCCGATTATCTGTGGAGTACCCAATGCAGATTTATAAATGAGATTGCTGAAAAAGGCAACTGTGTCATTGTGGGCAGATGTGCCGACTATATCCTTAAGGACAGAGAGGACTGTCTTAATGTTTTCATCTATGCCGACGATAAATTCAGAGCCCACAGAATAGTGGAGCTGTACGGGGAAAGAGATGCTTCTCCCGAAAAGAGAATCGAGGACAAGGATGCGCGCAGAAAGGTCAATTACAAATATTTCACGGGCAGAAACTGGGGTGAAATGAGCAACTATCATATATGTCTGGACAGCAGTGTAATCGGTCACGATGAGTGCGTGGAGATTATTGCGGATATAGCGAAGAAATAATTCGCAATCGTGGGAGAAGCTTTATCAGGTGATTAAGCGGTAGTTTGCCGAATTTACAAGGTATTATAATGTAGGGGCGACCATTGGTCGCCTTTTTTTCAGCTTAAAACTCTCTGCAACCGCAGGTTGCTAAATTTTAAAGGCATGTTGATAGACAAAAACAAATTTTTTATGTTAGAATTAGAACAGAAAGGAGAGAGAAAAATGAACTCAATCGGCGAAAGAATATTTGAATTAAGAAAAAGTAAAGGACTGTCACAGGGAGAACTCGCAGATAAGCTGAATGTATCCCGTCAGACCGTATCCAAATGGGAAAACAATATGAGTGCTCCCGAAATCGAAAAGCTGATAATGTTAAGTGATATTTTCGGTGTTTCAGTAGACTATATAATAAGAGGAGAACACACGGAAAAGGAAATCCCTCCAACTGTGGTGACAGAGAGAATTATTATACAGGAAAAAAACAAAAATATGGATGCAATAAAGCTTTCAGGAATCGGTTTCATTATAGCCGCCTTCCTCTTGCTTCTTGTTACAGCGGAAGCTTTCTGGATTTCTTCAGCTATGGTCCTTATCGGAATAATCCTTCTGGTGCTTAAAACAAAGGCGGAGCTTTGTGTTTTATGGTCTTTATATATTGCTGCCACTCTTTTATGCACCTATGCTACGGCTATAAGCCCTTTACACTTTTTCTATAAAGACTATTATCAATTTTCTGAATTTTCTTTGGTACATGTTTTCGATTTGCTTTTTTTAGCAGTATTCTTTATTTTAGCTTTACGGACATACAAGGTTATAAAAAACAAAAAACAGAGATAAGCAAAAAATCCCTCCGAATTTCTTCGGAGGGAAAATTTATATCTGAAATTATTCAGCGTCGGGAGCGTAGAGATCCTTGAGTTTGAGAAGGTGTGCATATCTGTCGAGAGCAACCTTTTCACTTCTTGCGAAGAGAGCTTCAGCTCTGTCGGGGAATTCACGCATAAGTCTTGTATAACGGGCTTCGTTTTTAATGAATGCCTGATATTCTGCGTTAGGTTCCTTTGAGTCAAGAGTGAAGGGATTCTTGCCTTCTGCCTTAAGAGCAGGATTGAAGCGGAAGAGGTTCCAGTAGCCGCATTCAACAGCCTTCTTCATTTCTGCCTGGCAGTTCATCATACCGCCCTTGATTGAGTGCATTTCACAGGGTGAGTAACCGATAATGATTGAGGGACCCTTGTATGCTTCAGCTTCCTGGATAGCCTTGAGAGTCTGGTTCATGTTAGCGCCCATAGCGATCTGTGCAACGTAAACATAACCGTAGCTCATAGCGATTTCAGCAAGGCTCTTCTTATTGATTTCCTTACCTGCAGCAGCGAACTGCGCAACCTGACCGATGTTGGAAGCCTTTGAAGCCTGACCGCCGGTGTTGGAGTAAACTTCTGTATCGAATACGAAGATGTTTACGTCTTCACCTGAAGCGATAACGTGGTCAAGACCGCCGTAACCGATGTCGTAAGCCCAACCGTCACCACCGAAGATCCATACGGATTTCTTGGAAAGGTATTCACTGTTTTCGAGAACATCCTTGCAAAGGTCACAGGTAGCGCCTGCTTCCTTGATAGCGGCAACAAGAGCGTCAGCAGCTGCTGTGTTCTTTTCACCGTCATCGATTGTTGCAAGATATGCTTCGGCAGCAGCCTTAACTTCTGCCTTGCAGGAATCGGAAGCGGTAATTTCCTTAACTTCGCTGATAAGTCTGTCGCGAAGAGCCTTCTGGCCGTAGTACATACCGAGACCGTGCTCAGCGTTGTCTTCGAAGAGTGAGTTAGAAGTCGGATCGTAGCCATGTCGTTCTGTGAGCCAAGGAGTTGCAATAGTTGCTTGTCTTCCTAAGACCGCTTGGCC
>JAZUNX010000038.1:0-14141 GCA_045604385.1 Acutalibacteraceae bacterium
CCATTTCTACGTTAAGATAGCTTATAAGTGTTGCCGTAAAATCAGATGTATCGATATTCGTCTGCGCCAGGGTAATGTTATACTTTTTAGCAGCAGCTACCATTTCCGGATAAGGGTCCATTCCTCTTGTTACAACAAGAAGAGGAATACCTGTCGAACACAGCTTATCAAGACTCGATTCCCTCTCCTGTGGCGTAAAAGTCTTAAGGTAGTTCATCTCAACCATACCGATGATCTGTATTCTATTTTCATCGAAGGCATCAAAAAAACCTGTAAGCTGAAGCGCAGGGCGATTTATTTCACAGGTAACTATCTCTCTGTCCTCGTAGCCTTCGGGAGCAGGAGTCTTATTGGCCTCTTTTTCCTGTTTGGCCTTTGTAGCACATTTGGTACAGAGAGGTCTGCCGTACTGCTTTGTAGTATAATCTGAAAGCCATTTGGCGCTCTTACCGTGAGCGGGTACAATCTCATCACCGCAATCGGTGCAGAAGAATTTCTCTGTGGTATCCTCGGGTATTTTATCTCTGATGCGAAGAGCCTCTACCACATCACCGAAGGCCTTAACCTGTGTGACATAGATTTTGATTTTCTTACCCACCCACTCCTCAATGAAGGGCGTACCGTAAATCTTAGCGATGGTTTTGCAGTTGGTGGCATTGAGAATCATCGGCTTTTCGTTTTCCTTGAAGCGGGCAACGGTACATTCTTCCTTTTTGCCGTCAGTACCGACAACTATCTCCTGCTTAACTCTGCTGATGGTGAGGATTTTCTCTTCGCCCTGATTAAAGCTGTAGGCGCCGAGATAATCGGGATTAGTCAGTTTTTTCCAGTGTGTTTTTTCCATATGTTATTCCTTCCTTTCTTCTGTAAGCCATTGAGGTATATTAAGTGTTCCGAGGATGTTTTCGTCTCCTCTGTAATCGTACCAGCATCCCGTCATTCTGCACTCGGCAACCAAGCCGAGGTATTCTCTGTATTTGTCATATCCCTTGATTAAAGCTTTCTCTTCACCGTTGAATACTTCGTCAAAGTCAAGAATCAAAACGGCATAAGGCGGCTTTTTTTCAACAGCAATAAACACAAACTTATGAGGCTTCTTTTCGTAGAGCTCGACACCCGTAAGATAATGAGGAGCCTGCAGGTCATAGCCGTATTTGAAAATGTCACGGATGAAGGCATCTATCTGTGCATTTTCACAGCTCTTAAGGTCAACCACCACAGAATATTTCTTAAGGTCTGTACGGCAGTCGGGACGGCATTTGACCTTAACTCCCGTATCTTCATCGGTCCAATAATAAGAAGTTTCCTTCTCACCGGAAAGAAGCAGCTGACAATAGGGGTCAGACATAACAGATGTGGCCATACCCGAGAGCATTTCATATTCCTCAAAGGTCAGTATCTGCAGATTTCTCTCTTCTGCTGCCCTTTTAAAGGCTCTGCCCCCTGCTGTTCTGCCGTCATAGTCCCGAGGCATTACACAGTATTCCTTTTCAAATTTATCAGGCTCTAAAACAAGACAGTGAAAAGCCGAGCCTAAAATAAGAGCCTTGGTCTTCTCCACGGGAGCCTCAAGATATTCTTTGAAGTGTGCGGGACTTTTACTCATTCTGAAAAGCTGACTTCTGCCTATATGCTCTGAAGCGTGATAGACAGAGGCTTCATCTTTGACTTTGATTATCTTATCCAAATTCACTCACCTCACATATCATATCCGAAAACCAATCCATATCAGAAAGTGCCCACCTTGAGGCTTTATATGAATCGGCCTTCTTGCATTCGGCACCGAGAGAGCCTTCGTGAGCAGAAAGAACAATCTTCCATAAAATCTCATTTATGTCTCTGCCCGACAAAAGAACAAGCACAAGAGAATCAACCTCAGTCATAGCTTTTACATTACCTTTGTCGGAGCATTTTTTGACAAGGTCAAAATCTGTAGACGCCATTTTAAGGCACTCTTCACAAATATCACCGTGAAAAAGATTATCTTCCTCACTCTTTGTCTCTCCGCAGATTTTACATGTCTTTGCACAGTCAAATTCTCCGCCGCAGCTGTGAACCCAACTGCTGACCGTCTCTTCCGAATAACCGTCACCGACAGGATGTCTTTCGGTCATTTTCGGAAGCTCGTCAGTAAGAAAGCCGCAACGGGTACATATATACTTCATATTTTATCGCCTTCTTTCATATATTTTTTCATCTGCCCTACTCTGTCCTGCAGTTCGTAGAGGATGGTCTCCCAATTAAGCAACAGGGCATCTCTCGTGGCACTTTTAGGCTGAGCTTTCAGCTTTTTAATTTTCCGCTGAATTACTGCTATATCCTGTTGGCATTCTTTGATAATTTCATTCATCACAAACACCCCACCAAATCGAACAGAGTCGGCACATCCCGCTGTGCATCGGCTTCCCTGCAGTAGGCCACACCGTCAGCGAAATAGTCAGCATTAAGCTCACAGCCGTAGCCGTTACGGTTCATTTTTACGGCCGTCATAGGTACGGTGAACAGCCCTGCGAAGGGGTCATATACCGTTTCGCCCTCATTGGAGTATCGGTTGATGATTCTCTCTACTATGTCAATCTGTAAAGGACAGACGTGCTGTACTTTGTTTTTCTGACTCTGTACTGTGTTGAGTGTTTTCATACGGTTTACATCGTCCCATATATCATCAGACCAACTACCGGGAGCGACTACCATAAAGGACGAAGGCAGCGCTTTTTGCTTATCAAGATTTTCCGCAAGGTCTACGTGCTGTTTGTAGTCGTAGACATTATCTCTCGAAAACTGACGGTAAACCTTCTGCAGCTTATCGACAGGTAATTTCTTAAGGTCCTCTGCAGAAATGTGACTGTCACCCGAGGAACGCCAGTATCCGTGAGCATCTATCTGCCATCTTGCCCTGGTGTATTCTTCCTTTGACTTGGTTACAGGTACATCGGCATAGCCGTTTGATGTGTCCGTAGGAAGCTTTCTGAAAAGCAATATATATTCGGGACAGCCTACTCCCATCTTGGTACCGTCCTTACACTGCTCACTCCATCCGAGTCGGTAGGTCTGACTGTTTTCTCTGACTACATCGGTGCTGACGGTTATCATACCGAAATACTGAAAGCCGTGCTTCATATAGTGAGAGATACAAAGAGCGTGGAAGGGCTCGATAGTGGGAAAGCCTGTGCCCGTAACATTACCGAAAAGAACTCTGTCCTTTACATGACAGGCAAATACTCTTCCCGGCTTAAGAACACGGAGAAGCTCGGGAGAAAGATAATCCATCTGTTCGAAAAATCTCTCTGTGTTTTTGTTATGGCCGAAATCGTTATATGAAGGTGTGTATTCATAGTGGTTACTGAACGGAATAGAGGTATGTATAAGGTCGATACTGTTATCTGCCATCAGCTGTGTCTGTAAAACACAGTCATTATTTACGGCTATGAAATGTTCACCCTTTATAACAGTACTTTCAATGCCGATACTTCTGCGAAGACTTTCGGCTCTGCCTGTATCTGAAAGACCGTACTTTTTGACTATCTCTGTCATTTCGGCCATAAGCTTATCGTGCTGCTTCCACTTTTCGAGGAGTACCTTCAGTATCTCCTGCTCTTCCTGCATATAGATAACATCAATGATTACCTCTTCTGTCTGCAAGAATCGGTATATTCGGTGAATAGCCTGTATAAAATCATTGAACTCATAATCAATACCGAGAAATATTGCCCTGTGACAGTGCTTCTGAAAATTACAGCCACTGCCGGATATTTCTTTCTTTGTTGCAAGAAGCTTTGTTCTGCCCTCAGCAAAGTCAATAACTCTCTTTTCTCTCTTGTCTAAATCAAGGGAGCCGTAAATCTCGACTGCTTCCGGGAGAGCCTTCTTTATGGAGTGTCTTTCAGCCTCAAGGTCGTGCCAGAGGATGAAATGTTCACCGGGAGCAGAATCAACTATCTCCTTCATCTTCTCTGTTCGGGCATCGATGCTCTCATTTTTGATTTTTGCCGCCGCCTTAAGAGAAACAGCTGCATCCACGGTCATTGTTATCTGTCCGTCCTTCTCCTCTCTCACGGAAGGTCCTTTATCGATTCTATGATAGTTTACCTTCAGCTCCGGTAAATCATAGCCCTCATCGGAATAACCTAAATCGGAAGGCTTCGAAACAAAGAGAGCAAAACTTGAAAGCCACAGCCAGAACTCCTTTTCCATATGAGGATAAAGAGTGAGATTATTTGCCTTGGTGGTGTCTCTTTTGAAAAATCTTGTCAGAGCCTGTCCCGTATCCATTACCTCAAGATAACCGGCATAATGTATCAGCTCTTTATATCTGTTCGGAGAAGGTGTGGCCGTGTTTACGAGCTTATACGGTACACCCTTGAATTTATCGAGGAAGGTCTGATAGGTCTTACTCCCGAAGGAACGGAGCACCGCCGCTTCATCGAGAGAGGTAGCCGTGAAATATGTAGGGTCTATATCTCCGTCTCTCACTCTTTCATAATTGGTGCAGAGTATATCAGCATCAGCTGCTTTGACCTCTTCCATATTACGGACATATACGGGAGCAGGGATCCTCAAAAGCTGTTCTGCATCGTGAGTAAATTCTTGCTTAACACCCAAGGGCATTACGATAAGTGCCTTACCGCCCTTATGCTTTACTACAATACGGCAGAATTCGAGCTGCATAACTGTCTTACCTAAACCGAAGGCATAAAACAAAGCTCTGCGACCGCCTTTTATCGCCCATTTCACTCCGTCACGCTGATGAGGCTTCAAGATAGGGTTAATCTCATCATCCGACACATCAAAGCCGCTGACAGGTGCTATTTCAATTTTTGTCTGCAGAAAGTGTTCGTATGTCATTTCTTTCTCCTTTCTCTGAAAGATAGGCACAGTTGACTATGCCCTCATCAAACATACCCATTGTTTTTTTACCGGAACGGACCATAATCCATTCATCCTGTTTTTCTATGGTGTCGGCAGGTATGTTCACATAACCGCCGTCTATGAATTTAACTATCGCCCGCATTAGGTGCACCCTCTCTTTCCGCAAGTGCTTTTAAACGCTTATACGCTTCTTCGTATTCACGGCTTTTATCTTCTAAGCAGTCTTTATTTGCCGCGTAGTGAGCTGCTTTCATTTTTTCGAATTGTTTATACTCCCTCTGCAGTTGGCGGTCTTCATCCTGTTCTCTGCGGTGGAATCGCTCACGCATTTTGAAATCAAGGTTTTTCATTTTTTCCCTGCCTTTCCGCAAGTGCTTGTTCTGCTTCTTCACGAGTGAGGAAGACGGTTTTGCCGAACCTTTCACTAAAAGATAAAATATTACTTTCATCTGCTTCACAGTTTATTATGATGTATTTGTACGGGCATTTGCCTCTTGTTAAGGTGCATAAATCTTCGTGTTTCTCGTTGTAAAACTCACAAACTGTATGCACAAGGTCAATATCTTCACAAGAGGTTTCCATAATTACATACACCGTATCCCCAACCTTACAAGGCGGTCTTATCCAACCGTCTGAAAGGATGTGGTCAGCCATTCGAGCAGCTCCGCAATCATTTGTGTTCCAATACTTGCACCTGTTACAATCCGTACTGTCACACTTTTGAGTGCTTTGAACTATTAACTCAATCAGCCTTTCTCTGTCAGTCACTGTTTTCACCCACCATTTCTTTCAGTTCGGCTTCAGGCACAACCCATTCATAGTTCTTATGCCACAGCCACTTAATTACCTTTACCATATTGTCCTTTGTAATGCTGTTATGAGTAGGAGCATTCATCACGTGATAAATTGCCTCAGCTTTTTCTTCATCGGTGAAATTATCGCTATCGATTTGAATAACTATAGCCAATGCTTTTCCGAAGTTCATTCCACTGCACCTTCTTCCTTTTCGCCGTAACCACAATGAAAATCATCTTCGGGGTAGAACGGATAGCGTTGACGGAATTTCTCACATATTCCCTTTTCGTTTCTGTGTTTACAATCTTTGCAAAACACTACATTTATAATATTTGAGTTAAGATGTTCAATCGCATATTCATAACCCTTTTCATATTGGTCTTTTTTTTGCCTGTTCATAAATTTCTTCCGATACCACATCTTCTCCCGGCAGCTCCTTCAGCCTCTTTCTGATTGCCTTGCATTTTTTTCGTATGCCCTCATCGGATGAAATCACATCCACAATATGAAGGGCATCGTTAAGTTTTATGTATTCGTCCATTGTTATACCTCCTCTACATAACACCAGGACTGCGGCGGTCTTGTGATTGGCTTTGTTTTACACTTTCTGCACCAATCCGTTTTATCTTTGCAAAAGTAAGAGCCGGGAAGCATCGCACCGTTTGTAAAATCGGGACTGTTGTATATTCGTTTTCTGTGTTCGCATCTTTTAACTGCTTCATTATCAACAATGCAAAACTCCCTCAACTCTTTCGGCTTGTCATAGATTATGAGATTTGAAATGTGCCAGCCGTAGAGCTGTTTGCCTTTTCCGTACTTTCGAGCTTCTTCAACTGTCATACAAGCCCGTCCGCATTGTTCTGTTGTATAGTAAACTCCGTTGTCATAAGCAATAGGTATAAACTTATCACATATAAACTCACCGATAACTTTCTGTCGCTTGCCATACATATCACAAACAGAGCCTTCATCACTCTTAATGAACTTTGTTTTTCCGTGATATGTTTCTCCAAAAAATTCGTCACCGTCTTTAACCACATCAAGCAATTTTTCTTTTGGTTTTGTGCAGTAGATATACACCTTAAATGGAGGCTCCAGTTTCGGCTTGCTCTTTCTGACCTCAACGGTCTTTTTGCCCGATGCGATTAGCTCGCACCATTTCGGCTGTATCGACATTAATACCGCTTTACTCATCTCATACCGCCTTCCTTTCTTTCACTATCTTCTTCAGAGCTTTATTTGCATAAGGAAGCCACACCGCATTCACATATTCTGTTACCTCTTCAGGTGGCTTATGGTTATGTTCTGCATAGCACTGAAGGACTTTCTTCTGTTTGAGTGAATATTCTATTGTCACATAAGGCTTGTTCGGTGCATCGTGCTGACGAAGGAAGAATATAAGGCTTTCCTCTTTAACGAACTTTTGGTCATACCCCATCCCGCCTACACAGTGGCCGAGCTTTTTTCCCTCCTTCTGAAGCTCGGCAGGGCTTTTTGCGATAAGCATAATGAAACTGCAGTTTTCACACTTCTGCATGGGAGCGTACTTATCCGCCACTGAAGAAAAGTTTTTGTAGAGCTCTCTGCGCTTTTTGCGGTCCTCTTTTGCACGTTTCGAATCGGCTTCATCGATACGTATGTCGTGCCACCTTTTGAAATCGTGAGGCAGTCTGTTTTTTTCTTCCGTCATATCAAGTCCGAGATAATTGCAGGCCTTCAGATAGTCAAGATATACTCTGTTGCCGACATCCTTTTTCTCGACATAATCAAAATATTGTTCTAAATCATCACCGAACAACTCGAGAATAGGTTTTAACTCCCTGTCTTTTCTTAAATCTGCCCACCTCTGTGCTTCACTGAGAGAGATGTTAGTCTTATATGCCCTCATAATGGCAGGTATATCAAAGCGGCCTTTCTTCAACTCGTCACAGTTCTTGAATAACCATTTACGAAAGCCTTTATCTTTCCCCGCCTTTTTAAGCATCTGCACACTGTAGCAGTAATCTGAAAGTCCCATTTTGACGAAGAATTCCAACTGAGGATATTCTTCATATTTCTGTATATAAGAGAAGATATCCGAGCCTGTGTAAAGCTCATAAGCACTGTATCTGTATTCGGGAAACTTTGAAAGATACTCTTTGTTCACTATAGGTGCCCAGGGATTAAACAGAAAACCGTTTACATACCATTTTCCGTCTTCATACCATTCAGGATTTTTGTATAAACCTAAATCGTGAAAGCCTGTACTATACCCACTCATTCCGTATGTATACTTCGTATCTTTTATTAAGCTATAATCCGAATGTACACCGCGCACAATACACTGTTTACAGTACCATTCACCTTTATGACACTTTACAGCAACGGTTACCTTGCACAACTCGCCCTCATTCTTAGTGAGATAAGAATAATACCGTCTGTGACCGTCTTGCTCCGGGTGAGTTTCCTTATCCTTTTTCTGTATCCTCTGAAGAATATATTTCGGGATAGGCTTAATTTTATCGATTTTCATAAGCCACCTCATCCGCATAAATCGAAGAGAGAAAACTGATTATCAGAAAGAGCCTTTTTATCCTTCTGCGGCTTTTCTGCCTTCGGTTTCTCTTCCTTCGGTGCCGAAGGTTTACTTTCTTTTTTCGGCTTCGGTGCCGGCGCAGGTTTGGAGTATACTGTGCCGTCTTCGTTGTAGAGTGTACCCTCTATACTGTCCTCTTCGAAATAATGTACGGCCCATCCGAACACAATATCATCTGATACACAGGCGCAATTTGCACCCTTCGCCAGTTTTCTTGCTTCCTCATAGGCATATTTCATAAACCCGTCAAGGTCTTTTTTATTAATCAGTGTCTTGCCATCTTTTTCGATTCTGACACCGTTATTTATTTTCTCAGCGAGAATATCACTCACATTCTGCTGAAGATATTCCTTCACCCGTTCCTGTTCGGGTGTAGTTGCTTTGAGATTTAAAACTTCCATTTCGTCCTCCTATATTCCTATACATCAAAATCTTTGTAATCGGTACCTTTCTCCACATGTGCCCTCATAGCAGCAGGTCTTTGCCACATCCTTGCCCACTTATTCCAATCAGCTGAATATTCTGTTTTAGTATCAGAAAATTCTCTGTACAGCTGAACGAAAGGCATCGCACCGGCTTCATATACCGCTCTGGCTCTTGCTTCATCTTTTCCACGGTCTTTTCCGTAAGACAAAACATAACAGTGAATTTTATTACGGTTGAAGCCTACTTTTTTCAGCTTTTCACAAGCCTTTCTGAATTCGGGAAGCCGTGCATCCGTGTCACAGGCAAGCCATAACTCTTTTACCTTTTTCGGGCCGAGCGAAAGCAGGCTGTCACAGAAATGCTCATCGACAAGGTCAGCCTCAAGACCGCCTTTGAAACAGATAGCGTTCTGTGTTTTAAGCATTTCAAAAACCTTGTCTTTATGATGTCTGTCGCACTGAAGAAAATTATTGTCCTGTATCCAGTTACCCTCATTGATTTCAAGCTGTTTTAATCTCCCTTCTTGTTTCGGTACAATACACCATGGGCAGTTATTATTACAGCCTCTCGAAGTGAAAATAACATTTTTCTTCACATACATTCCCTGCACAAAATTTTCGCAAGGTGAACCGTAAGCTACGCCACCGAGCTTTACAGGTTTATCAGTTACGCCTTCCCACTGATATGCGAGATGCTCACAGTATGCTTTATCCCAAGTAAAAGTGCAGGATATGTGTATTTCCTTGTGTTCAGGGATAAACAATTGAGGCATACCGATGAAAGCCATATCATCCGTAGGCGTAAATGAGGTTTGACGAGGGAAAACACGGATTATATCAAATTTCTTCTCCACTCTCACACCGCCCTTCCAGGTAGTCCTCTATGACCTTTGCCGCCTGCTCCGGATGGCGCTATCATCAGTCCGTAGCGATATTCGGCCGCATACTTTAATTTTTCAAAAAGTGTTTTTTCTGCTTTTTTTATCCGTCTTTGAACTGTTGAAGTATTAATATCAAGCAAATCAGCAATCTGTGTCAGAGAATAATTTTCATAAAAATAGAGCTGTATAACCTGAATTTCTTCATCTGACAGTTCGTTATATATTGCCCTTTTCAAAAGTTCAGTAAAACCGCAAATGCGCTCATCTGAAAAACTCTCTGCGTATTCTTCGCACTGCCAATTTTCAAAGGCCGTTTTTTCAAATAAAAATTCATACGTCAAAAGAGTTCTTGACATCAGAAGCACTCTCCTTTTTTATCTGTTTTTGAACTTCATTATCTCTCTTCATCCTCTCCTGGCGAAGATCCTCGAGAATGGTGCTATTGATTCTCTTCTGGGCATTTAGCTTTGCATTAAGGTTTACATTCTTTTCTTTAAGGTTCACATTCTTTTTAAACTGAATATAAATAATCTCCTTTTGAAGGCTGTTCTCTTCCTCTAACTCTTTGATACGTAACTTTCTCGCCTTCTTGTATTTATCTTCCATAGCGATAAACTTCTTCTCGAACAGAATCAAGACAAAAAGGATAAAGGCAAGAGAGAAATATATGAATGCAAAAGCGCCGAAACTCATATCACTGCTCCCCTTTCCACTACGCTCTGAATTACCGAACGGTCAAACCGCCAGCTCTTGCCGAACTTATTACCGGGAAGAGTCCCCTCTCGTGCATGCTTTCTTATGGACTGCTCACTTGTTTGCATAATGACGGCAACCTCTCTCACTGTCAAAGACAGCGGCATCTGTTCCCAATCTCTGTAATATGTAACTTTTTTACGCATTGATTTTCTTCCTTTCTTGACAAGAAAGAACGGTTAGGTTATAATTAAATTACCAATTCTTTCTTGATTTGGTGTTTCTTAAACTCTTGCGGTGCTTGGTGGCTTTGGCAAGAGTTTTTTATTTTCGTTCAAACTTAATATTGTTTTCCCTCTCGATTACCGTAATCTTTTCATTTGCAAAGCGGAGCATTTCGGAAGCAAGCTCACATATTGATAAACCCGATATAGTCGATAAATTAAAGAGTTCATCATAAATATCTTCGTTTATTCTTATAACTGCCTTGCATCGCTGTTTTCCTTTGGCTTTGCCTTTGTTGATTACGATTTTTATTTGGGTACTGTCCTTTTCTATTGAGGATAAAAGCATCTGTTCTCACCTGCCCTTCTATATATTGTAGCCATTTTGGCTAATTTACGAGCAAAAAAAATACTCGTCCTTATTTGTAATGTCGAGCAAAATACAAAGCGCCTCTATTTCACTTGCTTTAAACTCAACTTTATTGTTCAGTTTATAAGAAAAAGACTGGGGGCTTATGCCTAATTTTGCTGCAACATCACTCTGTATAAGACCTTTTGCAACCATAAGTGAACGTATTTTTTTTGTTGCTGTCATACACTCACCTCCTTAACTGTAGTGTTTTAGCCATTTTGGCTACATCGCTATATTACACCCTTTTTAGCCATTTTGTCAATAGTTTTCTTGAATTTCTTTCAAAAAAAGTTGACAAAGTGGCTATTTTGTGTTATTGTATGGTTGGTGATGAAAAATGACTATATATCAAAGAATAAAATTTTTACGAGAAAAAACAGGTTTAACACAGCAAGAATTAGCTGAAAGAGTAGGCTTTAAAACCGCTTCAGCAGTTAATAAAATAGAGCTCGGTCTTCGTGATATTAACCAAACTAAAATTTTGGCTTTCGCCAACGCTTTAGGTGTTTCTCCCGGAGAATTAATGAGTGGACATAAACCCACTGAATCTGTCAAAGGTATTAAAATCCCTGTCCTCGGTTATGTCCGTGCAGGAATCCCCATCGAGGCAGTTGAGGAAATACTCGATTATGAGGAAATCTCTATTGATATGGCTTCTAAAGGCGAACATTTCGCTCTTTCTATCAAAGGTGACAGTATGGAGCCTCGTATAACCGAAGGCGATGTTGTCATTGTGCGCAAACAGGACATAGTAGAAAACGGTGAGCTTGCTGTTGTCCTTGTTAACGGAAACGATGCCACCGTGAAGAAATTCTATATGAATGAAAACGGTGTTACTCTTATTTCCACTAATCCTTCTTATGAGCCGTTCTATTATTCAAAAGAACAGGTTGAAAAATTGCCTGTTCAGATAATAGGTAAAGTTGTTGAATTAAGAGCAAAATTTTGATTTTCTGTTACTTTTTCCATTTAATAACACTATATATGTAAAGGGAATTATAACTGCCCTAAAAAAATTAAAGGAGCTACAAAACAATGAAACACAAAGAAAAAACAAAGAAAAACAAAATAGGTCTTATTATCATAATCGCACTAATTGCATCCTTTCTATTTTTCTCTTCCGGTTCGGATACTCCCGAAACTCCTAACGAGAATGACACAACAAGTGAAACAGTCAACGAAAAAACTATTACTTATGAAGACAGTAATATGAAAGTTGAATACAAAAAAATCGAAAAACAATACGGTATAGAAGGCTGTTTATACTTATCATTAAAAATAGACAATATTACAGATCAAACTGTAACTGTTATGCTTAAAGATGTATCAATTAACGGAAATTCAATGCAAACAGGCACAGGAATGCCAATAACAATTCATCCTGACGAGTCCTCAAGTCAACCCTTTATCATTTTCCAAAGCGGAACAGATATAGACGAAGCCGAAGATGTAGAAATAATCAAGTTCAGAGTAGTTTTCTATGATGAAAATTATAATGAATATAAAGTCAGCGAACGAATCACCGTAGAAGTATAAAAATAAAAAAATCCCTCACCGACTGGTCCTCGGTGAAGGATGAATGTAATACCATATCCAAGACAAATTAGAATGACGGGATTACTCTGTCATTCTACCATATTATGCCCTAAAAATCAAGGAGGAGTGACAGAATTTATGGCACAGTACAAAAAAAGAAGTGACGGCAGGTATCAGACGAAGGTATACGATGCTGAAAACGGCAAGTATAAATATCTCTATGCCAAATCCGTTGCCGAGCTGAAGAAGAAAGAGCTTGACCTTCGCACTAAAATAAGCAAGGGTATTGACCTGTCGAGTGCTGACGATACCTTTTCACAGTGGCTCGAAAGGCTGAAAAAGGTTAAGGAAACCGAACTTACCGAAAGTGAATATCAGACCTTTTGTTTTCGAGCTTCCTATTTTTGCGAAAAAGTGGGTAATTTGCCCTTGAAGAGCATAAATCAGCAACTTCTTCAACCATACATTAACGAGCTGTTTTCCGTCAATCCTGCAACAGGAAAACGCACATCAAAGCGCACCATACAGCGATATATGTCTGCTCTGTCCTCTGTGTTCGAATATGCCATAGAAAACAGAGCCTCGGAGTTTAACCCCTGTAAATACCTTAAGGTACCGAAACAGGCCAAGACAGACGAAAGACGGGCACTCTCTCCTAAGGAAAGACAATGGGTGGAAGAATTCGAACACCGGGCACAGCCTGCGGCGATGCTGATGATGTATTCAGGCTTAAGGCGTGGAGAAGCCACCGCTCTGCTCTGGTCTGATATTGACTTTAAGAACAAGACTATCATCGTCAATAAATCCTTCGATTTCAAAAACTGTCAGATTAAGCAGCCGAAAACGAAAGCAGGTATCCGTATCGTCACCGTACCAGATAAGTTAATTGATTATCTTGACCGTCTCGAAAAGAACAGTCTTTATGTACTGACCACGGCTCAAGGAAAGATGATGACCAACTCCGCATGGCAAAAGCTGTGGGAGAGCTATATGCTCGACCTTAATCAGGAATACGGCACCTCACTTATTAAAAGGAATAAAAATGATCCTCGGGGACAGATAATAACCATAGAGCCGTTCTCCCCTCACTGTCTCCGTCACACCTTCTGCACGATTATGTATGAGGCCGGTATTGATGTACTAACCGCCAAGGAACAGATGGGGCATAACGATGTCAAGACCACCCTTGCGATTTATACCCATTTAGATAGTCAGCATAAGAAGAAAAACATCTCAAAGCTCAATGAATATTTAGCTACGGGCACCGATTAATTTCGGTGCTTTTCTTTGACTACTTTGACACCCATTTTGACACCCATAAATGTGATTATTTGTGTTATTTTGTGTATATTTTCGTTACTGCGAAAAGTAAAAACGAAAAAACAAAAAAGCCCGAAACCCTTATAAAATCAAGGTTTTTCGGACTTTTTCCTTTGGAGGTACCACCCAGATTTGAACTGGGGAATAACGGTTTTGCAGACCGTGGCCTTACCACTTGGCTATGGTACCGTATATGGAGCGGATGACGAGGCTCGAACTCGCTACCTCCACCTTGGCAAGGTGGCGCTCTACCAGATGAGCTACATCCGCATTTTTAACTTTAAAATGGCGACCCGGAACGGGCTCGAACCGTCGACCTCTAGCGTGACAGGCTAGCGTTCTAACCAACTGAACTACCGGGCCATTGGTGGGAACAACAGGGCTCGAACAAGTCGGATCGTAGCCATGTCG
>JAZUNX010000039.1:0-45207 GCA_045604385.1 Acutalibacteraceae bacterium
GTACCTCTTGAGCCTGTGAAAAGATAGGCGTGAGAAAGCTTGCCCGTTTCGATTTCCTTTGCAAGTGTGGTGGTGATATGCTCCTGTCCCACTACATCGGAAAAAAACTTAGGTCTGTATTTTCTGTATAATACCTGATACATTCTTTCGCCTCCTGTTTAAGGTCACGGTAATCGAAGACGATAAGTCTTAAATGTCCGATTCCCGGCGCCTTCGTTTAAAAAAAGATACTTTCCCTTGGTCATACAGCAGCAGGCTGACCTGTGTCGCACAGACGAATTGCTTAATGCTGCTCGGTTCCCCGCCTGACATGGTTCACAGTGTACTGTCGCACAGAACCCACTGCTGCATGACCAAAATAAAGTATCTTTGTTCTATTTGGGGGAATACCCCTTCGATTGATAGCCTAAATATTATAATATAAAGTGATGGGAAAATCAAGTGTTTTTTCAGATATTTTTTCAAGGGGCAGGGTTTGACTTCGTTCTCAAAATATTATAAAATACAGTATAAAATACAGACAGTGAAAATTAAAGGAGAGAAATTATCTTGAGAGATTACACAGAACAAATAAGATATAATGAGAGACAGATTATGAAACCCTTTTCGGAACGCTCTCTTTTAGAAAAGATCGGAATCGTAATAGCAGTGGTAAGTATTGTACTGCTTTTTGCTATGCTTGGTTTTAACAGGCTTGCGGAAGAAAAGGCAGACAATACAGTCTCAACTGAAGAACAGTCTGTCACCATTTGTGAAAGTGGAGCAGATGCTCTGATTGAGGAAAGCATTTCGGGGCAATAATAAATTATTGATTATTCTTTTTATTTTTGTATGGACTTTTATTTTTGCTTATGTTATAATTTTAAGGATATTTTCCTTGATTGAGGAATTTTTGTGAGGTATTTTTATATGAATATGGCAGATAAAATAGAAAGAGCCGCCGCAGGTGCCGTTCTTGACAGTCTTTTAAAATATGTTGACAAGGATCCGCAGGGCAATCTTTTGAAGCTTGTTAATCTTGGCGAGAAGCTTTTAGGCGGTATCTTTCCCAAGCATTATATTGACGCTTTCCGAAAGGGCATAAGCGACGGTGATAATGTTTACTATGAAATGGCGATGAACATCCTTCGTGATGTTGACAGGGATGTTATCAAAAAGATGCTCCTTGCCATGGGTCTCGGTGCAGGTGTCAAGGGCACAAAGGCAGTAAGAAAGAACCGAGAAAAGTATAAGTGTAACATCCCTTTCCAGATTCTCCTCGACCCCACTTCTGCCTGCAACTGTAAGTGTGACGGCTGTTGGGCGGCAGAATACGGACATAAACATAACCTTACCTATGAGGAAATGTCTTCCATCGTAAGTCAGGGCAGAGAGCTGGGAACTCACTTTTATATGTTCACCGGCGGTGAGCCTCTTATCAGAAAGGACGACATTATAAAGCTCTGCGCTGAATATCCCGACTGCGGCTTCCTTGCCTATACAAACGGTCACCTCGTTGACGAAAAGCTTTGTGACGAAATGAAGAGAGTGGGCAACTTCGCTCTTGCACTTTCCATTGAGGGTACGGAAGAAACCACCGATGCCCGTCGCGGTGAGGGTAACTATCAGAAGGTTATTTCTGCTATGAAGCTTCTTAAAAGCAAGGGCTGTCTTTTCGGTATGAGTGTTTGCTACACAAGAAATAACATTGACCAGGTTACAAGTGACGAATTCCTTGACAAAATGGTTGATCTCGGTGTAAAGTACGGTCTTTATTTCAACTTTATGCCTGTAGGTCACGGCGCGTCTCCCGACCTTATTCCCACTCCCGACCAAAGAGAATATATGTATAAGTGGCTTCGCAGAGTAAGAAACTCGAAGACAGGTAAGCCTATGTTCTTTATGGACTTCCAGAGTGACGGTGAGTATGTAGGCGGATGTATCGCAGGCGGCAGAAACTATTTCCACATTAACTCCGCAGGTGATATGGAGCCTTGTGTTTTCATTCACTTTTCCGATTCAAATATCAGAACTCATACTCTTTTGGAAGGTCTTAAGAATCCGCTGTTTATGGCATTCAGACATGATCAGCCCTTCAACGATAATCATCTTCGTCCCTGTCCTATGCTCGAAAATCCCCAATGTCTTCGTGACATCGTAAAAAGAACAGGAGCAAAGTCAACTAACTTCCTCGGTGAAGAGACGGCAGAAATGCTTTGCAGTAAGTGTGACAAATTTGCCGAAGAATGGGCGCCGAGAGCTGAAGAACTCTGGAACAGCACCAAGCACCCCAACCATAAAACACAGTATTACAGAGATACGGTCGAGGGCAGAAGAGAGTTCGGTACGGCAGAGAAGAAATAAAAAATTAAGAGCAACCGACGGTTGCTCTTTTCGTTTTTTATACCTTATTTTCATCAAAGTCAATGATTATGTTTTCCTTGGTGGGAGTAAGCTTCGTAAGCTTTACTCCTGCGGCCTCGAACATTCTCTTTGAAGCTCTTGTTGCCATAGTCTCCGCATATTTGTCGGAAAGATAAACAACCTCTTTGATACCGCTCTGAATAATTGCTTTTGCACATTCGTTGCAGGGGAAAAGGGCAACATAAATACGGCAACCCTCAAGGTTTATTCCGCGGCAGTTTAAAATTGCATTAAGCTCTGCGTGGCAGACATAAGGGTATTTGGTGTCATAGGCGTCACCTGTTCTTTCCCAGGGGAAGCAGTCATCACTGCAGCCGGTGGGGAAGCCGTTATAGCCGACGGACATAATGCGGTTGTTGTCGTTTACAATACAGGCACCGACCTGTGTGTTGGGGTCTTTACTTCTGTAAGAGGAAAGCATGGCAATCCCCATAAAGTATTCGTCCCAGGATAAGTAGTCTGTTCTTTTGGGCATAATAAAAATCCTTTCTGTTTATCTTCAATTTTATCCTTCAAGTCCGCGGTAATAAAGTCCGCGGGTATATTCGCCTTTGACACTTTTGCCCTTACGGTAAGCGTCGAGTATAGCCTCACATACTTCCTTTTTTTCTTTGGTGAAGTAGAGGGTTATAAAGTCAAGATTTTCGATTTCACCGAGCCTGTCACCCAAATAGATGGGCTGTGAATTAAGGATTTCACAAGCACCGAAATGGCAGACAACAGGGAACTTCATATTCTTTCTGTCAGTGAGAAATTTATTGCTTTTGCACTCGGTACAGTCGGTTCCGTTTTTGACGGGGCAGTTTCTTGTGAGCATGAGAGGAAGTCTGCCGTAGCCGATTATACCTCTTTTCACCTTTCCGCCCACTGCAGAAAGCTTTTTGAGGGTGAGTTCAGGTGACAAGGTAATTTCCTTTACATCTAAAGCCTCCAAAAAGTCCACGGAATGGCTGTTGAAAACATTCATCGAAAAGCCTGTGTGTAAGGTGAAGCCGTGCTTTTTCGCCAGTGCCAAACCGTCAAGAGTGGAGCAGTAGGCGATGTTAATTCCACATTCCTTTGCTCTCAAAAGATACTTTTCCACAAGTGTTTCGTTGCCGAAAATGCCTCTCGGCACCTCAATTCCCACATTTACAGGCAGTTTTTTTACGTTTTCCACGAAGTTTTCCTCAAAATTAAGCGGAATATATAAGTTTTCCACATTGTCAAGGCTTTCGGGAAGCTGACTTGCCTTTGCTATTCTTATATTGAATTTAAGAGGCTGTTCCGCCCTGTAGGGGGTGGTTTTTATATCTGTATCTGTAAAGGTGCAAGACTTTACAGATATAACAGCTTTTTCAAGCTCTGAAAGGGCAGTTCTGCGAAGATTATTTATGGCACTTGCGGGAACAATAAGTCCTTCGTCAAGGTCGATTTCCGTTTCCTCTGCATAAAATTGAGTGCCGCCGCATTTGGAAATTCTTTCGGCAAGGCCTTCCTTTGTAAGAGGCTTGTTAAGCGCCTTTTCGGGTATGCAGTTCTCTTCGACAAAAACGGTTTTGCCTATAGCCGAAGCAGAAAGGGAGATTTTTTCGCCTTCAATAACCGTAAGGAAAAAGCTTACGGGAATGTTGCCCTTTTCCTTTTCGTAAAGCCTTGAAAGGTCCTTCAGCACCTGATTTGTTGCAGAGGTAACATCTTCCTTTTGCCTTATGCCGAACATATCTCTGCCGCGTCTGTCGGCAAAGTAGCCGTCAGTAAAGCCTGAACGGGAGAAAACGGCGCGGAGCTTTGAAAGAATTTCCTTATCCGCTTTTCTGTCGAGGGTGCTTCTTATAGCCGTAACAGCCGCCGCCACATATTCGGGGCGCTTCATTCTGCCTTCGATTTTAAGAGAGTCGATGCCGATTTCCGTCAGCTCCTCTGCTCTTTCAATAAGAGACAAATCCTTAAGGCTCAAATCATTACCTGTTCCATTTTCGGCACAGAAGGGGAGACGGCAGGGCTGGGCGCAAAGGCCGCGGTTACCGCTTCTTCCGCCGAACATACTGCTCATATAGCATTGACCGGAAACGGACATACAGAGTGCACCGTGAATGAAAATTTCTATTTCAATATCACAGCTGTCTTTTATCTTTTTAATTTCTTCTTTTGTTAGCTCTCGGGGAAGCACGGCACGGGAAAAGCCCATGCTTTCAAGAAGCTTTACTCCTGCCACAGTCTGAACTGACATCTGGGTGGAGGCGTGTTTTTCAAGGCCGGGTACTATCTTTTCCATAAGTCGTGCAAGACCTAAATCCTGCACAATAACCGCATCGGCACCCCAGGAGCAGATACGCTTCAACGTTTCGAGGGCTTCGGGAATTTCCTCATCGGAAATGAGGGTATTCATTGTAATATGTACTTTAACGCCGTGGCTGTGACAGTAAGCAACGGCGTCTCTGATTTCTTCATCACCGAAATTTTCGGCTTTTATTCTTGCGTTGAAGCTTTTGCATCCCATATAAACGGCATCGGCACCTGTGCGCACAGCGGCATAAAGGCTTTCCGGTGAGCCGACGGGAGCGAGAATTTCAGGTTTCTTCATTTATTACTTACCTGCACCGTCAAGAATTGCATTAAGCTCTGCTTTAAGTCTGCTGTTTTCAAGACGGAGTTTTTCTGCTTCTTTTTTGAGACTTTCGGCTTCGTGTCTTGCCCAGTCAGCCTTGCTTTTGGCATCGGAGGCATCGTCAAGATAGTCCTTTATCTGCTCACGGAGCCTGTCGGCAGTTGCCACGGCTTTTTTACATTCATCAGCATAATCGAGGGCAAGAAGAACAGCCGCCTGAGTGGTGGATATGCTTGTATTAGCCTTCATAATTTTGGAAAAGGCTTTGTCAAGCTCTTTGCCAAGCTCCTGAACATACTTTACGTCATCCTCGGCTAAAATGGAATATTCCGTACCGCCGATGGTAAGTTTTACTTTATTTACTGCCATATTGCTCATCCTTTCCGGTTACTGAAAATGTTTATTCTATATTATTATACATTAAAAGGGTGAGATAATCAAGGATTATTTATCCCAAAAAATATTTGCTTTTTTATTAAGAAAGTGGTATAATATAAAATGATAAGCAAAGGGGGAGATAAAACTCTCTCGTTTTTGATTTTTAAAGGAGGCGATACACTTGGAGAGAGTAATGGATTTTCTGACGGATTTATATGCAAATCCAAGTGTGCAGTATGCTCTTGATGCCGTAATCAAAATGGTGCTGACAGTTTTTTTCAGCGGTCTTATCGGCTTTGAAAGAGAACATTCCCACCGTCCTGCAGGCTTCAGAACTCATATCCTTGTTGCTGTAGGCTCCACTCTTGTTATGATGACCTCGGCTTTCGTTTTCAAAGAATATGAAGGACTTTCCAACTTTGACCCCACAAGACTTGGTGCACAGGTAATCAGCGGTATCGGCTTCCTCGGTGCGGGTACTATATTAAGAGAAGGCTTCAGCGTTAAAGGTCTTACCACAGCCGCATCCCTTTGGGCTGTTTCCTGTATCGGTCTTGCTGTGGGTGCAGGGTATTATCTCGGTGCTTTTATAACCACGCTGTTCATTTATATCACCCTTAATACTTTAAAAAGATTTATTGCAAAGGGTAACCCTTCGAAAAATCTTTACATTGAAGCAGAAAACTTATCAAGACAGGCTTCGGATATTGGCGAGATTATAAAGCGGTACGGCGGCTCTCTTCACACTCTCGAAGTTCTTTACGCAGATAGTGTTTCAACAAAAAGAAAAAGCGATTCCATAGTTATGAAGGCGGTTATTTTCCCGAAAGATGAAGAAGGTCTCAATATGACCGTTTCAGCTATAAGAGCCCTCGAGGGCATAAGAGATTTGTATATAGATTAAAATCAACCCTTTGACTGAAAATCATTTTTGGTCAAAGGGTAAGTTTTTTTTGAGCGGATTTATGCACCTTTACTATTTACAAAAATTCGACAAAATGATACTATAAATGTAATAAAAAAAGGAGGAAATATAATGAAACTCTATTATGACATCAAAGACAAACCAAAATTTCCTAATCTGATTGTTTATGCCATTCAGCAACTTTTAGCCATTATGGCGGCAACTCTCGTGGTACCCATCATTATCGGTAACGGTATGCAGCCCTCGGCGGCTCTTTTCGGCGCCGGTATCGGTACTCTTACTTATGTTCTTTTCACCAAGGCATCCTCTCCCGTTTTCCTCGGTTCATCCTTTGCTTTCCTCGGCTCTATGGCTGCCGCTTTTGCAGGTGCTGTTTCAGCTCAGGCAGGCTATGCAGGTATCATCATCGGTGCGATTTTTGCAGGTCTTGTTTATGTTGTTCTTGCTCTCATCGTTAAGCTTGTAGGTGTTAACTGGATAGATAAGCTTATGCCAAAGCAGGTTATCGGTCCCACCGTTGCCATTATCGGTCTTTCCTTGGCTGGTAATGCCGTCGGTGACCTTCAGAAGGGTAAATTTATGATAGATGCTGTTTCACAGGTTATTCAGGACGGACAAATCGTTGAGGTTACAAACAAGGTTTCCTCTGCAAGTCCTCTTGTTGCCGTTGCCTGCGGTCTTGTTACTCTCTTTGTGACAATGCTCTGCTCAACCTACGGCAAAAAGTCAGTCAGACTTATTCCCTTCATCATCGGTATTCTTTCAGGCTATGCTGTTGCGGCAGGTCTTACTCTCATTGGTATCAAGACAGGAAACGATGCTCTCAAGCTTATCGATTTCAGCGTATTTTCAGGTATCAGCCTTTTCACTGTTCCCGAATTTACGTTCCTTACTGCCATAAAGGGCATCAAGGAAATCGACGGCGCATACATAGGCACTCTTGCTGCAGCATATCTCCCCGTGGCATTTGTTGTTTTTGCCGAGCATATTGCCGACCATAAAAATATCTCTTCCATCATCGAAAAAGATCTTCTTAAGGAGCCCGGTCTTCACAGAACTCTTTTGGGTGACGGTGTCGGCTCAATGGTTGGTGCTTTCTTCGGCGGTTGCCCCAACACAACCTACGGTGAATCCGTTGCCTGTGTTGCCATCACCAGGAACGCTTCCGTTTATACGATCATCACTGCAGCCATCGGTGCAATCCTTATATCCTTCTTCGAGCCCTTCGTTGCTTTCGTTGACTCCATTCCTTCCTGTGTAATGGGTGGCGTATGTATGGCTCTTTACGGCTTTATCGCTGTTTCCGGTCTTAAGATGATTAAGGATGTTGACCTTGAAGAAAACAGAAATCTTTTCGTTGTTTCCGTTATCCTTATTGCAGGTATCGGCGGTCTCACTCTTTCCTTCGGTAATGTTACGATTACATCCATCGCTTGTGCACTTATCCTCGGTGTGGTAACAAATATCATTCTTGGTAAGAAGAAGGCATAAGAAAAATTCAATAGCTTAACTCCCCGAAAAACGGGGAGTTTTTGTTTTACTGCTTTACCGTGTTAATACAATATGTACAAAAATTATGACAAATTTTATACATGTTTTTGTCTTGACTTTAGCGCAGTAAAGTTATATAATGAGTTTTAATATTCATAAATATAATGAGTATATGGAATTAATATAAGAGGTGTTTTTTATGAATCGTGTATTCAATTTCTCGGCAGGTCCTTCAATGCTCCCTGTTTCCGTTTTAGAAAAGGCTGCTTCCGAAATGCTCTGCTATGAGGATTCGGGTATGTCCGTTATGGAAATGAGCCACCGCAGTCCTGTTTACGATAAAATTATCAAGGATGCCGAAGCTCTTCTCCGTGAAATTATGGAAATCCCCGACAACTATAAGGTTCTCTTTTTACAGGGCGGTGCTTCAACACAGTTTGCAGCAGTTCCCCTTAACCTTATGAATAAAAACAAAAAGGCTGACTATATTCTTTCAGGTCAGTTCTCCACCAAGGCTTACAAGGAAGCACAGAAGTACGGTGACGTTGTTGCCGCTGCATCATCAAAGGATGATAACTTCTCGCGCATCCCCGAAACCACTAGAGAGTCCTTCAGATCCGATGCAGATTATGTACATATCTGCTTCAACAACACAATCTACGGCACAAAGTACAGCTATATTCCCGATACGGGTGACATTCCTCTCGTAGCTGATATGTCCTCCTGCATTATTTCCGAGCCTGTGGACGTAAGCAAGTTCGGTATGATTTATGCCGGCGCACAGAAGAATATGGCTCCCGCAGGTCTTACAATCGTTATAGTACGCGAAGATCTTATCGGTAACGCAAGAGAAGATACACCTGCTATGCTTGACTATAAGCTTATGGCTGACAATGATTCAATGTACAACACTCCGCCCTGTTACTGTATCTATATGGCAAAGCTCGTTTACGAATGGATCAAGTCAATCGGCGGTCTTACCGAAATGAAAAAGCTCAACGAAAAGAAAGCCGCTTTACTTTATGATTATCTTGACTCACAGGATTATTACATCGCACCCACAGAAAAGGGCAGCCGTTCAATGATGAACGTAACCTTCGTTACAGGCGATGCAGACCTCGATAAAAAGTTTGCTTCCGAAGCTGACAAGGCAGGTCTCAAAAATCTTAAGGGTCACAGAAGCGTCGGCGGTATGAGAGCATCTATTTATAACGCTATGCCTTATGAGGGCGTAGAGGCTCTCGTCGGGTTTATGAAAAAATTCGCCGCTGAAAATCCCAAGGCATAATCAAAAGGTGACGGCAACCGAACCTAATAAGGTTTAACGGGGCATATTTTCACCTTGGCTGCGTTAAAAAGCCTTGAAAGGCGCCAGCCTTCTTAAGGTTTTTGTATTGCCAAAGCTATACTCGCGTCTTGCGAGGATAAAAATCATCAAAGGTGCTGTAAATCGGACATTTAAGGCTTATTAGGTTCGATTACCGTCACCTTAAGGAGTGAAAGATATGAAAACTATTAAAACTATGAATAAAATCGCCGCTATCGGTCTCGACCAGCTTAACAAAGAGGCTTTCGAAATCGGCGACAGTATCGAAAATCCTGACGGTATTATGGTGCGCAGTGCATCTCTTCATGATGTGGAGTTCGGTGACAACCTTAAAGCAATCGTCCGTTGCGGCGCAGGTGTAAACAATATCCCTCTCGACAAGTGTGCAGAAAAGGGTATCATCGTTTTCAATACCCCCGGTGCAAACGCAAACGGTGTTAAGGAGCTTACAATAGCTTCTCTTCTTCTTGCTTCAAGAAAGGTTGTTGACGGCATCAGCTGGGCTAACGGTCTTACCGAAGACGTTGCAAAGCAGGTTGAAAAGGGTAAGAGCGCCTTCGCAGGTAACGAAATCGCAGGCAAAACCCTCGGTGTTATCGGTCTCGGTGCAATCGGCGGTCTTGTGGCAAATGCGGCAAAAAGCCTCGGCATGAAGGTTTTAGGCTGTGACAATTTCATCACAGTAGAGGCTGCATGGCATCTTTCGAGATCCATCAACAAGGCTTCAAGCTATGATGAGATTTATGCAAATGCAGACTATATTACCCTTCATATCCCTTCAAACGAAAAGACCAGAGGTATGATTAATAAAGACTCCATCGCAAAGATGAAGGACGGTGTTAAGATTATCAACCTTTCCCGTGCCGATCTTGTCAACAATGCCGATATCAAGGAAGCAATCGAAAGCGGTAAGGTAAGCTGTTATGTTACCGACTTCCCTACAGAGGAAACAATCAATGTTCCCGGTATCATTACCACACCTCACCTCGGCGCTTCCACAGCAGAATCCGAAGATAACTGTGCTGTTATGGCCGCTCACCAGATTGAAGATTTCCTTCTTAACGGTAATATCAAAAACAGTGTAAATTATCCCGACATCTCTATGGCAAGAACCGAAGGCGGAAGACTTCTCGTTCTTCATAAGAACCTTCCCAATATTCTTTCTGCCATCACTACTCTTATCTCTGACCAGGGTATCAATATCGATCACATGGCTAACCGTTCAAAGGGTGACTATGCCTGTACACTTGTTGACACACCTTCACATCTTGACGATGAAACCGTTGAAAAGATTTCCAAGGGTGAACATATCATCAGAGTTATTAAGTTTGACTGATAAAAGAATAAAGACACAGCCGTTTCCTTTAATGGGAGACGGCTGTTTTTGATGTGGGGGAGAGACTGTGCTTTACCGAAAGAAGGCGGCGGTGGGCGGTCCCTGTATACAGGGCTTGGCTCGCCGCCCACCACCTCCGCCCTGTAAATCCGAAGCCGCTACCTTCCCTTCAGTGAGCTGAAAATGTATCTTGATTTAAAGATGCAAACTAATAGGGTATAATAAAACAGCCACGGATTAACCGTGGCTGTAAGTCAAGCAGTCATTATTCTTCGGTTTCGTTTTCTTCGCTTTCATCTTCAAGTCTTAAACTGTCTTTATGCTTTTTGTTCATCATAAAGCCGATGAGACCGCCGAGAGCAAGGAGGCTTGTGGGTGCGGCAACGATTTCGGGGTTTTCCGCAACAGTCTGTGTTACCTGCTTAAGGAAGTTTCCGTCTTCGTTGTCTGCTTCTTCTGTGGTTACGGTGTAGGTTTTTGTGGTGATAACGTTGCCGTTTGCATCGGTTGCGTATACGCCTTCCAGAAGCTGTCCCAGATAATCGGAATTATATAAGCTTGTGGTTGAAGAATTATAATCGGAAGCGGTGGAATCACCGTAGGTGGAAAGAATATCCTGCACATAACCCTGAACATTTGTCTGTCCTTCGGCTGTGCCTGATCCCGAGCTGAGGCCGTTAAACACACTTTCAACAATCTGTGAAGCCTTTTCGTTATCTGTGGGAACGACAGAGTTTACAAAATCCTGAACCTGACCTACTGCGCCTGTCTCACCCGAAGATTCGAGGTCGGGATTTTTAACGATTGTAAATTCGTAAAGGGCGACGTCCTGTCTGTTGCTGTCGTTATAGTTAACTTCAAGGAAGATGACCTCTTCACTCTTTGAAGTGTCAAGATTGGCGGCTGTGGTAGAGCCGGGGGCAACGGACTGCCCCTGCAGATATACTGTCAAAGGAGCTTTGTTTCCGCCGTTGAGCTGGTCGCCGATGGTGATGGGAGTGAACCAGATCTTTTCGCAGGAGGGGGCAACCTCTAACCTGTAATTAAGAATGTCACTGTAAAATTCCTCTTCAAGGGGAAAGTAGCCGTGCTTACAAGCAAGATTGAAAAGCTTTTCAACAGAGGCTGCTTCAGAATAAGCAACGCCTTTTTCATCCAGCATGGCTTCAAGAACTACACGGTGAACAGCAAGTTCGCTTTTGTTTTCGGAAGCATAGTAGAGGACTTCGGGGTTGATTTCCACTTCATAAGCCATTTGGAGAATGGTGGCGAAGTATTTGTAATCCACATATTCTTTGTCAGCTGCAGTTACCTTGTTATATTTGGTGAGGGGAACATTTTCTTCGTTTTCGGTTATGACAACTACTTTAAGGTAGTAGAAAAGCTCTTCCGTCGAGGGGTTGTCTGAAAGGGGAATATAAACATAATCATCGAGGTATTGCTTTACTGCCTGAACACCGAGGCCGGTCACCGTGTCAACACCCGAGGGAACGCTTACACCTGTGAGTGCACCGAGGATGATGGTAAGTGCGGCATCAAGAGAAATACCTGCAGGGAAATCGGTCTTTTTATCGTAAATGGCATAAATTGCATTGAATTCAATGGCGGCATAAACGATACCGATTTTCATTTTGTCTTCCTTGGTCGCTTCGTCGGGAAGCTCTATTCCGTTTCTTGTGAGAACGGAACACATCTTGTCAAGGTTATCTGTCATACCTGCCGACACGACGGTATAGTAAACCATTTCCGTGAGAGCAGAGTAGACATTGTCAACGGATTTTTCGTCGAGAGAGTTGAGGTCAACATAACGGTTGCATTCCTCGACGAATTCTTCGTATGTATGGCTGTACGGATTTTCGGTGGGGGTAGGAGTAAGCTTTGCGGGAACCACAGCCATAGCGTCGGTTCTGACGAAAAGCTGATCAAGCCAGGCAAAGTTATATACCGGGTTGGGGTTACGGGTGTTACCCGGATTCAGTGTAAGACCGTCGTCGAGGGAAACAACAACTGCGGACGCACTCATGGGAATAGCTGTTATTATAAGCATTAAAACCGCAAGAAAAATGGCTGCTGCTTTTTTCATTTCATTTCGCTCCTGTCTAAAAAGTCATGTTTATATAAATCAAGAGATACTTATCCATTATTATACATAATATATCATACAACTTTCTTTCTCTGTTGTCAACCGAAAGAAAAATTATTTGAAAAAATTTAACATAAAAAATGCTGAAGTTTCTTGTTAAAAATATATAAATTTTAGGTTATTTATGAAAAGATTATTGATATAAAAGAATAACTGTGATACTATTATGTAAATAGTCGGACGCAGAAAGAAAATCTGCGTTTCGATTTTGTATAAGAAAGGAGAAATTTAAATGTCCAATCCTGTTGCAGGGTTAGCCGGCAAAGCCAAATGGCTTTTTACGGAAATCAAAACCCATTGGAACACCCCTGCTGAAGGCAAATACGTTCCTTACAAAGAATATAAGGACGTAGTTCTGGCTGTCGGCAGCAACTACACAGGTTCAAAAGTTCTCGAATATGTGGGCTTCTGGGCGACCTGTTACCTCATTATGTATCATTACAAACTGCCGTACCTTACCTTCTCGGTTATCGGTATTCTGAATATGCCTCTGGGCTATATTTCAGCACTTATCTGGTGGCTTGTATGTGATAACCTCGGCTTTATGCCGAAGAAAACCGAAAAGAAAATCTATCTTGTCTACGGATTGATGATGCTCTTCGGCATTTCGACCATCCTGTTTGACTATTCACTCCTGTTCAATCAGGCAAGTCCCTTTATTACATACCTTAACGGCCTTGAAGGTCTGAGTGCCACAGCCTGCTTCAAAACCTTCGGTACTCACTTCCTTTACACAGGTTGGGTTGGTGCAAGAAATATTTTCTGGCGTAAAAAGCTTGTTCCAAAATACGGCAGATATAAGTATTCTCTTTATTGCGACGTTATCCCCAAGTGTGTAATGGTTGTTCTTGTAGGCTGGCTTCCCGTTTACAATATTCCCGATGTTGCCACAAGAGTATGGGTAGCAAACCTTATGTTCGCAACCTATAATGTTTTCGGCTTTGCAAACAATATGGAAACCTGTACAAAGAGCATCAGCCCCAATTTACAGGAAAGAATTCTGGTAAGAAGCTATCCCGTAAAGCTTTCTCATATTTTCCATTCCATTCTGTCCATTTTTCTTCCCGCCATCATCGGCGCTCTCCGTCACGGCTGGGCAGACATCAATATGTACAGATTTGTTATTCCCATAACCTTTATCGCTTCTGCCGTCTTCACAATGTATTTTGCAGGCAGAATTCAGGAAAGAATACCTCAGCCGCCTGTTGAAAAGAAGGCACAGATTAAGTTCTGGGACGGTATGTTCGGTGTTCTTAAGAATAAGTACCTTCTCATCAATACTGTGGTAGGTCCTATCGACTCTCTCGGTAACGGTATGCTTCCCCTTGCAACAATTCTCTATCTGTTTACCTTCCGTCTTGAAGGTCTTCCCTACTCTCTTATTGTTGCACTTATTTCCTTCGCAGGTACACCGCCCGATTTCCTTTCACCCTATTTCCTCAAGAGATTCTCGTATAAGCAGATTATGGTATTCTATCAGCTTACAAGAGCCATTGGTAACCTTATCATCGCTCTTGCTATGTGGTTCACCGGTGAAAACCTTATGCTCTGCGGTACCATCTGCATAGTTGTTCTCTTCTTTATGGAAATGACAAAGACCGTTCCCACAACGGCAGGTCACGATATGAACGTACGAATCGGCGACTATCAGATGTATCTTTCCGGTGAAAGACTTGAAAGCTTCGCAGGTGTATTCGGCTGGTTTACAGGCCCCATCACCTCTTTCGTAGGTCTTATTATTCCTCTTCTTCTTCTCAAATACGGTTACAACAGTAATATGGAAGTTCTCTTCATCGACTCCGCAAGAAGAAACATTATCGTTGTTCCCATTTTAGTTGACGTTATCGGCTTCTTCCTTATGACCATTCCTTATCTCTTCTGGGATTACGACAGCAAAAAGCAGAATATGGTTATGGAAGTTCTCAAACGCCGTGCAGAGGTTACTGAAAAGCAGGCAAAAGAAGAAGGCATCACCGCTTCAGGCGGCTACTTAGGTTAAGGAGGTTAAAGTAATGAGTAAAAAGAATAAAGAAAATACTGCTCCTGCAACCGAAGAAGTTGTACTCGACATTCCCGAGGATGAAATCTGGACCTATCAGGTGCCCGGCCTTGCCGCTCCTCACATCAATAAGCCCTATAAGAATTTCGCACTCAAGAAAATTATTTTCACCGTGGTAATTCTTATTGCTGTTTCGCTTTCTATGTACTTCTCTGTCCGTACCGTTCAGAGAGACACTTTTGAATATACACAGACGGAAACGGGCTATCAGCTTGATAAATTCAGTAACACAGGTTATGTAAGAGAACTTGAAATCAACTATGTTTCAGAGGTTGTTTATGACCGTGAAAATGAGGACGTTACAAGCAACTTTGAAATCGTGGGAGATGAAACAAAGCCCGTAGAGTCAATCGGACCCTACGCTCTTAACTGTGACGGCACGGTTAAGGTGGTAAAAATCGGCGCTAATGTTAAAGAAATCGACTCGAAGTCCTTCTATTCCTGCTGGGCTCTTGAACGTTTTGAGGTTGATGAAAACAACCCCAATTACTGTGATGTTGACGGCGTTCTTTACACCAAGGATATGAAGACCGTGGTTAACTATCCCTGTAATCACGATCAGTATTTAAGAGAAAAGTACGGCTATGAGGCTGAACAGTTCCGTGCAGACACAACGGAGCAGTATGTGAAGGACATTCAGACCTATGTTGTTCCCTCAACTGTCGAAACATTGGGTGAAACCGCTTTTGCCTACACCAACATAAGAGTTATCTATCTTCCCGAAGGTCTTAAGAGCTGTGAAAAGCTTTCAGTGTTCAAGCTTCATGAGCCCAAGGACGCTTACGGCAATACTCCTTCGTTGGAAAACATCTATTCTTACAAGGCTGAAGCACCTGTAACGGATACACGCTTCACTGACGAAAGCACTCTCGGTGAGGTTTACCGTTCACTTCCCGAAGGTCTTGAGGTTATCGAATCCGATGCTTTCAGCTACAATCAGGAGCTTCAGTATCTTTACATTCCTTCTTCCGTAAAGCATATCGGACACCACGCATTCTGGGATACGGTTTACAAGGAAGACGGAGAGCTTAAGGGTGTTAACCTGATTAATGTTGCCGCAGATGAAAGTGCTTTCGGTGAGGTTGAACAGGGTGACCAGTGGAGACCTCAGTATGACTACCTTCTTTTCAAAAAGAATGTAGATATTAACTTCGGCGCACAGAGAGCTGAATAATTTTATAAAAACTCATCGAGGGCAGATTTTCTGCCCTCTTGTTTTTTTCTTAAAATTTGTTAAAAGTTACAATAATATTGAATTTGTAAATTTTTTGTGATATATTAAAGTATAAATAATTTTTTCGGAGGTTGAGACAATGAAAAAAGTATTATGCTTAATTCTGGCAGTTATGATGATTTTACCCTGTGCGGGATTTGCCCTTGCAGCGGAAACTCAGGAACATCTTCCGCAGATTTATGTTAACGGCATCGGTTCAAGAAAGGTATATGAGGTTGGTGACCCGGATAAAAACTCTCTTTTCTATCCCATTAACGGTGAGGCTATGCTGGAAAACCTCGGAAACTTCGGTAAATATGCTGAAGAGGCTATAGCGAAAAATGAACCGGACATACTTTACAACTGTATCTATTCCTGGATGTGGGACACAATGGGTAAGGCTGCTCTTGACACGGACGGTATTACCAATAAATTCGATGTAACCATCGATCCCTGTCCTCTGGACTATGAGGGTGACGGAAAATATGTCTTTAATTATGACAGCCGTCTCGACCCTGTTGACCTTGCAAAACAGCTTTATGAATATGTAGGCTGGGTTAAGGAACATTCGGGCAGTGACCGTTATGAGCTTGTGTCCTCAAGCTACGGCACGGCAATTGTTGCTGCTTACCTTCACGAGTATGAAGAGGAATGGGACAATATTGACTCCTCACTTCTCTGTGTTCCTTCTCTTCCCGGCGTGGATTTCGTAGGTGAGGTTTTCAGCGGCACCTTCAATTTCGATCCCGATGTAGTGGTTGACTTTGTGAAATATATGGTAGGTAATGAGGATATTGACCTTGTGCTTTCCGTGCTTAACAAGAGCGGTGCTCTGGAAAAGATCCTTGAATACGGTCTTGAGCCGGTGGCACAGGTTGCTCTTCTCAAAGCCGTCAATGCTATCGTTCACGATATTTTCGGCACCTTCCCTTCAATGTGGACCTTTGTGCAGGACGAATACTTCTATGCCGCTCTTGAAAGAGTTTACGGTGAAGATTATGCTTCGCCCGAACACAGCCACGCAAAGCTTATCGAAAAAATTACCTATTATCACGAAGAAGTTATGGTAGCTGCTCCCGAAATCTTACTGGCAGCACAGGAAGCGGGTATTCACATGAATATCATCGCAAAATACGGCTATCCTGCTATGCCCTTCAGTAATTCCGGTAATGTTATCAGTGACAGCCTTGTTGACCTTGAGGATGCTTCCTACGGTGCTACCTGCAGTATGAGATATGAAACCTTACCTGAAGGCTACAAGCAGAAGCTTTATCCCGAATACAATATGCTTTCAGCTGACGGTTGCGTTGATGCTTCCACCTGTCTTCTTCCCTTCAACACCTGGATTATCAAGGATCTCAAGCACGAAGAAAAGCCGAGAGAATATTGGGAAATGCTGGATGTTATCGTATATGATAACATAGATGTAAATTCGTCGGAAAAGTATCCGCAGTTTATGCAGAAATCACCCACAGACCCGGAAAAGCTGGAGCCTCTTACAGCTTCCGAGGAAGAGCCTGTATCCACTCTTATACAGGATTTCATCAGACTTCTTACCCGACTTATCACCATCATTACGGAGAAACTTAAGGCGCTTTGAGCTCAATAAATAAAATCGGCGGCACTTCAATCTGAAGTGTCGCCTTTAAAATATTCAGTTTATCAAAGAAGCTCTGCACCGTGCTCTTTGCAGTACTTCACTGTTTCTTCGTCCCAATAGGAGGACTGTACCTCGCCGATGTGAGCCTTTCTCAAAAAGAACAGGCACATTCTCGACTGACCGATACCGCCACCGATTGTGTAGGGAAGCTCACCGTTTAAGAGTGCTTTATGGAAGGGGAGAGACTTTCTGTCCTCGCAGCCGCTTTCCTTAAGCTGACGGTTAAGGGCATCCTCGTCTACACGGATACCCATGGATGAAAGCTCGAGAGCGATGTCGAGAAGGGGATAGTATACTATAATATCTCCGTTGAGTGTCCAGTCGTCATAGTCAGGTGCTCTGCCGTCGTGGGGTTTGCCGTCTTTGAGCTTATCGCCGATGCCGATGATGAATACTGCACCGTGTTCCTTTGCAATAGCATACTCTCGGTCCTTGCGGGAAAGGTCGGGATATTTCTCTTCAAGCTCCGCCGAGGTGATGAAGGTTATCTTTTCGGGAAGGAGATTTCCGATAAAGTTATATTCCTTTGTTATGTAATACTCCGTATGTCTCAAAGCGGCATAAATGAGCTTTACGGTCTTTTTGAGAGTTTCAAGAGTTCTTTCCTCTTTACTGATAATCTTTTCCCAGTCCCACTGGTCGACGAAGATGGAATGGATATTGTCCGTATCCTCATCACGGCGGATGGCGTTCATATCCGTGTAAAGACCTTCACCTTTTTCGAAGCCGTACATTTTGAGAGCGAAACGCTTCCACTTTGCAAGGGAGTGAACTATTTCAAAGTTTTTACCGCTGAAAACGTCAAAGCTTACAGGTCTTTCCGTTCCGTTAAGATTATCGTTCATACCGCTGTCTGCATCAACGAAAAGGGGAGCGGAAACTCGGGTGAGATTTAATTCGATAGCAAGGTCTCTTTCAAAAAAGTCCTTTACCTTTTTAATTGCGATTTCAGTTTCTCGAAGGTTAAGGTGAGAAACATAGTTTTCGGGAATAGAGTGGGGCATAAAACCAACCTTTCGTGTCAGACCGTAATATTTCTTACGGCATCAATATGAAAAATATTATATCAAATTAAATGGCTTTATGTCAATATTCAACTGCAATTAATGGCAAAAGACATTTCTTCGTCAAATTGAACAAAAAAATCACTCGATGTTCTCGCAATTTAACCAAAGGGTAGAAACGACGCTTTTCGGTAATTTTTTTGCAAAAAACTATTGATTTTTTGTTTTTTGTAGTGTATTATATGCACGTACTTGAGAGACAGGTACGAAACGGAACGAAAGTTCCCACTTAATATGCTTACTCCACTATAATGTTTTCTTCATATTTTCTCCTTTTAAAAGCACTCGGTTTCTCCCCGGGTGTTTTTAATTTTTTAATCTGCAATTCACAATGCGCAATCGCGGATAACGCTTCGGAAAACAGCAAGTGATATTCCGCCGAATTAATGGTGAGATTGTAGGGAATACCATTGGTCGTCCGCTGAAAATATCGCAACTCACAGCAATATTTCGTAGAGGGGGGCATCTTCGTCATCTCACTAAACTTTCTGCCGTTAATATAATAATTACGTCACAGACAGGATAATCAATCTGATATACTTATAATATACATAAATTATTATGAAAAAAGTAGGTTATTATGCTTGACTTCAGCACTTCATTGTGGTAAAATGCTAACACGCTAAAACAAAGAGGTGCAAAATACTATGTATAAAAGAAATATGCAGGCAGTTGAAAAGCTTTACAAGGCTGTGCTTACTTTAAAAAACAGTGAGGAATGTTCTCTCTTTTTCGAGGATATATGCACTATCCAGGAGCTTGAAACCTTTGCTCAAAGGCTTGAGGTTGCGGCAAATCTTGCCGAGGGAAAAAGCTATCAGGAAGTGAATAAAATTACAGGTGCTTCTACGGCCACCATCAGCCGTGTGGGTAAATGCATAAATTACGGCGCAGGCGGATATAAAATGGTAATAGACAGACTCAGCGAGGTTGAATGATGATTAACAGTTCTATTCTTAAAAGCGAAGAAAGAGTTTCCTTTGCCCTTCGCTCTCTTTACAGTCGTTTCGGTTACGGCAGATATAAAATGAATAAATTCGAGGAGTATGACCTTTATGTAAGGAATAAAGACTTCCTTATTTCCGACGGTGTTATTACCTTTACGGATACTAACGGTAAGCTCCTTGCTCTTAAGCCTGACGTTACCCTTTCTATAATAAAAAATACCAAGGATATGAAGGGCTTCGTGCAGAAGCTTTACTACGATGAACATGTTTACCGTATTTCAAAGGACTCACACTCTTTCAGAGAGATTGCCCAGACAGGTCTCGAATGCATCGGCGATATAAGCCTTTCAGATATATGCGAGGTTGTTTATCTTTCTCTTATGAGCCTTGAAAGCATAAGCGAAAATTATATCCTCGACCTTTCCCACGCGGGACTTATGACGGCTCTTTTTGACTGCATCGGTCTTAAAAAGGAAGACAAGAGTAAGGTTATTGCTCTTATAAATGAAAAGAACTATGACGGTGTGAATGACTTCGGTGAAGAGGTTGCCGTGCTTTCAAAGGCGCTTATGACCTCCCGTAAGGATATTGACACGGTTAAAAAGGCAATTGAGCCATACTGTGAAAATGACGAGGTCAGAAAGAATTTCAGCGAATTTGAGGAGATTTACCTGTGCCTCTGCAATCTCGGGATGAAGGATAAAATCAATATCGATTTTTCTATCGTAAGCGACATCAGCTATTACAGCGGTACTATTTTCAAAGGCTATGTTGAGGGTATTCCTTCGAGTGTTCTTTCAGGCGGTCAGTATGATAGGCTTATGCAAAAAATGGGCAAAAGCTCCGGTGCAGTAGGCTTTGCCGTTTATCTTGATATGCTCGAGCGCTTCGGCAAAAGTGACAGCGAATACGACTATGACACGGTAGTTTTAGTGAATGAAAGCACACCGCCCGAAAAGGTGATAAAAACCGTAAGCCACCTTTCCTCAAAAGGCGAAAAGGTTATCGCTCTTAAGAGTGTTTCGGAAACGGTGAGATATAAAAATCTTGTAAAAATGGGGGAGGGTGAAAACAATGATTAATGTGGCTCTTCCCAAAGGCAGACTTGGTGAAAAGGTTTATGCTATGTTCGAGCAGTCAGGCTATGAATGTCCCTCAATTAAAGAAAAGGGCAGAAAGCTTATTTTCGAAAACAAGGAAAAGGGCGTACGCTATTTTTGGGTAAAGCCCTCGGATGTTGCCATTTATGTTGAAAGAGGTGCGGCAGATATAGGCGTGGCAGGTAAGGATATTCTTTTAGAATATGAGCCTGATGTATATGAGCTTTTAGACCTCGACATAGGCAAATGTGTTATGGCTGTGGCGGCTAAAAAGGATTTCCGTGACAATACGGAGCAAACGCTGAAGGTTGCCACCAAATTTTCAAATATCGCCCGCAAGTATTACGGTGAAAAGTGCCGTGATATCGATATTATTCATCTTAACGGCTCCATAGAAATCGCACCTATTTTAGGTCTTTCCGACGTTATCGTGGATATTGTGGAAACAGGAAAAACCCTTTATGAAAATAATCTTGCTCCCTTCGAAACCATCGTACCCATCAGCGCAAGACTTATTTCAAACAAGGCATCATACAAATTCAAGCAGGAGGAAATCGAAAACATTCGTCTGTCTCTTGCGGAAATTGTGAGGAATACAGATGATTAAGATTTTAGAATATAAAAACATAAATAAGAATGAAATCTTTTCCCGTATGGCGGAAACTCCCGATGTTTCGGATATAGTTGCCGATATAATTGAAAATGTCAAAGTCAACGGTGACAAGGCAGTTTTTGAATATACGGCAAGGTTTGACAAGGCACAGCTCGATTCTCTTGAGGTGACAAAGGAAGAAATCGAAGAGGCTTTGGCACAGGTTGAGCCGAAGTTTTTAAGAATACTTGAAACAGCGGCGGAAAACATAAGAAATTTCCACTCAAAGCAGGTAAGAAATTCCTTCATTATCAGTGAGGATAACGGCATAGTCACAGGACAGAAAATCACTCCTGTCGAAAGAGCGGGTCTTTATGTTCCCGGAGGCACAGCCGCTTACCCCTCAACGGTGCTTATGGACTCTATCCCCGCTAAAATCGCAGGGGTAAAGGAGATGTGCATTGTCACTCCGCCTAACAGCGAAGGAAAAATTAACCCCGTAATTTTGGCAGCTGCCTCAATTGCAGGCGTAGACAGAATTTTTAAGGTGGGCGGTGCTCAGGCTATTGCGGCACTTGCTTACGGTACTGAAAGTATCCCCAAGGTTGACAAGATAGTAGGCCCCGGTAACGCCTTCGTTGCCGAAGCAAAAAAGCAGGTTTACGGTCTTGTTTCCATTGATATGATTGCAGGACCGAGTGAGATATTGGTAGTGGCTGACGGTAAGAGTAACCCCGCTTATGTTGCCGCTGACCTTCTCTCACAGGCTGAGCACGATAAAAATGCAAGTGCAGTCCTCGTTACGGAGTCACTCGACCTTGCCGAAAAGGTAAGTGCAGAGCTTGAAAAGCAGATACCTATGCTCGAAAGACAGGAAATAGCAAGAGCATCAATAGACAACAACGGCAAAATCATCGTTGCCGAAAATCTTACGCAGGGAATTGATATTGCAAATGAGCTCGCTCCCGAGCATTTAGAGCTTTGCGTTGACAATCCCTTTGACCTTTTAGATAGCGTAAAGAATGCAGGCAGTATCTTTATGGGCAGATACTGTCCCGAGGCTCTCGGTGACTATTATGCAGGCCCCAACCACACCTTGCCAACAGGCGGTACGGCAAGATTTTCAAGTCCTCTTTCTGTGGACGATTTCGTTAAAAAATCACAGTTTACCTATTATACCAAAGAGGCTCTCTTTGCCGTGGCAGAGGATGTGGGCTTCTTTGCGGAAAAAGAGGGACTTACCGCCCATGCAAAAAGTGCAACAATCAGATTGGATGAAAAAGAATGAGCAGATTTTTAAATGAAAGATTTTCGTGTCTGGAAAGGTATGTTCCCGGTGAACAGCCACAGGACAAAAAATATATAAAGCTTAATACCAACGAGTCACCCTTTCCGCCTTCACCGAAGGTAATCGAGGGACTGAATAAGGAAGAAAAGGAAAAGCTTTGTCTTTACTGTGACCCTGAATGTAAGGCACTTAAAAAGGCTCTTGCCGACCTTTACGGTGTGAAAAGTGAAAATGTTTTTCTTTCCAACGGCTCGGATGATATACTTAACTTTGCCTTTATGGTATGGGGCAAGGACGGTGCGATTTTTCCCGACATAACCTACGGCTTTTACACGGTTTTCTGTGACCTTCACGGCGTGAAATATACACAGTATCCTCTGAAGGATGACTTTTCGATTGATGCCGAAGACTACATTGGAAAAAAGGAGTTCGCCGTAATCGCTAACCCAAATGCTCCTACGGGAATGACAATGGAAATGAGCGACATTGAAAAAATCGTGGCATCGAATCCCGACAGAGTGGTGCTTATCGACGAAGCTTATGTGGATTTCGGCGGTGAAAGCGCCCTGCCTCTTACGGAAAAATACGATAATGTTCTCGTGTGTCAGACATTTTCAAAGTCACGCTCTCTTGCAGGTGCAAGACTTGGCTTTGCTATCGGTAACAAGGCTCTTATAGAGGACCTGGATCTTATCAAGTACTCGACCAATCCCTATAATGTGAACAGACTTACCCAAAAAGCAGGTGAGTATGCCGTAGAGGAAAACGAGTATTATGTGAATAACTGCAAAAAGATTATGGAAAACAGAGAGTACACAAAAAAAGAACTCCAAAAACTCGGCTTTACTGTACTCAATTCAAAGGCTAATTTTATCTTTGTAAAAAGTGACAGAATAGGCGGTGCGGAGCTTTATAATGCTCTCAAGGACAGAGGTGTTCTCGTTCGCCATTTCACCAAAGGAAGAATAAAGGACTATAACCGTGTGACAATCGGCTCAAAAGAGCAGATGGAAAAGTTCATTGAATGTGTCACGGAGATACTTAAAGGAGAAGAAAAATGAGACAGGTTACTTTAAACAGAAAAACTGCTGAAACAGATATAAGCCTTTCCCTTTGTCTTGACGGCAAGGGTGAAAGCGAAATAAACACAGGCTGCGGCTTTTTAGACCATATGTTTACCCTTTTTGCAAGACACGGAGATTTCGACCTTAAAATAAACTGCAAGGGTGATACGGAAGTGGACTACCACCACACAGCCGAGGACATTGGTATCGTTTTAGGCAAGGCTTTCAAGGAGGCTCTCGGTGATATGAAGGGTATCACACGCTACGGCAGTATGATTCTGCCTATGGATGAAAGCCTTATCCTTGTTGCCGCAGATATTTCGGGAAGAAGCCACCTTTCCTATTCTCTCGACATCCCCACGGAAAAGGTGGGCGACTTTGATACAGAGCTTGTGAAGGAATTTTTCCTTGCCTTCGTAAGAAATGCGGACATCACTCTCCACATTAAAAAGCTCGACGGTGAAAACTCTCACCACATCATCGAGGGCGCTTTCAAAGCCTTTGCCCGTACTATGAAGCAGGCGGTAAAAATCGACGAGAATAATAAGGATAAAATTCCTTCCACAAAGGGTGTGCTTTAATGATAGCGATAATTGACTACGGTGTGGGTAACCTTTTCTCTCTCAAATCCTCCTTCTGTGCCATCGGGCAGGAGGTAAAGGTTACCGATAATGCCGACGAAATAAGAAATGCCGACAAAATCATTCTCCCGGGCGTAGGTGCCTTTGAGGATGCGGTTAAAAAGCTTAAAAATACAGGTCTCGACCTTGTCCTTAAGGAAGAAGCGGCAAAGGGTAAGCCTGTTATGGGTATATGCCTCGGTATGCAGATGCTTTTCGAAAGAAGCTTTGAATACGGCTGTCATGAGGGTTTAGGACTTATCAAGGGTGACATTATACCCTTTGAAGGTGAGATTGACCCTTCTCTGAAAATTCCCCATATAGGCTGGAATGCTCTGGAGATAAAGGAAGATTTACCCATATTCAAATATATTAAAAACGGTGATCACGTTTATTTCGTTCATTCCTATTTTGCCGAAGTTACCGACGAAACCATAGCGAAATGCGAATACGGAACAGTTTTCACCGCTGCCGTAGGTAAGGATAATATTTACGGCTGTCAGTTCCATCCCGAAAAAAGCGGACAGGTGGGACTTAATATACTCAAAGGATTTTGTGAACTCGGAGGTTAAGAAATGCTTATTTTACCCGCTATTGACCTTTATGATAAAAAAGCCGTACGACTTTATAAGGGTGACTATGAACAGATGACCGTTTACAGCAATAACCCTCTCGAAATTGCGAGAGATTTCGAAAAGAAGGGTGCTACCTTCGTTCATCTTGTTGACCTTGAGGGTGCAAAAAACGGCACTACTCCCAATATTGACATAGTAAGAAAAATCGCTGACTATACCTCTCTCGACATCGAAATCGGCGGAGGCATAAGAGACGAGGAGACTATAAAGAAATATCTTGACCTGGGTGTTACGAGAGTGATTTTGGGCACTGCCGCAGTAACGGACAGTGAGTTTTTAGAGAGAGTTACGGCAAAATATAAAAGCTCAATTGCCGTAGGTGTTGACCTTAAGGACGGCTATGTGGCAATTAAGGGCTGGACGGAGAAGTCACAAAAAACTGCCGATGAGTTTTTCTCTTATCTTGCCTCAATCGGCGTAAAAACCGTTATCTGCACCGATATTTCCAAAGACGGTGCTATGGAGGGTACAAACAGGGCTCTTTATAAGGAGCTTTCTGAAAAATACAGTATGGATATCGTGGCTTCGGGTGGTGTTTCATCTCTCGAGGACATCGAGGCTCTCCGTGAAATGAATCTCTACGGTGCTATTTTAGGTAAGGCTTATTACATAGGCGCCGTTGATCTTGAAAAGGCAATCGAGGTGGCAAAATGATAACTAAAAGAATCATACCCTGCCTCGACGTTAAAAACGGCAGAGTGGTAAAGGGTACTAATTTTAAAAATTTAAACGATGTTTCCTCTCCTGTAGAGCTTGCGAAATACTATAGTGAGTGCGGTGCGGATGAGCTTGTTTTTTACGATATTACCGCTTCCTGTGAGGGCAGACAGCTTTTCACGGATATTCTCAAGGAGGTAGCCTCGCAGATATTCATTCCCCTGACCGTAGGCGGAGGTATCAATACTGTGGAGGACTTTGACCGAGTGCTCAAATGCGGTGCGGACAAGGTAAGCGTTAACTCGGGAGCTATTAAAAATCCCGATCTTATCTCTCAGGCGGCGCGTCTTTACGGCAACCAGTGTGTTGTTCTTTCTGCTGACATAAAAAGAGTTGACGGAGAGTTCCGCATCTTTGCCAAGGGTGGCAGAGAGGACACGGGAATTGAGGCTATAGGCTGGATAAAGCGCTGTGTGGATATGGGTGCAGGTGAAGTGGTGGTTAACTCCATCGACACCGACGGCGTGAAAAAGGGCTTTGACATCGAAATGCTTAAAGCCGTAAGAGAGGCTGTAAATGTTCCCGTAATCGCTTCGGGCGGCGCAGGCTCAGCAGAGGATTTCATAACCCTTTTCAAAGAAATTCCCGATATGGATGCAGGTCTTGCCGCATCGATTTTCCACTTCTCCGAGGTGCTTATTCCCGACCTTAAAAAGCTGATGAAAGATAATGACATTAATGTGAGGTAAATTATGATTAACTTCGATATAAATAAACTTAAATTTGACGATAAGGGACTTATCCCTGCCGTAGTTGTTGACAGCATAACCAAAAAGGTGCTTACCGTGGCTTATATGAACAGGGAAAGTCTTGAAATCTCCCTCGAAAAGGGACTTACCTGCTTTTTCTCACGCTCCCGTCAGGAGCTTTGGCTCAAGGGTGAAACAAGCGGAAATTATCAGCACATCGTTTCAATCACAGCTGACTGTGACTACGATGCTTTGACAGTAGTGGTGGAAAAGGACGGCCCTGCCTGCCACAAGGGTACAGACACCTGCTTTACAAATGAGGTATACCAAAGCGAAACCCTTCAGGAATTTTCGCTTCAGGGACTTTACGACCTTTTAAAGGGCAGAAAGGAAACTCTCCCCGAAGGCTCTTATACTACTTATCTTTTTCAGAAGGGTATCGATAAAATCCTCAAAAAAGTGGGCGAAGAATGTACGGAGGTCATCATCGCCGCAAAGGCTGACGATAAGGCTGAAACGGTATATGAAATTGCAGACCTTGCATACCATGTGATGGTGCTTATGAATGAAATGGGCATCACCGTGGAGGATGTTCACAGGGAGCTTGCTTCAAGACACGTTATTGACCACAAGGTAAAGCAGGAAAAAATGACATAAGAGTTCAATTTTATTGACAATACGCTTTTTACTGTGATATAATAAAATTTAGTAATTTAAAGCAATAGGAGTTACAAAAAATGAAACTGACAGGCTCACAAATCGTAATAGAAACCCTTATTGAGCAAGGTGTAACCGATGTTTTCGGTTATCCGGGCGGTCAGGTTTTGAACATATATGATGCTCTTTATCAGGCAGGGGACAGAATTAATCATATTCTTACTGCCCATGAGCAGGGTGCGGCACACGCGGCAGACGGATATTCCAGAGCTACGGGTAAGGTCGGTGTGGTTATCGCCACCTCGGGTCCGGGCGCCACAAACCTTGTTACAGGCATTGCCACGGCTATGCTCGATTCGGTGCCGATGGTTGCTATTACGGGCAATGTTCCCACCTCTCTTATCGGCAGAGACAGCTTTCAGGAAATCGATATTACGGGTGTAACCCTTCCTATAACCAAGCATAACTATTTCGTAAGTGACATAAATGAGCTTGCAGATACCATCCGCGAGGCCTTTAAAATCGCCAAATCGGGAAGGCCGGGACCTGTACTTGTGGACATTCCGAAGGACATACAGCTAGCCTCTGCGGAATATGAAAAGGCAGATGTTGTCTCCCCCTTTGAAACAAAAAAGGCAAAGGATAAATACCTTCAGCAGGCAGCAGAGCTTATTGCCGAAAGCGAAAGACCTTACATATATATTGGCGGAGGTGCCATGGGACAGAATATGGCAGAGGAAATAATCGACTTCGCCGAAAAGATTGACGGCTACATCGGTGCTTCTTTTATGGGACTTTCCCTCATTCCCTCCTCTAACGAAAGATTTTTGGGTATGCAGGGTATGCACGGTCACTATGCTTCCTCTATGTCACAGAAGGAGGCAGATCTGATTATCGGTATCGGTGTCCGCTTCAGTGACAGAGCCACGGGAAATGTGCAGAAATTCGCAAAGAAAACAAAGATTATCCATATCGAAGCCGACAGATCGGAAATCAATAAAAACATTATTGCCGATGTGGGCGTTCACGGAGATATAAAGGAAAGCATCAGAAAGCTTACCGAGCTTTGTGGAAAGAAAAATCTTCCCCTGTGGAAAGATAAGGTAGACGAGCTTAAAAAACAGGAAAAAATCAACGAGAAGAAAGCCGAAGAAATGTCCACGGCTCCTCTTACTCCGAAGATGATTTTCGATGTTATAAACAAATATAAAGAAAAATCCACCGTAATTGCTACCGACGTGGGACAGCATCAGATGTGGACAGCACAGTATGCCGACTTTGAAAGCAACCGCACCTTCGTTTCAAGCGGCGGTTTAGGCACTATGGGCTACGGTCTCGGTGCCGCTATCGGTGCCGCTGTGGCGAAAAAGCAGATGACTGTTCTTGTTACAGGTGACGGCTCCTTCGGAATGAATCTCAATGAGCTTGCCACGGCAGTTACCTATGATTTGCCTGTGGTTATCGTTCTTATCAATAACGGCGTTTTGGGTATGGTACGTCAGTGGCAGACACTCTTTTTCGGAAAACGTTATTCTCACACTCTTCTCGGCAGAAAGACGGACTTTGTAAAGCTTGCCGAAGCCTTCGGTGCTGTGGGTAAAAGTGCAGAAACAAAGGAAGAGTTTGAAACACAATTTGCCGAGGCTATGAAAAAAGGCGGAGTAACCGTTATAGATACGAAAATAAATATGGACGAGTTTGTTCTTCCTATGCTTCCCCCGGGAGGCTCAATAGATGACATTATCGTAAAAGTGGAGGGTGAATGATGAACAAGTATGTTATTGCGGCTCTTGTAGAAAATAAGCCCGGTGTTCTTACGCGTGTTTCATCCATGTTCACCCGCAGAGGCTTCAATATCGATGCACTTACCGTAGGTGAAATCGAGGATAGCAACTATTCACGAATCACCATCACCATAACAGGTGACGAAAACACCAGAGACCAGTTTGTAAGTCAGCTCCGTAAGCTTTACAATGTCAAAAAGGTTCAGGTTCTCGAGGCAGGAAAAACCGTAAGCCGTGAGCTTCTTTTAATCAAGGTTAAAAACTCACCTGAAATCAGACCTGAAATTATGGCGGCGGCTGAAGTCTACCGCGGAAAAATTATCGACTATGCGGCTGATGTTATGAGTGTTGAGGTGACGGGGGAGCCTGTCAAAATCGACTCATTTATCGAGCTTATGATGCCTATGGGTATTTTAGAAATGTGCCGAACGGGCATAGTTGCCATCGAAAGAGGCAAGGGTACCTTATTAACAGTGGAATAAATTATAATTCAAATACATTCAAAAGCAAAACAAAGGAGTTTTAATTATGCAGAATATTTACTATCAGCAGGATTGTAATCTTGCAAAGCTCAACGGTAAAACCGTTGCAATTATCGGCTACGGCTCACAGGGACACGCACACGCTCTTAACCTTAAAGAAAGCGGTGTGGACGTTATCGTAGGTCTTTACGAAGGCAGTAAAAGCTGGGCAAAGGCTGAAAAGCAGGGTCTTAAGGTTATGACCTCTGCCGAAGCTGCAAAGAATGCAGATATGATTATGATTCTCATCAACGACGAAAAACAGGCAAAGCTTTACAAAGAAAGCATCGAGCCTCACCTTACAGAGGGCAAGACACTCGCTTTCGCACACGGCTTCAATATTCACTTCGGCTGCATTAAGCCCCCGAAGGATGTTAACGTTGTTATGATTGCTCCCAAGGGCCCCGGTCACACAGTAAGAAGCGAATATCAGGCAGGCAAGGGTGTTCCCTGTCTTGTTGCTGTTGAGCAGGATGCCACAGGCGATGCACTTGACATCGCACTCGCTTACGCTCTGGGTATCGGCGGTGCAAGAGCAGGCGTTCTTGAAACCACCTTCAGAACAGAAACTGAAACTGACCTTTTCGGTGAACAGGCTGTTCTTTGCGGCGGTGTTTGCGCTCTTATGCAGGCAGGCTTTGAAACACTCGTTGAAGCAGGCTATGACGAAAGAAATGCATACTTTGAATGTATTCACGAAATGAAGCTTATCGTTGACCTTATTTATCAGAGCGGCTTCGAGGGTATGAGATATTCAATTTCCAATACTGCTGAATACGGCGACTATATCACAGGTCCCAAAATCATCACCGAAGAAACAAAGAAGGCTATGAAAAAGGTTCTTTCCGACATTCAGGACGGCACCTTTGCAAAGGATTTTCTTCTTGATATGTCCGATGCAGGCTCACAGGTACACTTCGGTGCTATGAGAAAGATTGCCGCAGAGCATCCCTCCGAAGTAGTAGGCAAGGAAATCCGCAAGCTTTACTCCTGGAGCGACGAAGACAAGTTAATTAATAACTGATAATAAAAAAACTAAAAGGGCTATGCATAAGTGCAGAGCCCTTTTTCAGAAAGGAAATGCTATTATGATTAAAGATACAATCGTAGACGGCTTTCAGAATGCCCCTCACCGTTCACTTTATCATGCTCTCGGTATGACGAGAGAGGAAATGGACAGACCTCTTATCGGTATTGTTTCCTCCTTCAATGAAATCGTGCCCGGTCACGTTAACCTTGATAAAATTGCACAGGCGGTAAAATTAGGCGTTGCCATGGCGGGCGGTACACCTATTGTCTTCCCTGCTATTACGGTATGTGACGGCATCGCTATGGGACACAAGGGTATGAAGTATTCTCTTGTCACCCGTGACCTTATCGCCGATTCCACCGAGGCTATGGTACTTGCCCACGGCTTTGACGGTCTTGTTATGATACCCAACTGTGACAAAAATGTACCCGGTCTTTTAATGGCGGCGGCAAGACTTAACATTCCCACTGTTTTCGTTTCGGGCGGTCCTATGCTCGCAGGCAGAGTGAACGGCAAAAAGACAAGCCTTTCAAGTATGTTTGAGGCTGTTGGTGCTTACTCCGCAGGCAAGATTGACGATAAAGAGCTTGCCCACTGGGAAGAAAACACCTGTCCCACCTGTGGCTCCTGTTCGGGTATGTACACGGCTAACTCAATGAACTGCCTTACGGAAGTGCTTGGTATGGGTCTTAAGGGTAACGGTACTATCCCTGCCGTTTATTCACAGAGAATTGAACTTGCCAAGCACGCAGGTATGCAGATTATGGACCTTGTCAGAAAGGATATCAAGCCCCGTGATATTATGACACCTGCCGCAATTAAAAATGCCCTTATTGCAGATATGGCTATCGGTTGCAGTACAAACAGTATGCTCCACCTTCCCGCCATCGCAAATGAGCTGGGCATTGAATTCAATCTTGATATGGCAAACGAGGTCAGTGAAAAAACTCCCAACCTCTGCCACCTTGCTCCTGCAGGTCACACCTATATGGAAGACCTCAACGAGGCAGGCGGTGTTTATGCCGTTCTTAAGGAACTCGAAAAGCTCGGACTTCTTGATACTTCCGTTATGACCTGTACAGGCAAGACAATGAAGGAAAATCTTGAAGGCATCGTAAATAAGGATGAAACCGTAGTCCGTACAGGGGAAAATCCCTTCTCAAAGACAGGCGGTATTGCCGTTCTGCGAGGCAATCTTGCTCCCGACGGCTGTGTGGTAAAAAGAAGTGCCGTTGCTCCCGAAATGCTCGTACATAAGGGCCCTGCAAAGGTCTTTGACAGCGAGGAGGAGTGTATAGCCGCAATTTACGGCGGTAAAATTGTAAGCGGTGACGTGGTGGTTATCCGCTATGAAGGCCCTGCAGGCGGCCCCGGTATGAGAGAAATGCTTTCACCTACCTCTGCAATTGCAGGTATGGGACTTGATAAGGAAGTTGCTCTTATCACTGACGGAAGATTCTCCGGTGCTACAAGAGGCGCGTCCATTGGTCACGTTTCACCCGAGGCTGTAAGAGGAGGACTTATCGCTTATGTTCAGGACGGAGATATTATTTCAATAAACATTCCCGAATATAAAATCGAGCTTATGGTCTCCGACGAAGAAATCAAAAAGAGAAAGGCGACTACCGTCATCAAGGAGAAAACCGACATCAAGGGTTATCTCCGCCGTTATGCAAAAATGGCACAGTCAGCCGACAAGGGCGCAATAATCAACGAATTTTAAAAGAGGCTTTATATGAACACGAAGTTAAACGGTCTTACTTTAAAACTTTCCTCCCTCACGGTTTTCAGAAACATCCTTAAAACAAAGGAACTTTCGTCTTTCCTTGCCTTTCTTTCCTGCAAGGGAGATATGGCTGAAAAGATGAATCTTTACGGTGAGTTTGTCTACTCTCTTGCACCTCACGGCAACTCCTTTTCTGCCTTTCTTAAAAAGGCTGTCTGTGAGGACGAAAATATCTATATTGTTTCGAAGGCGAAGAAAAAGGATATACCCGATTCCGTGGAAAAAAATCTGGGTGAGGAGCTTTCGTTATTTACTCTTTTAAGTGAGCTTACCCCCGAAGACCTTTTTGAGGGTGAGGACTATGAGGACTATATTCCTCTTTTCGATAACGAGAAAACAGACTTTGCCGCGCTTTATAAAGAGAGAACTGAAAAGGTTGACACTCTCGGCTACGGCATTTTCGCCGGGAGGGCGATGTTCAAGGTGGAAAACGGAGAAATCGTTCCCGTGGACTCTGCCGATGAAATCTCTCTTTCTTCCTTTGTCGGCTATGAAAAGGAAAGAGAAACTGTTGAGGAAAACACGGTGGCACTTTTAGAGGGCAGAGATGCGGTCAATGTTCTTCTCTGCGGTGACGCAGGTACGGGTAAATCCTCTACGGTAAAGGCTTTGGTCAATCACTATTTTTCCTATGGCTTAAGGCTTATCGAAATAAGGAAAGACCAGCTTTTCTCCCTTTCTCACATTATGGGCAAAATAGCCGACAACCCTCTTAAGTTCATTATCTTCATTGATGACCTTTCCTTCAATAAAAACGATGACTGCTTTTCAATGCTCAAGGCGGCACTTGAAGGCTCCGCATCAGCCAAGGCTAAAAATGCTCTCATTTATGCCACAAGCAACCGCAGACACATCGTCAAGGAAAGCTTTTCCGAAAGAGGCGGAGACGATATTCACCGTAACGACACGGTACAGGAGCTTCTTTCCCTTTCTGACCGTTTCGGTCTCACGGTGTATTTCCAAAAGCCGAACAAGATTCTTTATCTCGACATCGTTCATGCCCTGGCACAAAGAAAGGGCATAAAGATGGACGAAAAAGAGCTTGACATCAAGGCAGAGGCTTTTGCCCTCGCAAAGGGTAGCCGTTCGCCGAGAGTGGCAGAACAGTTTATAAAGAATTTAAGATAACTTTTAAAAAGGAGATATAATTATGATTAAGAAAATTTCAACAGACAAGGCACCCGCCGCTATCGGCCCCTATTCACAGGCTATTCTTTGCGGTAATATGCTTTACACATCGGGTCAGCTCGGTATGAACCCCGCAAACGGTGAAATCGAAGGCAAAGACATCACCGCACAGGCAGAGCAGGCACTTCAGAATTTAGGTGCTATCCTCGCTGAAGCAGGCACATCCTTTGATAACATCGTAAAAACCACCTGTTTCCTTGCCGATATGGCTGACTTTGCCGCCTTCAACGCAGTTTACTCCAAATATATCACCAATGCTCCCGCGAGAAGCTGTGTGGCTGTAAAGACCTTACCCAAGGGCGGTCTTGTAGAGGTTGAGGCTGTGGCAGTGGTGGAATAACCGAAAAATGAACAGAAACCATCTCAAACTCATAGCCTGTCGGTCAATGCTTATTGATCACATAGGCTATGTACTCTTTCCGCAGGTAGAGATACTTCGCATAATAGGCAGAATTGCTATGCCGCTTTTTGCCTTCTTCATCGGTGAAGGCTGTCTTCATACACGGGACAGAAGGAAATACTTTTTAAGGCTCTTCGTTTTAGCACTTATATGTCAGTGTGTTTATATTGCAGAAAGTTTTATTACGGGAAGCGGTAACGGACTTTATCTGAATATCCTTTTCACCTTCTCTTTTTCCATAATTCTTTGCAGTGTATCCATCTGTGCAGAGAAGGAAAATAGTTTTAAATGGTGGCTTATATTAATAATCACGGCAGTGGTTTTTTGGGAAATGGAGTCATTTTTTGAATATATTTCTTCGGAGATTGGTGTAAACATTCAGCTTGATTACGGAAAAGAGGGAATATTTCTTCCGGTGTTTGCTTTGACAAATAAAGGCAAATGGAAAAAGCTCATCTGCTTTGCGGGAGGACTGCTACTGTTTTCGGTAAGTCTGTACGGATTTCCGACACCGTTTTTCTTCTTTGCTATGATACCTGTCTTACTGTTGTGCTTTTATAACGGACAGGGCGGAAAAAGGAATATGAAATATTTCTTCTATCTCTTTTATCCCTTGCACCTCGCGGTGATTTACGGTGTCAACTGTTTAATAAACATTTAAAAAAGAGCAACCTGACAAGGTTGCTCTTAAACTTTTATAAGGGGATTTATTTGTGAATTCTGATTGCTGTTACGGAATACATGGGAGCGGTGTAATTAAACTTTTCGCTGATGCCGTCCATGGTGAACTCTTCCATCACACAGTCTTCCTTGGCGCCAAGGATGTTATCGTTATCGAGACTGTCGCCTGCAACCTGATTAACGGTTGCCTTTCCGCTTACCTCACCGAGAGAAGCAATATCGATGGCGAATACTCTGTCAGAGCCTGTTACGTTAACGAGCTTAATAATAATATCGCCTGTTTCTTCGTCAGTTGAAACAACCTGGTAAGCCTTTGCTTTTGTGCCGTTATCTGCTACATAATCAAACTGAAGTTCACCGTCAATATAGCCCTTGATATTGATGCCGTCAACAACAATTTTGATTTCGTAGGTTCTGCCTGTTTCTACGGTGAAGTCTGTCATTGTGCCGGGAAGCCCGCTTGTCTTATTTCCGTTAATTACCTGCTGAAGACCTGATTTGGTGTTGTTCCAACCGCCGATATTCCAGAAGAACATATTGTTTTCGTCTTCGATAAGGAAGGGGATGTAGAAGCCTTCTGCACCCTCTGTCTTTGTTGCTTCAAAGGTATAGGTGTAGTTTGACCAGTCCTCTTTACCGAAGAAGGCAGATGCACCGTAGTCGTGATAAGCATGCCATGTGTTCTCCTGCACCAGCTTACCCTTTTTGATGTGCCAATCACCGGGGGTTACTTCCTTCCAATCCCACCAGAAGTTTGTGGGAAGGGTAAAGCAGTCGGAAGCGAGAGTTCTGTCGGTTTTGTTATCTGTTACCTTGACATTATCGAACTCTGCTGCTGTCCACCATGTACCAAGACCAACCTTACCTTTGAGTTCTTCGGTTTCAATTTCTGCACCTGTAAGAGTGGAGGAAAGAATTGCATCGCCCACATTGTTGCCGAAAAGCTTCTGCACATAGTAGTTGATGGAGCCTGTGGAAAGGTGGTTATTGAACCAGATAAGGTCGGGAGCCCAATGTGTAGCAGTAAGGTTGCCGAAAAGGGGAGCATAGGCAGCCATTTCGACGATGTCTCCGTTTCTTTCAAGTCCTGTCATATAAGCGGCTTCTGCAAGAGCTGCTTCAAGACGGTTGGACTGGGCGGCATATTCGCCTACGAAGACCTTGATAGCTCCGCCGTAGTGGGTATCGGTCATACCTGCGATGTCTCTTGAATAATTATCGGAATCGTAGTGGTCGGTGTTACTGAGGAACCAATCGGGAGTGTTATAGTAGTGGTGGTCAGTAGCGCCGGCAAAATCCTTAATATCGGTTATACCTTTTTCTGTTACATAATCCTTTGCGAATTCATAGGAAGCAAGATAGTTGGCACCGCTTGTGGCATCGTCTGCGCCCGATGAATAGATAAGCTCAAGACCTTCGTAAAGGCCGGGGTATTCTGCCTTCTTTTCATTAAAGTAATCGAGGAAGGCAACATATCTGTCGAAGTAAACCTGACCCTCCTGCTCGTTACCGATGCAGATATACTTAAGCTCAAAGGGCTCTGTGTGGCCTAAAGAGGCTCTTACCTTACCCCAGTCGGAGTTAATGTCACCGCGGCAGAACTCGATAAGGTCGTGCATATCGTCTAAATACTGTGCAAACTCTGCTGTATAGGTCTTGCCGTCAGCCTCGTACATTTCCACGGGACCCTTGCTTCTCATCTGGCAGTAAATACCGCAGTTGATAACGGGAACGCCGATTGCGCCAAGGTCTTCAGCAAGCTGGAAGTATTCGTAAAAACCGAGGCCGTAGCTCATATAGCAGGGAAGAGTGTCCTCTGTAAGGCTTATGTTCGTCCAGAGGTTTGTGCCGTAGGTACGGGCGGCAACATCACCGTATCCGCCCTCAAATTCAAGGGGAAGGTCGGTGTCTTTATCAACACCCAAGGATGCCTTCCAGTCGTACATTGTTTCTTTGTCCCAGCCTTCAATTACACATCCGCCGGGGAAACGAAGGAAGGAGGGGTTAAGAGCTTCTAATTTTTCACCGAGATCCTTTCTCATACCGTGACCCTTATAGGTTTCGGCAGGGAAAAGAGAAATCATATCAAGAGCAATCTTGCCCTCATTAATGAGCACCTGAAGAAAAACCTTTTCGTGTGCGGCAAGAGAAGAAGTGAAGGAAACATCATATTTCGCCCATTCACCTGTAATACCGCTTATAACGGCTTCACCTGCGATTTCGTTATCAGCTACAAGTCTGACTGTGATATCACCTGTGTAGCCGTCAATTGCCTTTGCATAAAGGGAGAGATCATAGCCAGCCTTTTCGATTGCCATACCTTCAAGGAAACCTTTGTTGGCGATACCTGCAAGGTCAGCACCTTCGTTTTCAATTATAACATAGTGAGGGTTGTTTTTGTTGAGGGGTGCAGAGGCTTCTATGTAATACTTTGCATTACTTACACCGCTCCAGCCGTGAAGCTCATCGTCAGCGGCAAGCTTACCGTACTCAAAGGAACGGTTAACAACCTTTTCTGCATAAAGACCGCCGTCTGCGGCAAAGTTAATATCCTCAAAGAAGATACCGAAAAGCATATCGCTGATGTCGTGAAGTTCATCTTCAGCATCGATGGATAAAGCGTAGTCGCTGTATTCTAGACTGTACTCGGAAAGAGTGTTTGCTTCGGGGCGGTCAAATTCCTTTTCGCCCTTGTCGCCAAAGGTAATGCCGAGTGAGAGAAGCGCCGACATAATGAAGGCGATAATCTTTTTGTAAAAGGCATAAAATTTTTGTGTCATATTTATCCTCCTTCTTTTTGTAAAGAAAATATTTACTTAAATATAATATTAGATAATTTACAAAAAGTCAATTATCTGCTTTTGATTTTAAAGCTTTTAAGGTAGTCCTTTTTATCCTTGTCCACCCTGTAGCTTTCCCGTGCCTTCTGTATGGTTTTATTATGTATCCAAGGTGAAAGAACTCTTTTTTCGATATAGGGCAGAGTGCTTTCATATTGCTTGGCTAAAGCCGTGGCAAAGTACCAGGCAATCATCATATTGACATAGTATTCGTTACTTTTAATATGTGACACAGTTTCAAGCTGCCAAGGTTCAAAGTTTTCGTCAAGAAAACAGGAAAGGAGCAGACCTATGCCGAATCTTAAGGTGTAGGTGTCCTCTGTTTTTAAAAAGTCAAGGGCAAGACAGAGAGCTTTTTCGGGATGCTTTTTAAGTACGGCAGGTCTTGTGCAGTCGTTTGTTGCCCAATTATCCGTAAAGGGGATGAATCGGCGCAGTTCATTTATACATTCATCAGCATCCTTCATCTGACAGATAATAAAGCCGTGGAGATTATCCTCTTCATAATACTTGTGAGGCAGGTCGGAAAGAAACTCTCTGCAGTCACCGCTTTTGTATATCTCCTTTGCCAAAGAGCGCAGAAGGGGAGTTCGTACACCGATAAATTTTTCTCTCGGCAGAGTGGGTATAAGTCCCGCCGTAAAGTCAGCATATTTTTCATCTTTAAGTGAGAAAAGCTTTTCTCTTATCTCCCGATTTGTCATATTTCTATTACCTTGCCTACAGAAAGCTGACAGAGGCGGTCACTCAAAGCTTCTTTAAGAATTTTATAGGGCTTATCACCTGTGCAGTGACCCGTCACGATAAGCTGAAGGGTGCTTTCTCCCAGTATGTCAGCCATACGGCGGATTTCATTTTCGTCACTTCTGTAAAGATGAAGACCGCCGAGATAGGCATAAATGTTTTTGTCGGGGAAGGCTGATTTTATCTCACGCAAAATGTTTTCGGGTCCTGCGTGACTGCAGCTGTTGAAAATTACAAGACCTTTTTCCGTTTCAAAAACAAGGCTTTGCTCGTGATCAAAATCGTCGGGGATAAGCTTACGGTTAATCATTTTGTAAAGACCGGTCTTTTTGCCCACAGCCTGTAAATTTTCACTTGTATGACAAATAAGGTGAACGCCTTCGCAGAGCTTTATACTGCCTTTTACACGGACAATTCTGTCCTTGTATTTTTCCGTAAGACCTTTCTTTATGCCGATATACTTGGAGAAAATAAATCTTTTTCCGTAGCAGTTATCTTTACATTCAGAGCTGATGTAAAAGGGAGCGGTTTTATTGACTGTGAAAAACTCACCCATACCGTCGGAATGGTCATAGTGGCTGTGGGATAAAATCCCCGTGTCAACTGCCGAAAGGTCTATGCCGAGTTTTTGGGCATTTTTCGAAAAGAGCGAGGAAGCGCCTGTGTCAAGAAGAAAGGTTTTGCCCTCATATTCGATGTGAAATGATAAACCCCATTCGCCTTTAAGAACAGATTTTTTCGGGGCGATGTTATCACTTAAAACTGTTATTTTCATTTGTTTTTCCTCGAAAAAATATTTTTGACTTTACCTGTAACTTTTTCAAGTGCCTCAAATTCAGCCTCGGCTTTTTTTGCATCCTCTTCCAATCTTTTATCCATATTGTAGTAAAGAAGGTCGCAGCCGCAGTCGGGGCAGTTCTGTTTTATATACCAAACACTTAATTTCTTTCCGCATTTCGGACATTTGTTATCCATTGTTATGCCTCCTCTGCTGATATTTTTGCTGAAACAGTCTCTCTTCTTTCGACTATTTCTCTTTGAATTGTCTCGAGCTTTTCCCCTTCAAGGTCATAGAACTTATAGGGAATAAGAGAAAGAAGACCTAAAAGGGTGGGTATGCAGGTAACCAAAGCCCACATAAGGAAGCAGGTTCTGTCTGCACCGCTTGCGGGGAGTGTCCACTCTTCGGCATTTATTTGGGTAAGACCGATAACGGGCATAAGAGCCGTGCCGATGGTTGTGGAAAGTGAGCCTGTAAGCTTGCCGATAAAGGTGAGAATTGAAAAGCCCATGCCCTCGTTTCTTTCTCCTGTTTTCCATTCCATATAGTCAACGGTTTCACCGATCATCTTTGTGGGAATAACAGCCTTAATGGAGCCGCATATACTTGTGGAAATACCCTGAATTGCCAAAAGGGGAACAATTACCTTTGCGTCGTTATAATGTCTTGCACCAAGAAGGAATACCGCAACCGTAACCGCCGCATTGATAAGGGCTACTCTTACCACAATCTGTTTGCTCGACCATCTTCTTTCAAGCTTTGACATAACCGCATAGGTTGCATAGCTTGCTATGGTGCCGGGAAGACCTGCTACAAGTGAAAGGCTGGCAATACCGAGAGAGAAGGAATAGAAATAGGTTGAGAACATACCGCCGATGCCTTCAAGGGTACCGATAAGTGAAGAAAGAGTGAGAAGGAGAAGCGGCTTGTTTCTGAAAAGGTATCTGAAGCAGTCCAAAAGCTTAGGCTCTTCGTTGGTGGGAGCAACTCTTTCTTTGGTGCAGATACCCGAAAGAGAAAAGAGAACCATACCGAAGGTGCCGCCGATAATACCGAGAATAAGGAAAAGCTGTGCCAAAGAGAAGGGGAGATAGCCCTTGTCGTGAAGGTCGATACAAACGGTAACGATTATACCGGGGATACCGCCGATAATGCCGGAAATAAGACGGGCAGATTTGATAACTCTTGAACGGTCTTCGGGATTCGGTGAAATTGCCGCCGAAAGTCCCCAGAAGGGAATGTCGCCGATAGTGTAGAAAAATTCCCACACGAAATATGTAATGCACATATAAACTATTCTTGCCGCGGTGGATTCAACGCCTTCAAGGAAAGCGGCACCGCCGAAGAAAAGCACGGTAATTATGCCAAGGGGAATGGGTGTGAAAATAAGGTAGGGACGAAGCTTGCCGTAACGGGTACGGGTTTTGTCAACAATGGAGCCCATAAGAGGGTCATTGAAGGCATCCCAGAAGCCCATAAAGAACATCATCGCTGTTACCACCTCGGCAGGTACGCCCATAATGGTAACAAGATACATTGACATCTGACCTCTTACAAGGTTGTAGCCGATGCACTGTCCGCCGTTTGCAACGCCGTAAAGAACAGTTTCTTTAATACCGACGTAGCGTTTCTGTTTTGTTGTTTCCATTTTTATTTCTCCTTTTTTGAATGCAGAGTGCAGAATACAGAATATTTCCGCATACGGCAAAGCAACTGCATTTAATTTGTATAAATTGGTGCACAAAAGGAAAGAAGCCGGTTTTCTTCGCCGTTAACATTTCCCCACAGCTCAAATATGTAATAGCTGTTTTCTTTTAATTCAAGGGTAACTGTACTAGCCTCGGCATCGCCTTCGTAAATAGCTTCTCCGTCCTTGGTGATTACCCTTAAGGTTTCAGCCGACAGGGTGTATTCATCCCCGAAAAGCTCGGCTCGTGATTTATCAAGATTTACCGTGAAGGTTCTTTTGCCCGATTTTATGCTGTCGCCTACGGTTTGGCCTTCATCGGATTTTATATCCATAATAATGCCTAAAGTTATCTGTGTCCTGCCCTTTTCGATTGCCTCTTTCATTTTTTCGGCGGTGATTTCGCCTTCAATGAGAAGACAGGTACAGGCACCGATTAATTTATTGCCCTTCGTTCTGTGCCAATCTCTTCCGAATGTGGGGGTAATTCTGTAGCCTTTACCGAGAAGTGAAAGCCACAGTTCTTTTGCTCTTATGTTTGCAGGGGTCATAAGAGGCTCACCCTCGGACCATATTTCCATATAGTTAACGAGAGAAAAATCCGTTACATCATAGTCCCAATGACCGCCCGTACAGATGGGTGTGCCTAGCTGAAAGGGATGTGCGATGCCTACGAGACCGCCGCTTTCACGGATTTCCTTCATAGTAAAATCAATATTGCTTATATTGAAGAAGTCAATGATTTTTTCCGTACCGAGACAGAGCATATGTCCGTGGTAGGTTGTGTATTCGATGCCCTTTAAAACAGGAATTTCATCCTGCATATCCGTCTCCGCCCAACCTGAAACCGTGTTGTGGTCAGTAAGGCAGATGCCGCCGAGCTTTCTGCTTTTTGCCGTTTTCATAAGCTCCTGCACGGTAAAGCTACCGTCGGAGTGAAGGGTGTGGCAGTGAAGCTCACAGGGATACCATTTTTTCATCATTCCGCCTCCCCTTCGATTTTTATGTTGCAGTTGCATATATCCGTAATGAGAGCATGGATATTGAGAGAAAGGGTCCATTGACCTGCACATATTTGTCCTTTAATGAACCCGGGAGAAGCGAAAGACTCGCCTACTTCGTGGTATTGTCGGTCATCCTGACGGTGAGCCGCACCGCGAAAGCCGTCGGGAGAATTAAGGGAAAGGGTGACGAGATTTTTAAGGGGCATGAATTCATCGTAATCGGTGTAAAGTTCGAAGTCCTCACCTGCATCACGCATAATGTTTTCCTTTATAAGCTGAAAGCTTTTCTCTTTATCCTCGAGGATTTTGGGTGAATAGGAATAGGTTATAAAAAGCTTTTTAATTCCTTCGGGAACAATGAAGGGGATATACCTGTTGCTTTTTTCGTCATCGGGACGGAGAGAGGCTTCCGTCTCTTTTAAAATTATCTTACTCATGCCATTTACCTATATATTTTTCGTACTTTTCGCTGTAAGCATCGACTAATTTTTCTGCTATATCGTAGGAGCAGACGAGTGGGTGAACGGTGAGAGCCTTGACAGCCTTCTGTCTGTTCTTTGTCATAATAGCCTCGACGGTGAGGTTTTCATAGTCCTTGACGGCACGGATAAGGTTTTTCTGCATAGTGGGAACATTCTCTATTCTGTGAGGATGAACGCCGTCTTTATCTACTGTGCAGGTAAGCTCGCACACATCTTCATCCTTAAGGAAATCGAGTGCGCCCTCATTGGGTACGGAAAGGACCATTTGTACAGCTTTTCCCGTATTGACAGCCTTGATAAACTCGAGAGCAACAGCGGCATAACCGCCCTTTTCAGGCTGCGCAAGATATTCTTCCACTGTGGGAACAGGGAATTTCTCTTTTCTTAAATGGCCTGTCTCAATTGAAAAATAGCTGTCCTCACGCATGGCGTAGTGCCTCATAAAGCAGTGGAAGGCTTTTTCAAAATCAGCATCAATATCAATGGTGCGCATTTCATCCATCATCATATTATTGATTTCGAGGATGGTTTCGCCTCTTGTTTTGGCTCCCGAAAGCACGGAAGAAACAGCCTTGTTGCGGTAATGGTAAAAATAAAGATATTCGTTGGGGAGGTAGTTATCGGAAAGGGCGATAAGCTCTCTGTCGAAGTGTACCATTTCCGTGTCCTCATAAAGTCGGGGATGGTTTAAAACCTCATCGGTGCAGTCCTCGTCACCGTCTCTGAAGCCGCAGAACCAGGAAAGATGGTTAAGACCGAAGCATTCGCAGGTAAGGCTCTCTCTGCCTGTCATATTCTTAAGCTGACGGAGAAATCCGCTGGGCGCATCACATACACCGTAGACATTATTGTAGCCCATGGTGCGAAGAGCCTGTGTAACAAGACCGCTGGGGTTGGTGAAGTTGAAAACGGGAGCATCCTTTTTTGAAAGGCGTTTGATTTTCTCGCAGTATTCTATGAGAGTATGTATGGAACGAAGGGACATGGCAAAGCCGCCTGCGCCTGTTGTTTCCTGGCCGAGAACACCTAAATTGAGAGCCGTTCTTTCGTCGAAAACTCTGCCCTCGTCACCCTCGGCACGGATGGTGGTGATGATGAAATCCGCATCCGTAAGAGCCTCATCCGCATCGGTGGTAAGAGAAAAGGCAAGATCGGGTGCGATAAGATAAGCAATTCTTTTTGCAATCTTGCCGTAGGTGAAAAGCTTTTCACTGTCAATATCCATAAAGACTACCTCGGTAATGCCTGTATCCTTGGCACCGAGAGCGATTGATTTTGCCAAAAATGGTGAACGAACACCGCCACCGCCTAAAACTGCTAACTTCATATTATTTCTCCTGTTTTTAGTCTTCAAATTTTGCTGCGGATGTTATAATCGGTTTGCCCTCACGGTCTAAAAGGGGAGTAAGACCTCCCGAATTTCCCGACTGAACGAACATATAATTTACACCTGTATTTTTATCAACGATAACCTGTATAAGGTTTGAAAATGCGCTTCCTTCTTTTTCGGTAACGATGAATCTGTTATCTTTCTTTGCCATAATTATTCTCCTTATCCGAATTTTTTTGCTATTTCCTCATCGGGAAAATCAAAGAAAAACCACCCTTTGCTTTCGCCGAGATTATACTCTTTGAAAAAACCGTTCATTTCCTCTGCCGTTTTCACAAGGCTTTCGTTTTTATATCTGTAAGCCGTGCTTATGTAATGGACACAGATGTTATTTTCGTCGCATTTGCAGCGGTCAAGAAAAGGCTTTGCGCATTTGTGCCATTTTCTTTCGGGTGCAAGACCGTAGCGGTCCTGAACGGTGGCTTTCTGACCTTTGCCGAGCTTTACGGGATAAATCTTTTCACTTCTTTTACTGCCCTGGTCCTTCCAATGGGAAAAATCAAGACCGCAGGGGTTTGTTTTTTTGAAGGAGCCGAAAACCTTACACCGTCTCATAAGTACAATCTTGCCTCTGCACTGACCGGCCGTGGGAATTTCCGAGCCGAGATACCATTTATCTTCGTTTCCTTTGATGTATTGCGAATAAAAGGCAGGGAAAAAGAATCGGTTTTGTATGCCCCTGTCCTGCTTGACGCTCATTACGATGAACTCGTCTGGGTTTTCCCTAAGAAAGTCAAGACAGCTATCAAGGACAGCCGAAAAGCTGAGGGGTATTTTCTTTTCACTGTCAGCGTAGCAGTCAGCGAGAGAATGGATAAGATAAAAATCCTTGCCTTTTTTGTTAAGACGTATGTCAACAAGTCTTACACCTAAAGAAAACTGTTCCTTTAATGTGAGAGACTGACAGCGGGCCATTTTTTCCATATCCACGAAGGCGGTAAGAGAATCGTGGGTGCCGAAAAGGCTGATCATAGAGATTTTTGTGCTGTCGGTTATATTTTTCATTTTCCCACCTCTTTTTCTCCAATATAAAATAGTATAGCATTTATGGGTTTTGCCGTCAATGGATTTCGGACTTCTTTAAGCTAAAACGGATAAAAAAACAAGGTACAGATTTTGCAATCTGTACCTCTTTTATTATCTTCTATCAAAACTTCTTCTCTGCACCCGGTCTTCCGCAGCATTTCTTATACTTTTTGCCGCTTCCGCAGGGGCAGGGGTCGTTAACGCCGATTTTTTTGCCTTCGTTTCTGACAGTTCTTCCTTTTTCACTGCCGTCACCGGAGCCTTTAGCCACGGTAACCTTGGCTACCTTTTCTCGGGTAACCTCCTCTTCGACAGCGAAGCGTTTAACAAGAACACACTTGACCGTATTGTCACGGATAGAGCTTGTCATTTCTTCGAACATATCGTAGCTGTATTCTCTGAAAGCGATAACGGGGTCCTTCTGTCCGTAAGCTAAAAGACCTACACTTCGTTTGAGCTCATCCATGGCGTCAATGTAGTCCATCCACTGAAGGTCAACATTGTGTAAAAGCTCGCTTCTTTCGATTTCGCGCATCATTTCTTCGCCGTAGATAACCTCTCTGCTCTTGTGAAGCTGATGGGCTCTTTCGGTGAGCATATCGAAGATTTCGTCTGCTTTGTACTTTCTGTCTTCCCTGAAATCATTTTCGGTGGTAAGCCAGCCGAGATATTTGTCTCGAAGATATGAGAAATTCCATTCGCTTGAGGGAATGTTTGAAGGACAGCAGAATTCAACTGCATCGCCGATGGAGTCGTCAATCATCTTTGTGATAACAGGCTTCATATCTTCACCGTTGAGAACCTTGTCTCTCTGGGTATAGATAATTTCTCTCTGCTTATTCATAACGTCGTCGAAGGAGAGAACGTGACGGCGTGTTGCGAAGTTGTTGCCTTCGACCTTTCTCTGGGCAGATTCAACCTGCTTTGAAAGCATACCTGCTTCAATGGGAAGATCATTGTCCAGA
>JAZUNX010000040.1:0-12550 GCA_045604385.1 Acutalibacteraceae bacterium
CACTCAAGACCTACGGCAGACCCTGGAACACGCCTGAAAAGTCTATTATGGGCGGTGCTCAGTTCCTTGCATCCTCTTATATTGCTGTCGGTCAGTTTACGGGCTATCTTCAGCGCTTCAATGTAAACCCCAACGGAAAATATAAGGTCTATGACCATCAGTATATGACAAATCTTACAGGCGCCCTCAGCCAGGGATATTCCGCCTATGTTTCCTATGTAAAGTCGGGACTTATAGATAACAAATATGTTTTCTCCATTCCTGTTTACGAAAATATGCCCTCATGGACAACTACCGAGGGTAAAGGTGAGCTTACCGACGGCTTTGAACAGACGGGCTCCATTACAGCTGATGCCTGTTTTGTAAGAACGGGTCCTTCGACCTATTATTCCCAGAAAACGGATGCTTCGGGCAATATAATTAAACTTGCTAAAGGTGTGCCCGTAAAGATTGTGGGCAAGGTAAGCACAGATACTAATTATTATCTTTCCGTACTGAAATATCCTTATTGGTATATAATTAATTTCACCATCAGCGGTGTTACCTATGAAGGCTATGTTCCTGCAGATTTTGTGGATATTTCCACAGTGGTACAGGTGGGAATAGGGGAATATGCCCCTTCCTTTATCACCACAAGCTCTGAAGTGGAAATGCATCTTGTTTCCTATAATGCAAAGATTGCTGAAATTACCCCTGATAACAAGATTAAATTTTTAAAAGCAGGTACGGTTGTAATCGGTGCTTATGATTCCCTTGGGATTTTTGATAAAGTAAAATATACGGTAACAAAAGGCGATTTTGTAATGCCTTCAAATGTTGCACTAACTGATATAAAATCAACCTCTGTTGTGCTAAACTTTACTCCTTCGGCTCTTGCTTCAAGCTATGAGGTTATATCAGTCGACGGAAAGGGCAGTATATCCCACAGAGCCGTTACCACCTATTCTCCTTATACTATTAATGTTTATAACAGTGTTCCGGACAGCACCAATATTTCAAAGGTGCAGAAAAATACCGACGGCACTGCAACCATATTTTGGGATGCACCCGAAAAGACGGACAATAAAATATATATCCGCGCTGTTATAGAGGATATGGACACGTCTAAAAAATACGGCCCCGTAACCTGTCTTTATGCCACAAGCTATATCGGCGGATACGAGATTTACAGTTATAATCCTGCGAACGGCACTTACACAAAAACGGTAGCTCTTGCTGCCACTGCATCATCGTATACCGTTCCCGCGGCACAGGTGGCAGGCGGTGCCTTTGCCGTACGCGCCTTCGGTAATGTTCAGGGTGAAACTGTTTATGGCAATTATTCTTCTGTTGCGGATATGAAAAATATTCCGGTGCAGGTTTCAGGTCTTGCACTTTCGGATGTAACCAATGGCAGCTATACCATTATTTGGAATGCAGTTTCGGGCGCAAAATATAATCTTTACAAAGAGGTAAACGGAACATATTCTTTGTTTAAAAGCCTCACCAAAACAAAATATAAGCCCACCAAACAAGGTAATTCAGCTTTTTCAAAGTTTAAGCTCGTTGCAGTCAAAACGGTTGGAGGCATCACTTACGAGGGCGATTATACCAAAGAATTTTCTGCAACAACACTTCCGGCAAAGGTTAAAAATTTCAGAATTTCTGCCACTGATGTGGGCGGAAAAGTTAAGTGGAACGCTGTTCCCAACGCTACAGGCTATGACCTTTATATTTACAAGGACAAAAAGAAAAAGTTTACAAAGCTCAAAACTGTAACCACAAACAGCTATACCCTTACGGGAAGAAGCTCGGGCAAAGAGTACAGACTGCGTATCATACCGAGAATAAGAACTACCTTCGGTGTGTTCAAGGGTGAAGGTACAGAGCTTACTTTCCGCACAAAGCCGGGCAAGGTTACAGAGGTTAAACTGTCTTCAATCAAGACAAATTCCTTCAAACTGTCATGGAACGAAACGAAGGCGACGAGCTGTTACTATGTATATCAGTACAACGCAAAGAAAAAGAAATATGTTAAGATTGCAACGGTAAAAAACAATTCCTATACGGTTTACGGTCTTAAAGCCGGCACAACCTATAAATATAAAATCAAGTCAGTTAAGCTTGTAAACGGCAAATCCGTTTGTACCAACACATCCGCTGTTTTCAACTTCTCCACCCGTCCCAATAAGGTTGAAAAGGTGAAGCTTGAAGCACGTAAAAAGACTTATCTTACTCTTTCCTGGACCAAGGTTACGGGTGCCGATAAGTATCAGATTTATATGTATAATAAAGAAAAGAAAAAGTATGTGCGTGTTGCTACCGTTACAGGGAAAAACAAGTATAAGGTGAAAGGACTTAATGCAGGAGCATCTTATAAGTTCAAAATCAGACCTTTGAAAACCCTTGACGGCAAAAAATATTACGGCTCTTATTCCGATGTATTTACCTTTAATACCAAAAAATAAAGGATAAATGAAAAGGTTTTAAAGAAAATTTTAATCAATTTTCAGTTTTTTATTGACAAATCAACCCTATATCTATATAATGTTATCTGTTAATATGAGGTGAGTTATGTATATTGCACTTGAAAGTTTATTCGGCGGCGGAGTAAATAAGCTTCCCGTTGACTGTGAGTTTGATTTTTCAAAAGAAGAATTGGACGGTGTGTTTCCATTCACGACACCTGTTTCAGTCAAAGGTGAAATCAAAAGCATAGTCGGAGTTGTAACAATCGAGGCGGACATCACTTTCAGCCTACAGGTCTTTTGTGACAGATGTGCGGAGCCTGTAAAGCTTGATTTTGATATTCCGATGGTTCACGGTCTTGTTTCTTCTCTCAATGAGGACGATAACGACGATTACATCCTTATTGAAGATATGAAACTTGATTTGCTCCAGCTCACTTTAGAAGACATATTCCTTACCCTTCCTTCAAAGTTCCTTTGTAAAGAAGACTGTAAGGGAGTTTGCACCAAATGCGGTGCAAATCTTAACACTGATTCCTGTAACTGTAAAAAAGACATTGACCCCCGTCTGGAGGCTCTGCTTGGGTTATTGGAAGATTAAAAGGTTATTCATTTATTATTATTTATAAGGAGGTGCTGGGCAATGGCAGTACCAAAGAGAAGAGTATCAAAGGCAAGAAGAGACAAGAGACGTTCAAACGTGTGGAATCTCGACACTCCTACACTTGTTAGATGCAAGCAGTGCGGCGCTTATACAGTTCCCCACAAGGTTTGCGCTGAGTGTGGTTACTACAAAGGTAAGCAGGTAATTGCAAAGGACGAAGACTAAGCCTTTGAACTTTGAGAGGTGGAGAAGCGGTACTGCTTTCTCTGCCTTTTTGCTTTAAGGAGGAAGAATATATGGCAGTAACTATCAAAAGTGTTATAAAAAAATCTCCTGCTTACGGCAGAGGAATAAAAGACGGCGATATTCTTCTTTCGCTCAACCGTAATCTCATAAATGATTTTCTTGATTATCAGTTTTATGCCAAAGAAAAAGAAATTCTGGTTGAATTCAAAAGCGAAGATAAAACCAAATACACTCGCATAAGAAAAAATGAAGAGGAAGATTTGGGCTTTGAATTTGATTCTTTTCTTATGGATGAACAGCAGCACTGCAAAAACAAGTGTATCTTCTGCTTTATCGACCAGCTTCCCGAGGGTATGCGGAAAACTCTTTATTTCAAGGATGACGATTCACGTCTGTCTTTTCTTTTCGGTAACTATATAACTCTTACCAATCTTACGGAAAGAGATGTGGAAAGAATAATCGAAATGCACATAAGCCCCGTTAATATTTCCGTTCACACGATGAATAAAGACCTTCGTGTGAAGATGATGAAAAATAAAAGGGCGGGGGAATGTCTTGATATTATCGGAAAACTTGCTGAAAACGGCATTGAGATTAATACCCAGCTTGTTCTGTGTCCGAGTATAAATGACGGTGAAGAACTGCAGTACAGTCTCACGGAACTCGGTAAGCTTTATCCAGGTGTAAAGAGCATCGCCGCCGTTCCCGTAGGTGTTACAAAGTACCGTGAAGGTCTTTTTGAAATGCCCGAATATGATAAGGAAGCAGCAGGGGAGGTAATTGATATTATCACTTCCTTCGGTGATGCCTTTAAGGAAAAGCATGGTACGAGACTTGCCTATGCCGCTGATGAATTTTATCTCAAAGCGGGAAGAGAAATCCCCGACGGAGATTATTATGAAAGCTATAGCCAGATTGAAAATGGCGTCGGTATGTGGACAAGCACCAAGGAGGAGTTTCTTTCTGCACTGGAAAACAGTAACTACAGCGGAAAAGAAAAGCATTTGAGCCTTGCGACGGGTGTTGCTGCATATCCGCTTATGAAGGAGCTTTCCGAGGCTGTTACAGAAAAATATCCCGAAGTGAAAGTTGATGTTTACCGTATACTTAACGACTTTTTCGGTCACAGTATAACCGTAGCAGGTCTTATCACGGGCGGCGACCTTATAAATCAGCTCAAAGGAAAAAACCTCCACAGTAAACTTCTTATTCCTTCCGTTATGCTTCGCAGTGAGGGGGACATCTTCCTTGATGATGTTTCTCTTGAAGAGGCGGAAAAGGAGCTTGGGGTAGAAATCACCCCCGTTTCCTGTGACGGATACGAACTTTTAAATATAATACTTTCAGAATAAAAGGAGGAATTACACTATGGCAAGACCGATTGTAGCAATTGTAGGCAGACCTAATGTAGGTAAATCTACTCTTTTCAATAAGCTTATCGGACAGCGTCTTTCCATCGTTGACGATACCCCCGGTGTCACAAGAGACAGAATTTACGGTGACTGCGAGTGGCTGAACCGTCATTTTCTTCTGATTGACACAGGCGGTATAGAACCTCACAGCGACGATGTAATCTTAAAACAAATGCGCCGTCAGGCACAGCTTGCCATTGACAGCGCGGATGTAATTATTTTTGTTACGGATTTACGCAGCGGCGTGGTTGCTACGGACGAAGACGTAGCCGCTATGCTTATAAAGAGCAATAAGCCCCTCGTTCTTTGCGTAAATAAGTGTGACACAGTCGGTGAAACACCGATGGAATTTTACGAATTTTATAATCTCGGTTTGGGTGACCCTATTGCTGTTTCTTCCGTACACGGTCACGGAACAGGCGACCTTCTTGATGCCGTTTTGGAGCATCTTCCCGAAGAAGGCACCGAGGAAGAAGAGGACAACACAATCAAGGTTGCCGTTATCGGTAAGCCTAACGTGGGTAAATCCTCACTTATCAATGCCATTTCAGGTGAGGAAAGAGCCATCGTTTCAAATATCGCAGGTACAACCCGTGACGCTACGGACACCTTCATTACCAATGAATTCGGAGAATTTATGTTCATCGACACGGCAGGTCTTCGCAGAAAGAGTAAGGTCGAAGACCAGATAGAAAAGTACTCTGTTATCCGTGCCAAAATGGCAGTTGAAAGAGCGTCCGTTTGTGTAATCATGATTGATGCACTCGAAGGCTTTACGGAACAGGATTCGAAGGTTGCGGGTATTGCTCACGAAATGGGTAAGGCTTGTATTATCGCCGTCAACAAGTGGGATGCTCTCGAAAAAGACGGAAAGACTATGGACAGCTACCGCAAAAAGCTTATGAACGACTTTTCCTTTATGTCCTACGCACCCATTATCTTTATTTCTGCAAAGACAGGACAGAGGCTTGACCGACTTTTCGAGCTTATCAAATTTGTCGATGAACAGAATTCTATGAGAATTTCCACGGGTAAGCTTAATGATGTACTTGCGGCGGCTACTGCCAGAGTTCAGCCTCCTACGGACAAGGGCAAGCGTGTGAAGATTTATTATATGACACAGGCTTCCACCAGACCGCCCACGTTTGTGTGCTTTGTAAACAGCAAGGAGCTTTTCCACTACAGCTATCAGCGTTATCTTGATAACCAGATAAGAGAGGTTTTCGGCCTCGAGGGTACACCGACGAAATTCGTTATCCGTGAAAGAGACGGAAAATAAATACTGTGAAAAATATCAACATAAATCATACGGCTATCTTTTTTAGGGATAGTCGTATGATTTTTTTGAAAAAATTTTTCTATCTCTACTATTATTCGACATAATGCCCCTTGAAGGGATAGGAATAATGTGATAATATCTCACTGTAATTCGAAAATATGTTAAAAATTTACACATTACAGGAGGTTTTTCCAATGGCGAACAAAATTAGAATTATGATTACAAAAGAAGACAAGGAATTTGAAAGACAGTGTGAGAAAAATCTGTCTTTATCGGATTTTGAGGTTATTTTTGTAGAAAAGGACGGTTCAAAAGTTTTAGAGCAGATTAACAAATACAAGCCCGATATGGTACTGCTTGACGTATTTATGCAAAAAATCGATGCTCTCGGAGTTCTCGCTGAGCTTAAAAATTCAAACATACGGAAGCCTGTGGTGGCGCTTATGTCTTCAATAGATAATCCTGCATTCCACAACGAACTCATTATGGCGGGCGCAGATTATTATTTTCTCAGACCCTTTGACTTCGAAATTATGAGCCAGCGCCTGAAACAGCTTATGCAGTGGGCTGACAAGGACAACGGCACAGCACCGAGAGATACATATTCCGTTGAAACGGTGATTTCCGATATCATGAGAGAAATCGGTGTACCTGCCCATATTAAGGGTTATGAATATCTACGTGAATCGATTAAGCTTGTTATCGGCAAGCCCGACCTTATTCACGCTGTCACAAAAGAACTCTATCCCACCATAGCAAAAAATAATATGACCACTCCTTCGAGAGTGGAAAGAGCAATCCGTCACGCAATTGAAGTTGCCTGGGACAGGGGAGATGTGGATGTGTTGAGCTCTTATTTCGGCTATACTATACTTAATTCAAGAGGTAAGCCGACCAATTCGGAATTTATTGCTATGATAAGTGATAAGTTAAGACTTAAAATGAGATAAGAAAAAAGAGACTGAAGTTTCCTTCAGTCTCTGATTCGTTTATAAGACGATTAGCCTTCAACAATAGCCTCTACGGGGCAGCTACCGGCACAAGCGCCGCATTCGATGCATGTATCAGCATCAATAACGAACTTGCCGTCGCCTTCAGAGATAGCTTCTACGGGGCAGTCACCTGCACATGAGCCGCAAGCAATGCATTCATCTGTAATAACGTATGCCATTTTTTTTACCTCCCTTTGATTTTGTAACTCTATTCTAACACATAAAATCAAAATATCAATAGTATTTAAGAAAATTTTTTTGTTTTTTTATATATTTTTTACTGCAAAAAGTGTGCGTAAATTATTTTCTTTATAAAAGTAACCTGATTGTATTGTAAAAAAAGTTTTTTTAATGTATAATGTTGAAGATTATGATTAGCAGGTGAAAGCAGTGTTTGAAAATTTATCGGTAACAGACTCCTTTAAAAATTCAATAACCCCGGCGATAAAACTTTCAAAATTATCTCATGCTCTTATTTTTGAAGGCACAGATGAATCTACACGTCTTTCCGCCGCAAAGGAGGTTGCTGTTGCTCTTGTTTGCAAGGGCGACGATAAACCCTGCAAAACCTGTAGCTCCTGTATTAAGGCTGTGAAGGACAATCATCCCGATATTCATATACTGTGTAAAGATAAAGACAGTACAATGATAAAGGTTGATTCTGTCAGACAAATTAAAGCGCAGGCTCTCATTTATCCCAACGAGGGAACGAAAAGTGTTTTCATTATTTCTGAAGCACAGTACATGAACCCGCAGGCGCAGAATGCACTTTTGAAAATTTTTGAAGAGCCTTCACCGCATGTCTGTTTTATCCTGACCTGCAACAGTAAGTCTTCTCTTCTTGATACGGTCATTTCACGTGCAACCTCGTATACTTTAGGCGAAGAAATACAAGTCAGTGAAACTGAAGAAGACAGTAAGGCTTCTCTTGTGGCGGCAGAGCTTATAACCTGTCTTATTCAGGAAAGCGAATTTGAATTTCTCCGCAGGACTGCATCTTTTATAAAGGATAAAATGCTTTTTAAAGATATAATTGAAAAGATGATTTCTATTTCGAGAGATGCACTCGTTTTGCAAAGCGGAGGAAAAGATCTTTTGGGCGGTGAAAGGAAAGAAGTCCTTCTTCTTAAAAGCCGTTTCACCCAAAGGAAAACTCTTGAACTGATAGAGAGCCTGAAAGGGCTTATGGCGGATTTGGATTCGTCGGCAAATCTTAATCTTACCGTTACCCGTTTTTCGTCGGTTTTATACGGTATAAAAATCAGTTGAACATCGGCATGAAAGGAAGATAAATATATGGCAACAGTAGTTTCAGTCAGATTTAAGGAAGTGGGTAAAAATTACCACTTTGATCCTTGCGGCAAGGAATACAAAAGCCGTGATAAGGTTATTGTTGAAACGTCAAGAGGAGTGGAGTGCGGCACCGTTACCATCGGGAACAGAGAAATTCCCGACGAAGAAATTACTTCGGCACTCAAGCCTGTTTTAAGACTGGCAAATCCAAATGACCTTAAAACTGTGGAAGAAAACAAGGTTAAAGAAAAAGAAGCCTTTGATATATGTAATAAAAAGATTGTCGCACACAAGCTTGAAATGAAGCTTGTTGATGTGGAATACACCTTTGACAGAAACAAGATTCTCTTTTACTTTACCGCTGACGGCAGAGTGGATTTCAGAGAGCTTGTAAAGGACCTTGCTTCTGTTTTCAGAACCCGTATCGAGCTTCGTCAGATAGGTGTACGCGACGAAAGCAAAAAGGTCGGCGGTCTCGGTGTCTGTGGCAGACCCTTCTGCTGTAACACCTTCCTCGGTGATTTTCAGCCTGTTTCAATTAAAATGGCGAAGGAGCAGAGCCTTTCTTTAAGTCCCGTTAAAATCAGCGGTACCTGCGGAAGACTTATGTGCTGTCTGAAATACGAGCAGGAGGCTTACGAGCATCTTCTTAAAACCACACCCAAATGCGGTGCAATAGTTGAAACTGTCGAGGGCAAAGGCACTGTGGTAGATAATAATCTTCTTACAGGTATGCTTAAGGTTTCTCTTGAGAAGAAGCCTGATGCGGCACCCATAAGCGTTAATAAAAGCGACGTAAAAATCATCAAGGATTCCCAGATAAGAGTTGACAGAAAAGAGCTTGAAGCACTTAAAGGCATTGAATAATATATTGATTACGGAGGAATAATTATGTCTAAAGTTAAAGTAACAATGGAACACGGGGGAGAGTATATTATTGAGCTTTATCCCGAATATGCACCCGAAACAGTAGCGAACTTCGAAAATCTCGTTAAAGAAGGCTTTTATGACGGTGTGGTATTTCACCGCATAATTGATAACTTTATGGCTCAAGGCGGTGACCCCACAGGAACAGGTATGGGCGGAAGCGGTAAAAACATCAAAGGTGAATTTGCTGCCAACGGCTTCACACAGAACACTCTTTCTCACACAAGAGGTGTGATTTCTATGGCGAGAAGTCAGGATCCGAACTCTGCATCAAGTCAGTTCTTCATCTGCTACAGCGATGACTGCACCTTCCTTGACGGTAACTATGCCGCCTTCGGCAAGGTAATCGAAGGTATGGAAACAGTTGATGCCTTCCTTGAAATACCCAGAAATTTCAGTGCTATGGGTGAAAGATCACAGCCTGTTATCCCTGTGGTAATCAAAACTATGTGCATAATTGACTGATTTTTATCTGTTGACAGAGGATAATCAGTAACATTTGAAAAAAATGGTTATTTAAAGAAAAAATTATAAAAAAGCCCTTGACGGGAAGGTGAAGTTGTGGTAAACTACTTGTACCTCTTGCAGAGGGCTTTATTTTTGTGTCCTGAAATAGAGGGAGGCCTTATCGGGCTGAAACGAAGGAAAGTGTTGCTTTCGTTTGGCCTTTATTATCCTATAATGGAGGTGCCGTTCATGAGAGTAAAAATTACTTTATCTTGCACAGAGTGCAAACAGCGCAATTACAACACAATGAAAAACAAAAAGAACAATCCTGACAGGTTGGAGATGAACAAGTATTGCAGATTCTGCAAGAAGCACACTCTCCACAAAGAAACCAAATAAACAGGAGGTAGAGTAATGGCTGACAAAGAAAAGAAAGTTGCCAAAACTTCAGACGTTGAAAAGGCCACAACCGATGAAAGCAAGGCTGCCGCTAAAGTAGCAAAAGCCGCAAAAGGTAACGCAAACAAAAAAGACAAGCCAAACTTCTTCGTCCGCGCAAGCAAAGGTATCAAGCAGTTCTTCAAAGACTTTAAAGGTGAATGTAAGAAAATTGTTTGGCCTGATGCAAAAACTGTTCTTAAAAGCACAGGTGTAGTTCTTCTCGTAGTTACTATCGTATGTATCGTTGTTTATGCTATTGACCAAGGTCTTTCAGCAGGTATCGGCGGACTTAAGTCTCTTGCCAATCCCGAAGAGACCACAGCAGTCGTAGATACAACTCTTGCAGACGAAAATGACGACGAAACCGCTGAATCCGAGGAAACAACGGAAGAAGCACCTTCTGCAACAGAAGAAACTACTTCTGAGCAGGCAGAATAATTATTAGCGGTTAACAGGAGGTGTAACAATGGCAGACGCCAGATGGTTTGTAGTACACACCTACTCAGGCTATGAAAACAAAGTAGCCTCAAACATTTTAACGGTTGTTGAAAACCGTAAGATGCAGGATCAGATATTTGAAGTGAGAATCCCCACTGAAACCGTAACTGAAATCAAGGATGATAAGGTACGCGAAATTGAACGTAAGCTTTTCCCCGGTTATGTTATGGTAAAGGTAGCCTGCGTCTACAAACAGAAAAGCGAGTTTGAACCTGAAGAACTTTCCATGACTGATGAAGCATGGTATGTTATCAGAAATACCCGCGGTGTTACGGGATTTGTAGGTCCCGGAAGTAAACCTGTTCCTCTCAGTGATGAAGAGGTAATAAACCTTGGCATTGAGAAGAAATCAATAGAAGTTAACTACAAGGTAGGGGACTTCGTAAACATTCTCAGCGGTCCCTTCGATGGCTACAGCGGTATCGTGGATTCAATAGATACTGTCAAGGAAGTCGTTGTGGTTATGATTTCAATGCTCGGCAGAGAAACACCTGTTGAGCTTGAGCTTAATCAGATTGAAGTCGCTGAATAAAACTAATGTTGATAATTTTCGGCTTATGCCGTTTATTATGACGAGGGAGACTGTTCTCCCTGTGGGAGACTTGTAAAAACTTAATGCAGGTCGCCATCAACCACATAAATTTGGAGGTGCAAAAAAATGGCTCAAAAGGTTGTAGGTTTAATCAAGCTCCAGATTCCTGCAGGTAAAGCTACTCCGGCACCGCCTGTTGGTCCGGCTCTCGGTCAGCACGGTGTTAACATCATGGCTTTTACAAAGGAATTCAACGAGCGCACAAAAAATGACATCGGTCTTATAATCCCCGTTGTCATCACAGTTTATGCAGACCGTACATTCTCATTCGTAACCAAGACACCGCCCGCAGCAGTTCTTATCAAAAAGGCATGCGGCATCGAAAGCGGTTCAGGTGTACCCAACAGAACTAAGGTCGCAACAATTACCGGTGAGCAGGTTAGAAAAATTGCTGAGCAGAAGATGCCTGACCTCAACGCTGCAAGTGTTGAAGCAGCTATGAGTATGATCGCAGGTACAGCTCGCTCAATGGGCATAGTAGTCGCTGACTAATGCTTCCGGGTGGGAGGAAAAATCCGATTTAACCACTCTATAGGAGGATGAAAGACAATGAAACATGGTAAAAAATATGTCGAAGGCGCAAAGCTTGTAGACAAATCAAATCTTTACGATCCTGCGGAAGCACTTGATTTAACCATTAAGACTGCTACCGCAAAGTTCGATGAAACAATTGAAGCACACATCCGTCTCGGTGTTGACTCACGTCACGCTGATCAGCAGGTTCGTGGCGCAGTTGTTCTCCCCAACGGTACAGGTAAAACTGTTCGTGTTGCTGTTTTCGCAAAGGGCGAAGAAGCAAAGGCAGCTGAGGCTGCAGGCGCAGAAGTAGTAGGCGCTGAAGACCTCGTTGCTAAAATCCAGGGCGAAGGCTGGATGGAATTTGACGTTGCTATCGCACATCCCAGCATGATGGGTCTTGTAGGTCGTCTCGGTAAAGTTCTCGGTCCCCGTGGTCTTATGCCCAGCCCCAAGGCAGGTACTGTTACACCTAACGTTGCTCAAGCTGTTACTGAAGCAAAGGCAGGTAAGATTGAATACCGTCTTGACAAAACAAACATCATTCACTGCCCCATCGGTAAGGCTTCTTTCGGTGTAGAAAAGCTTAATGAAAACTTCACTACTCTTCTTGATGCTATCATCAAGGCTAAGCCCGCCGCTGCAAAGGGTCAGTACATCCGCTCATGCGTTCTTGCAACAACAATGGGCCCCGGTGTAAAGGTTAACGCTAACAAAATCGGCTCAGCTGCCGAAGCATAATTAAAAAATACTTGACATACTGATTATGGTGTGTTATATTACTTGTGCTGTTCTAAAGACAGCAGGTGCAAATTTTGTTTAATGGTCCGTCCGCCTGCCGAGGAATGCATTAATT
>JAZUNX010000041.1:0-7320 GCA_045604385.1 Acutalibacteraceae bacterium
TTTTTGAATTTTTCCTTTTATGTTTGCAATATACCGAAATATATGATAGAATAAAGACAGTATTTATACAGATTATTTATATCAAAAAGAAATTGAAATGTATATACCTTTGTTTCAATTATCAAAAACTTTAAAATAAAATTAACTTTTCCACAAAGAAAAAGAAAGGACTGCTTCAGGGCAAGGATGAATAAATGATTTACGTTACAGGTGATACACACGGCATAGCATCACGCTTTGACGACCCGAGACTGAAAAAATTGGGCAGAGGCGACACTCTTATCGTCTGCGGTGACTTCGGCTTTATTTGGAACGGCTCAAAGGAAGAAATGAGCGTACTGAAAAAGCTCAGCAAAAAGAAATATAACATCTGCTTCGTTGACGGCACTCACGAAAACTTTGAAATGCTGTCAAAGCTGAAAATTAAAAAGTGGAACGGCGGAAAGGTACACCACATCGCCGCAAATATTTTTCACCTTATGCGAGGTCAGGTTTTCAGCATCGAAGGCACGAAAATTTTCACTATGGGCGGAGGAGAAAGCCCCGATATTGACATCCGCTTTGAAATGAATACCTGGTCGGATATGGAAATTCCCACCAGAGAAGAGCTTATGGAGGGTGTTGACAATCTGCAGAAATACGGCGGCAAGGTCGACCTCATCATCACCCACGAGCCTCCCGCAAAAATCAAGGATTTTCTTATGCTTCACACAGGAAGCGATGCGAGCATAACTGCCATCAACACCTACCTCGAGGACGTGAGCAGAATTTGCGAATTCAGCCACTGGTATTTCGGCTCACTTCATCTGGATAAATTCATTTCAACCACACATATTTCCGTTTTCAATAACATTATCAATGCGAAAACGGGAGAGATTATAAAGAGATAAACACAAAAGCAACGGCGAAAACCGTTGCTTTTTTTATGTATTTATTCATCTGTTCCTCAATGCACGTCTTAAAAGCTTACCGTTGAAGGAACGGGGAACAAGGTCAATCTCTTCAATAACCGAAGGCACCTTATAAGGCTCAAGAGAGGAAGCGATATGTGTTCTTATTGCGGCAGAATCAAAGGTGCATCCTTTTTTCATCTGTATGAAAAGCTTTGGTGTGTTACCCTTGAGAGGGTCGGGAATACCGATACAGCCACAATCCTCAATACCTTCCATTTTTTTGACAACATCTTCAATTTCGTCGGGAGAAACCTTGTTTCCGCCCACATTGATAACATCGCCCTTTCTGCCTAAAAGAATGATGTCTCCGTCTTCGTCAAAGTAGGATTCGTCATTTGAATAAATGCCGCCCTCATACATAACCTTTGCCGTTTCTTCTTCATCCTTCCAGTAGCCCTTCATATTCATCTTGCCGAAGGATGCGAGAAGTCCCGTGTTATCCTCCGTGGCTTCAATTTCATTTCTGTCTTCGTCAACGATGACAATTTTTGCATTATAGGCAGGCTTACCGATACATTTCGGCTTGTCCTTACCGTCATTGAAGTCATAAATGCAGATGCATCCGCTTTCCGTACTGCCATAGAAATTATAAAGGTGAGTTTTCGGAAGAAGTGTGCGGATTGTCTCTTTATCTCCGTCAGAGAGAGGAGCAGAGCCGAACTGAATATAACGCATAACATCCTTATAGTCGGCAAATTTACCCTTTGAAAGACGGAGAAGAACGGTAAGAGCCGTGGGTACAAGGTCCATAGAATTTACACCGTATTTGTCCATCATACCGAAAAAGCCTATAACATTCATAACGCCTGTGGCAAGAACAACAGTGGCACCCTTTACCATATTTGCATAGTATCTTCGCAGACCGTGAGAATGGTTAAGGGGTGACGGAATCATTTCAACGTTATCCTCTTCCATTTCTACGCCGTGCATAACGTTTTCAGCAAGAGCGATATTATTGCCGTTGGTGATGATGATACCCTTTTCCTTACCTGTGGTGCCTGTACTGAAAAGAAGCTCACAGACAGTATCCGCATCGAAAAACTCATAAGAAACAGTCTGTGCCTTTTCCTTTGCACTTTCAACAAGAGAGGAAAGAGAAAGGTGCTTTATATCTCCGCTGTCCTGTTCTTTAAGAGGCAGAACGAGAGAAGCTTCGGCAGTTTCGGCTATTCTTAAGGTTTTGTCCCAGGCACAGTTACGCTCCACGGGAACGAAAATTCCGCCGATAAGCTGTACGGCAAGAGCTGTGGCAAGGAAATCAACGGTCTGTGAAGCCTCAATGACAACCTTGTCACCTTTTTTTATGCCGAAAGAAACAAGCTCTGCACCGATATTAAGGATAATCTCCTTATATTCACCGTAGGTAACACAGTATTTTTCGTCGGCAAGACAAATTTTATCTTTCTTTGTTTCGGCGTGTGAAAAGACCGCCTGAACAACTGAACTGAACATTTTCATTTTCCTCCGTATCAGACTGTACTGAATGCAGGCCAGAACTCAAGCATCAGATAGGCTGTGACACTCATAAGAGCGATAACCATTACCGTAATAACAATTCCCTGTTTGAGCATAAACTTCGGCTTAAGTCCGTAACCGACGGGAATGGCACGGATTGAGGTGGGAAGCATATAGGAAAGGTTAACACCGATGGAAGCGATGTAAACATAAGGAATGGGATCTTTTCCCATTCCGTTAACGATGCTGATAACAATGGGAATTGCCACAGCGGCTGTGGCGGTATTGCTCGTAACATCAGAAAGAAGAAGCGTAACGGCCACAATAATAAGTACTGTAAGGAATCCGCCGTCAAGGTTTGCGGAAGAAACCAAAGCACCGATATTATCAGCGGCTCCACTCTTATTGATAAGAGCACCGAGAGCAAGACCGCCTGCAAAGATATAAATGAGCTCCCAAAGAATTTTGCCCTGCGTGTTTTTCCACTTCATAAGGTTTTCACCATCCTTCTTTTTGATAAAGAAGGAAAGAACGGCGCAGATAATGAACACATAAGCGGGCTTGAGGCCGGGCAAAAACGACTGATATAGCTGACGGGTAAAGGAAAGAACCGTAGCCACGGCAAAAAGAAGGAAGGAAAGGATTTCTTCCCTTGTCATTTTGGGCATCTCTTTGTAAACAGAGGCAAAATATTCCTTCGAGCCGGCAAGACGTTCGCCTTTTTTGCAGTTTTTAAGTACAAGGTAAATAACATTACTTGCCACAAGGACAACCATTATGGGAAGGAAGCGTACTACCCAGGAGGTATACATAAATTCCTGTCCCGTAAGTTCCTCAATATATTCCACTGTAACAAGATTCATCGCACCGCCAAGAGGTGTGGCAAGTCCGCCTACACCTGCACCGTAGGCAATAGTGAGAAGAATAACCGAGCCGTTTTTGCTTTCGGAAATATCCTCTTCACCGATAAATTTGAGCATTGAAACAGCGATGGGGGTAATGGTGGCACACACAACTGCATTAGGCAAAATAGCCGAAAGAACCGCAGAAAGTATAAACCAGAAAATCAGCTGTGTACTGAGCTTACCGCCGACGAGAGAAAGGCATTTGGCGGCAATTCTTTTGTCAAGTCCCGTCTGCTCCCAGGAGACGACGAGAATGGAAGCGCCCAAAAGCAGAATGATGGTTTCCGATGAATAATTTGAAATAACGGCTGACATATCCACAAAGTTGAAAACGGCATTTACGGCAATAGGTAAAAATGCAGTTACCGCATAATCAACCGGTCCGGTTACCCACCATAGAGCCATCCACAGAACCATACCTATGGAGCCTCTTGCCGCGGCTGTGGTGAAAACATCAGCAGGCAACAGGAAATAACAGAGTAAGAATAAAGCAGGGCCGAGAAGAATAGATATTATCCTTCTGTTCTTTTTCATTTTTTACATCAACTCCTCAATCATTTCCCACATAGTTTCAGCAGACTGAAAATATGAAGGCTGGATATATTCCATTGTTACTGAAATATCAAAGTGATCTTCAATGACGGAAATGAGCGTTACCATACCTACAGAATCAATAACACCGTCATCAATAAGATTCTTTTCCTTTGTAAAATCGATATCGGGGTATGTTTCCTTTAATACGCTTAAAAGTTCATCCATTGTTTTTTTGCTCCTTTTGATTGATTTTTTAATAACAATGCATTTTATCATAAAACAAAAATCTTTTCAATATTCTGTACGGAATATTACATTAAGAAATTTTATTTACCCTGTATATTCTAATCAACAATGTGAAAAGATAGTGAAAAACAGCAAAACAGGTGAAGTGATATTATGAAAAGTAACAGCAGAATTTACAGAAACTACAGAACGGTAATTGCTTTTCTTCTGCTTTTTACCGTTCTGGTTTTTGCCGCTTATGTGCAAAAGGAAGAAACGGGTGCCGTATACACCCTTTCGAAAATAGGCTCACGGGGTAACGAGGTAAGACAGATACAGAAAAAGCTCAAGGAATTAGGCTATTACAAAGGAAGCGTTGACGGAATTTACGGCACGGGCACACATAAAGCCGTTAAAAGCTTTCAGAAAAACTGCGGTATAACTGCCGACGGAATTGCAGGACCCAAGACACTCAGATATCTTGGCCTCTCCTCATCCTCGTCAGGCTCATCGGGAACTTATTCAAGCAGTGATATAAACCTTCTTGCAAAACTTATCGCCGCCGAAGCAAGAGGTGAAAGCTACACGGGACAGGTAGCCGTGGGCGCCGTGGTACTCAACAGAGTTTCCCATTCATCCTTCCCTGATACGGTGGCAGGTGTAATTTATCAGAAGGGTGCTTTTTCCTGTGTCAACGACAGCAACTGGAGTGTTTCACCGAATTCAACCTCACTCAAGGCCGCAAGAGATTGCATCAACGGCTGGGATCCCAGCGGCGGCGCCATTTACTACTATAACCCTGCCAAAACAAGCAACAGCTTTATGTTTTCCCGCCCTGTAATTACGACTATAGGAAGGCATGTTTTCTGCCGATAAGATCACTGAAGGGTCGCAGAAATGTAGGGAATGCAGAATGAAGGGTCACTTAGTTCCGATTGCAGCAGTGTAAAGCTTTCTGGAATTATAACCCAAACAAACGGATAGTTTTGGTTTTCTGTATCAGAATACATTAGTTGCGGCGGGATAGGATCATCCCGCCCTACGATCATAATTTACTCTTTTATCTTTACGCCTCTGTTACCTTTGCAGAAAAGCAGAGTAAAACACTGAACTGCAGTAATTTCGCAACTACAATTCTGTGTTCTGCATTCTGCATTTATTCAGGTTCTGCATTTATCAAGCCCCCTCTTGACATAACCCCCCTGTAATGTTATCATTAAGGAAATATAGACAAGGGGGAAATATTATGAAGTTACCTGCATACCCTATAAGCACTATCGATCCTCATTTCAGTATCTGGTCAAAATCAGACAATATCAATGAGGGTGATACATATCTTTGGTGCGGCATCAGAAAGAGAATCACCGGAACCGTTAATTTTGACGGAACACCTTACCGCTTTTTAGGTATGGGTAAAAAGAACACCGTTAAGCAGAAAGAAGTTAAAATCACACCGTTTGTAAGTGAATATATCTTTGAAAACGAAGATTTTACTCTTACTTTCCGCACCTGGTCTCCTTTCCTTTTTGACGATTTACATATTATGTCTTTACCCCTTTCATTCCTTGAATGTGATATTAAGGCTCTTGACGGTAAGGACCACCGCATTTCTGTTGAGTTAAAAGCGTACGACGAATTATGCCTCGGTAAAAAGAAGAGCAAAATCACCAAATACACCCAGACGGTTGAAAAAAGACGCATTGTTAAAATGGGGCTTACAAATCAGATTCCTCTCAACGATTCCGGTGACACCTTTGCACCCGACTGGGGTTATGTATGCTTTTCCGGGGAAAAGGTTGCAGTAAATCCCCTCGGTATTTCTGCAAGTGCTGAAGCAAGGGGCGAATGTGCTTCATTCAGCTTTATTCTTGCTTATGACGATGTTTATTCCATAAATTACTTCGGACAAAAGCTCAAGGGTCTGTGGACTGAAAAATTCATTGATGTGGAAGAAGCAATAGGTTTTGCCGCCACAAACAGAAACAGCCTTTTTGAAAGAATAAGAAAACAGGAAGAAACTATTCTTAAAGACAGCGAAAGATTCGGTGAGGATTATCAGAAAATTCTTTCCGCCGCCGCAAGACAGGTTATGGCAGGGCATAAGCTCGTAAGAAACAACGAGGGTCAGCTCCTTTATCTTTCAAAGGAATGTCACTCAAACGGATGTATCAATACAGTTGACGTTTCCTACCCTGCTATGCCTATGTATCTTCTTTACTGTCCCGAGCTTATCAAGGCGATGGTAGTGGGTATATTCCACTTTGCATCAATGCCCCTGTGGAAAGAAGAGTTTGCTCCCCACGACATCGGCAGATACCCCCTCGCCTGCGGTCAGGTCTATGCTCTTATGCCTATCCGTCACGTAGTTCCGCATAAATTCAGCTTCAAAAGAGTTTACAAGCAGCTTCCCGTTGCGCTTTATATGCCCGAATTCCAGATGCCTGTTGAAGAATGCGGAAACATGATTATTCTTTGCTATAACTACTTCCGCATGACAAAGGATGCTTCCCTTCTCGAAGAAAACTTCGCTCTTTTGGAAAAATGGGCTACATATCTTAAAAACGCAGGTGTTGTTCTGTCCCGAGAGCTTTGCACCGACGACTTCGCAGGCCACAGCGTAAAGAATGTCAATCTTGCTATCAAGGGTGTTATGGGTCTTGCCTGTTTCGGTAAAATCTGTGACGCTTTAGGTAAAGAAAACCCCTACACGGCTCTTTCAAAGGAATATGCCGACAAGCTCGTTTCCGAATGCGCCACGGCAGAAAGCTGGCTCCCCTTCTCCATCGGTAAAAATGAAACCTGGAGCCTTAAATATAACCTCGTATGGGACAAGATTTTCCGTTTCGGTCTGTTCAGTGAAGATCTTTATCAGGGCGAAAGCGAAAAATACAAGGCCGAGCTTAATGAGTACGGTGTTCCCCTTGATTACAGAAAGGATTTCACCAAAACCGACTGGATGCTCTGGGCGGCTTGCCTTGACAAGAGTGACGAGAACATCAGACTTTTCTCCGAAAGAATCGTCAAATATCTTGCAGACACTGAGGACAGAAACTGCTTCAGTGACTGGATTGAAACGAAAAAGCCCAAGCAGAGCGGCTTTGACCACAGAACTGTTCAGGCAGGATTGTGGATGCCCGTGCTTATGGATAAGTACATGAATGAATAAAAAAATCCCCGACACACAAAGAAAAATGAAGTGACCCCAAAAAGTTAGACAAAGTTTTTTAGAAAAACTTGTGCAAATTAAA
>JAZUNX010000042.1:0-25676 GCA_045604385.1 Acutalibacteraceae bacterium
GCAATAGTTGCTTGGCTTCCTAAGACCGCTTGGCCTCCGACTTGTGGTCGTGGATGTGACAGGTCTCGGTGAGCCTTGGTTCTGTAAATATATCTGTCCTGCGGGAACACTCGAAGGGGGAGTTCCTCTTGTACTTTTAAACAACGCTTTGAGGGAAACTGTCGGCTTTCTTTATACGTGGAAGCTTCTTATTCTGGCAGTAACCGTGATTTTGTCCGTAATAATTTACAGACCCTTCTGCAAATACATCTGCCCTCTCGGTGCGATATATTCCTTCTTTAACAAGGTATCGGTTTTTAAAATTACCTTTGATAAAGAAAAATGTGTTAGCTGTAATCTTTGCGCAAATAAGTGCAGAATGAATGTAAACCCTTGCCAAAATCCCGACAGTGCGGAGTGTATTCGTTGTCGCGAGTGCATTTCTGTCTGTCCCACAGGTGCGCTGAAGGATAGTTTTTCCTGCTTATCTTCCGCTAAAAAGGCAGAGGTGAAGATGAAAGAAGAATAATTTTGTCGGTTTTCTTGCTTTCGTGCCGAATACTGCAGAAAAAAACTTCATAAAAATTTGAAAATACCATTGTTTTATTATGAAAAATGTTATATAATGATTCGTATAATACAAAATTGATTGGAGGGTTCAGAAATGAGCGACAAAACGATACAATTCAAACTTACGGTGGGAACTCCCGAAGAAATGAAGGAAGTTATGAGTACGGTTTATTCTGCCCTTGTAGAAAAAGGCTACAACCCCATCAACCAGCTTGTCGGTTATATTCTTTCCGAGGACCCGACTTATATCACCACACACAACAATGCCCGCAGTCTCATAAGACGAATTGACAGGGACGAACTTTTACAGGAGCTTTTGAAAAACTATCTCAAAGGCTGATTTTCAGGAGGTAAAAAATGGCAGCTAAAAAGAAAAATGAATTTTTGACATATAAAGACAAACCCCTTGTAAGGAAGGGAAATACTCTTTACTACGGTAATATGAGTGACAAATTTGTTGTTATGTTCCAGATTTTAAGCACAAAGGATGTTGACGGCTTACAGGTGGCAGATAAGGTTTCCGTTCAGCTTATCAACACAGACCCCGATGTAAGACCTCACGACAGAATCGCACAGAAGACAGAAAAGAAAGGTCTTTATGCGGCTATGGACATCGGCAGAATCTGGCTTGAAAGAGCACTCGCCGAATAAAAAACAAAAACGGCTGTTGTCTAATGGCAACAGTCTTTTTAAGTTAATAACCGCACGTGGCGCAGTTGGATAACGCAGCAGATTCCGATTCTGAAGAACGGGGGTTCGAATCCCTTCGTGCGGGCCAAAAAATCCGACAAGTTTCGACTTGTCGGATTTTTTTATCCATTGCGAAAGCAATGGTATATCATCGCCGTCAGGCGTATATCATCACACGAAGTGTGCATATCATCAGCCGTAGGCTGTATACCCGCTTTCGCAATGATGATATACAACGGTTACACCGTTGATGATATGCAATTCCTTGCGGAATTGATTATATACAATGCTCCGCATTGATTTTATTGAACCTTTATAGTATAATCATTACAAAGGAAGTGATTGTATGGCTAAGAATTATTTGCTAGTTTATTCTGAACAATTGGCAACAGAAATAGATTTGCTTTGTCAAAATATAAAAGCACCATCAAATACTCTTTTTCAAATTCGCAAAAGTTCAAGTAGTGCATATGCCAATATCCGCGAAGCTAATTACGGTCAGAGCAAAGCGGATATGCTTTCTAAATTTGAGATTTCATTAAAAGAATGCAGCGAAACAGAAGGTTGGTTAAAGCTTCTTTTTAATACCGGTATAATTGATGAAGAAATGTTCAAAAGATATAGAAATCTTTGCGGTAGAATAAGGAGAATGTTAATTTCAAGTTGTAAAACATTGAAAGAGAATATTAACAAATCAAGGAGTTAATAATATGGCTGAACATAAGAAAATACCTGACGGCAAATATCGCATTATAAAAATCGGTAAAGAGGCATTATTTGAATTTATATATGAGTCTTTTATAGACAACGAAGAAATGTTCTTTGACATTTCAGATGGAACACAAATCGTTACAGGTTTTGATATTGATTGGGATAAAGGTGAATTTATTTGCGTTGCAAGAAACGAATTTGCTGAAAATGAGAATCTTCAATTCGATATAGATATAAGTGTATTAATGTCAAAAATTGCAACAACTACCGATACGCTTTATAAAGACAATCTATATATTGAATTATCAAAGTTTGACATCGATAATTTATAATTTTTTTGTTGCTAAATTGCAGGCGGTACCCCCGCATCCGATTATAAAATCATTATTTTCCCACAAATAAAAAAATTAAAATAATTTTACCTTTTCCCTTGACAACCCCTTTCAACTGTGCTATACTTTAGCACAATAAAGCCCTATGAAACTTTCGGGATCTTACGGAAACCGATAGCGGAGGAGGCTCTGGAGAAGTCCATTAAATTGGGTGCCCAAGGTGCAAGGCGATTTTCGCTGAATCTCTCAGGCAAAAGGACAGAGCAGAATAGCAGTAATTTTAAATATCTCTATTCTACATTTGTGTTTTCTTTTTCAGTTGCCTTTTGGGTGACTGATTATTTTTTTGGAGGAAAAACAAATGGACACAATTTTAAAAATTGTACAGACAATCAATCTCTATCTTTCGGACTATATTCTTATAGTTCTGCTTATCGGTATCGGTCTTTTTTATACAATCCGTACCCGATTTGTACAGGTTCGCTGTTTTGGTGAAGCTATGAAAAGTGCCTTCGGCGGTATCTCTCTTCGAGGCGGTAAGCAGGAGGGTGGTTTAAGCTCCTTCCAGGCTCTTGCCACAGCTATTGCCGCACAGGTTGGTACAGGTAACATCGTAGGTGCCTGCGGTGCTATTCTCATCGGTGGCCCCGGTGCTATTTTCTGGATGTGGGTAATCGCATTCTTCGGTATGGCTACCATTTACGCTGAAGCAGTTCTTGCCCAGGAAACAAGAAAGATAAATGAAGACAGCTCTGTTGACGGCGGCCCCGTTTATTACATCACCAAAGCCTTCAAGGGCAAATTAGGTAAGTTCCTTGCCGGTTTCTTCGCTGTGGCAAGTATGCTCGCATTAGGCTTTATGGGCAGCATGGTGCAGTCAAATTCTATCGCTGAAACCTGCAGCAAGGCTTTCGGTATTCCCGGCTGGATAATCGGCATAGTTGTAGCTCTCGTTGCAGGCTTCATCTTCATCGGCGGAGCTACCCGTATTGCTGCTGTTGCAGAAAAGATTGTTCCTGTTATGGCTCTTCTTTATATCGTGGGCGGTATTATCATTCTTGCCGCTAACATCAAGGTTCTTCCCGAAGCCTTCGGTATGATCTTTAAATACGCATTCGCTCCTCAGGCTCTTCTCGGTGGCGGCATGGGTGCCGCACTTAAAAAGGCTATCAGTCAGGGCGCCAAGAGAGGTCTTTTCTCCAACGAAGCAGGTATGGGTTCAACACCTCACGCACACGCTCTCGCCAAGGTTGAAAAGCCCCACGATCAGGGCGTTCTTGCTATGGCGGGTGTGTTCATTGATACCTTCGTGGTTCTCACTATGACAGCTCTCGTTGTTATTTCCTCTCTTTACACCAAGGGAGGTATCCTCGAAACAGGCGTAGCTCCCGACGGCGTTACAAAGGCTAACCTTGCACAGCTTGCTTTCGGCAATGTCTTCGGTGACAAGATAGGCAGTATCTTCGTTGCTGTATGTCTGTTCTTCTTCGCATTCTCCACTATCATCAGCTGGAACCTTTTCGGTAAGGTTAATGTTGTTTATCTTTTCGGTAAAAAGTCAGAGAAGATTTACGCTGTTATCGCCGTTGCCTTCACCTTCCTCGGCTCCTGCCTTTCAAACGACCTCGTATGGGAGCTTACCGATATGTTTAACCAGCTTATGGTTCTTCCCAACGTTCTCGCACTTGCAGTTCTTTCAGGTATCGTAGTAAAGGCTGTTAAGGCCAAGGATGCTAAAAAGAAAGCTGAAACCAAATAAATTCACATAATAAAAAGTCACGCTGTGTGCGTGGCTTTTTTGTTGCATTAAGAGGCAAGATATGCTACTATATTAACACAGAAAGGGGAGTGAAAGTATGAACAGAGAGGAAATGTACGACCGCTTATTTGAGCAGTTCGAAAAGTCCGCACAGCAGTTCTGTCAGGACAGTGAGGGTGTTTTCTGCGAGGTGTCGAAGGAGTACAAGGGTTCAGAAGCATCGCAGAATTTAAAGTGTTTCTTTGCGAAAATATACTACAATTCATTTTATGTGAAATTCACATACAGTGCCCACGGAACACTGGGCGTGGTGAATAGTATTTTAGGGTGCAGTGTATGTCTCGATAAAAACGGAAGCTCCCGTGAAATTCCTCTGCCGCTTATGAGTGATTATCTTGATTACGATATTACATCACCTATGTTCATTCCGAATATTACCGATGAAGAAATTGAACGGGCTTTTGACAGCATAGGTTATGTGGTTATAGTTTTATTGCCCGAATTTAGCAGAATGGGTTACGATGAGAATTTTAAAACTGAAATATTGGATAAATATACCGAAGAAATGAAATATATTTTCGATGTTGATAATCTCGATAATATAATCGACTATTATTTTTATGATTTCTTCGTTTTAAGGTTTACCACGGATGGCTTTGATTGTTATCTGAAAAATGATATTGAAAAAGCCTGTAAAAAACTCGGCAAAATCAAAAAGCCTACAGGCTATGAAAGAAGATTTCTTAATGCTCTGTGTTCAGGTATGTATGAAAAATGTGAAGCCGTACCGAAGGATATAGCTTATATTGGCGATAATGCTTCCACACCGAAGGATGATATGAAGGAATTTTTCGTGATGTTTGCCTCCTGGTTTATCCTTACACCGCTTACCTTGGCTGTTTATCTGCTGATATTTTTCATCGTTTTTCTGATGGAAAGCAGGAACTCTGTTTATATTATGGGGACAGAGTATAATGTTTTCTGGTGTCTGTTTTTAGGCTTTTTTACCGCTATAGCAGTAAGCTATTTCACACGCTTTAAATTCTATAAGCTGTTCAATAAAAAAGGCTACGAAAAATATTTCAAAGTAAGCAATATGCAGAACGGCAAGGGTGCCGACAGATTTATGAAGGGCTTTACTTACATAATATTCTGTGTAAGCGTCGTAATGAGCGTTCTTTTATGTAAATGGAACATTAATTTCACAGAAAACGGAGTTATTGATAATACGGAATTCTTTTCTCTTCGAGGTGAATATTACGCCTACGAGGAAATCGAAAAGGTTTACTATCTGCCTCAAAGAACAAATGATTTAGGAGATGTGCTCGAATTTCCGTCCTATGTTATGGTGGTGGACGGCAGGGAGATTGATTTTTATGAATTTGCCGATATTGAAGATTACGAGGATGAGCTTCTTCCTTTCCTGCAGAAAAAAGGTGTAAAAATAGAAAAGGCTGATTGATTTGATCAGCCTTTTTTCTGTATTTTTTCCATTCTTTTCCAGTTGATAAAACCATATAAATCATTTATAAGGAACATCACAAAACAAATAATCACCGATAAATATGAAATATCCTCTCTTGCTGCCAGTACCCATAAAACTATAAGCACAGCATCATTTGCCGCATAAAGCAAAGCAAAATAAGGACTTCTTCTCATTGTAAGATAAGTGGCGGCGAAGCTTGTTGCGACGGAAACGGTACTCGGAACAAGATTTGCCGTGCCAAAAAAGTCAAGAATAAAGTAAAATATAACTGTGACCGCTATTGTAAGACAGCACATAAAAAATGCTTCTTTTACCTTTATTTTTCCTACTGCAACCTGTGATTTTTCTCCCTGATAAGGGTTCTTCAGCCATGAGACGAGAGCGAAAGCGGACATGGGCAAGGTCATGCCCAAATATGTTGCCATTTCTCCGTAATAAGCGAATGTAAAAGATATTATGCCATAAAGAATACTGAAAATTATCATCAGCACAAGACCGACGGGATTGCCCTTGGCGCTGAAAATGAGAGAAGTCACTCCAATGAGAGAAGCAGTTAATGTAAAATAATTCTCTTTGTCAAAAAGTATAAAGGAAACAGCTATGACTGTTACCGAAAAAAGCCACAGAAAAAGCTCGCCTTTGGTAAAATAAGATAAGATTTTTTTCATTTTTGACCTCCAAAAAAATAAGCATCCGAATACACATCTTCAAAGACCTAACGATGTGCAGACGAATGCGAAAAATCACATTACACTACCCGGTGGCAGTTTAATTTTTTTCGATTATATCACGTCATAAAAATAAAATCAACCTGTATTACGAATCTCTTGCAGAAATATAAAAAAATATTTGAATTTTCCTGCATAGTGTTGTATAATAAGCTGAAAAGGGGATGATTTAAAATGAAAGAAAGACTTATATCTGTATTTACCATCGGAGGCTTACTTTTGATTATAGTGGCTATGTGCGTATACATCAGCGGTATAGATAATCCGAAACCGCAGGAAACTACTGCCGAGTTTGTAGCGGAAAGCACTACATTCGTGCCTGCCACATCACCTGCTGTGCCTGTTACCGTACCTATGGTAACCACCACACTTCCTTCTGTGACGCAGGGTACCACAGCACCTGCTGTTACTGCTCCTGCACCGGAGGCGAAAACCAAGCCCGAAACAACCAAAGAAATTATCGATAAATACACACAGCTCGTAAACGACTTCAAAGAGAAAAAGCCTGCTTATAAAAAGAAGGAGTTTCAGGCACTGCCCGAAGAATTCCGTAATTTCGGATCAGGCGTCAATGTTATTCTTAATATTGCTTCGAATTATATGGTAAGCGAAGAGGACTGTGAAGAGCTTGTAAGACCCGCCGGCTTTGCCGATATAGTATGGGATATGCCTGTCCACAACACGGAAAAGGGTTGTGTTCTTACGGATTACGATGCAGTTTCTTGGGCAAAATGCGAGGATATGGGCGACGGCACCTATAAGATTTCCTTCTCTCTTAAAGAGGAGATTAACCCTCAACCAACTCCTGCTGACACTCTTATTCCCGTTTCAGCGCACGGAGCTGTCATGCAGCCTATTGCCACGGCTGACCTTATGACGGAGATAGATAAAATAACAGGCTCACTTCCGGGAATTTCACTTAATGATTTTGCTCTTTATCACCGTGACTGCGAATTTATCTGTATTTATAATTCCGAAACAGATCAGGTTTTGTCCATTACTCATCATATCATCATTGACATAACTGCCGACATCACTCTTTTCACGGCAAACATAAACGGCTCGGCAAGACTTCTCAATGAAATGTTTATTTATGATATTACTTGGTAAAATATATTTTTAAGGTGGAATCTTTATGAGACTTCTTAATTCTGACGAAATGAAGCAGGTAGAACAGCATACGGCCAAATTCGGTCTGTCCTATCAGCGTATGATGGAAAATGCGGGCGCTGCCTGTGCAAGAAATATCCGTAACATAATCGAAGGTGAAAAAACACCCTGCAGAAATGTGGTTGTTGTTTGCGGTAAGGGTAATAACGGCGGAGACGGATTTGTTGTCGCACGTAAAATGGCTGAAAACGGCTACAGCGTCTGTGTTATTCTTGCTTCGGGTTATCCTAACAGTCAGGAAGCAACATATATGTATAAGCTCGTAATCGACCTTTCTATTCCCACTGTCTGGTATGATGCCGACCGTCTTAAGGCTGTGCAGACAATCAAGAATGCCGATGTTATCGTTGATGCTGTTTACGGCTTCAGCTTCTACGGCTCGCTCGATGAGAATATGAGAGGCCTTATGGCTGAAATGAACGGTGCCAAAGGAATAAAATTTGCCATTGATGTTCCCAGCGGAGTTTACTGTAACAGCGGTTTCAATGACCCGGGTTGCTTCGTTGCCGATTATACCATCGCCATTTCGGCTTTGAAGCCTGCACATATTATTCACCCCGCCTGTGATAATTGCGGTGACATTATAATTGCCAACATAGGTATTCCCGAGGAAAGCTACAGCTTTGTCAAAGATTCACTTTACACATATAATAAAACAGAGGTAAAAAACCTCTTCCCGAAACGTGCCGTCACTGCAAATAAAGGATGCTTCGGTCATGTGCTTTGTATCTGCGGCAGCCGTAATATGGTGGGAGCTTCTGTTTTGGCTGTTTCTGCGGCACTTCGCAGCGGTGCAGGTCTGGTTACAACAGCTTTCCCGAAAAGCATTTACCTGCCTGTGGCGAATAAGCTTACTCAGGCTCTGCTTATGCCTTTGCCTGAAAATGAGCAGGGAACCTTCTCAAAGAAGGCTCTTGACGAGCTTCTGCCTGTTCTCGATAAATACGATGCCATTGTTATCGGTTGCGGAATAGGTGTAAATGAGGATACTGCCGAGCTTGTAAAAGGAATTATACAAAATGCAAAGGTTCCGGTTATTGCCGACGCCGATGCCATAAATATTATTGCAAAGGATATAAGTGTTCTCAAAACCGCATCAAGCCGTGTAGTTTTAACACCTCACCCGAAAGAAATGTCAAGGCTTGTAGGTACGCCTGTGGAAATTGTTCAGTCGGACAGAGTAGCCTGTGCCAAAGCCTTTGCCACGGCCAACGATGTTTATGTGGTACTCAAAGGCTCAAATACAGTCGTAGCCTGTCCTGACAGTCCCAAGGCATATATTAACGCTTCGGGTAATTCGGGACTTTCAAAGGGCGGAAGCGGTGATGTCCTTGCAGGTCTTATCGGCGGCTTTGCTGTTCAGGATTTCGATTTCACCGATGCTGTCTGCAGTGCTGTTTACGTTCACGGCTATACAGGCGATACCGTAGCAGATAAGTATTCAAAATCGGGTATGCTTCCCGAGGATGTGGTAAGTGAATTGAAATATACCCTCAAGGATTTTGAAAAATAATACCGAAGTTGATAATAAAAGCATTTTAACGCACATCTTTTTTGGTGTGCGTATTTTTTTGAAATAAATGCTCCTCATCCGTTTAAACTCATATCATCATGGTAAAACTATCAGTGAAGAAAAGACTATTAATGATCAGAGGGATGATAATGAACATTAAACGCGGAGAAATTTATTATGCCGATTTAAGCCCTGTAGTAGGCTCAGAACAGGGTGGGATAAGACCGGTATTGATAGTGCAGAACGATGTGGGTAACAAGTTCAGTCCCACGGTAATAGCGGCGGCAATAACAAGTCAGCGCTTCAAAACCGACCTTCCCACTCACATACAGGTCAATGCAGATAACTGCGGTCTTGCCAAGGATTCAATCGTTCTTTTAGAGCAGGTGAGAACTCTTGATAAAAAAAGACTGCGCGAAAAAATGGGCAATCTTAATAAAAGCGATATGTATAAAATAGATAAAGCCTTATCCGTAAGCTTCGGACTTACTACATAAGGCGACAAAAAAACGGAGTGGACTTTGCCACTCCGTTTTACTTTAAATCAATATCAATTATTTCTTGCTTTTCTTACCGCTTTTCATAAATACAGCACCGACTGCCATAATTACGATGTATGTGATAAGGTAGAAGAGAACGGGAAGAGAGAATGTGCCGTTTGCCTGTGCAGCCTGGTAGGGATAAATACCGTGTGCAAAGATAGCGGCGATGACCATAAATACTGAACCGCAGATTGCGAGAATGGGAGCAATTCTACCCTTTACAACACCGAATTCCTTACCTTTAGCTAACATCTTGAAGAAGATGGGAAGATACATTGCATAGGTGGTGATGATGGGGAGCTCTGAAGAGTCGAAGGAGAAGGGTCCGAACCAGGGCGTATCAAGCTGTGAGCCGTAGAAGAAGAGAAGCCAGAGACCGCTGATGAAAAGACCTACCATTGAAGAGTTGCCGGGCATATTTGTAGCGGGATCAACCTGCTTGAAGATGTGGGGAGTAGGACCGAGATCACGGGATGCAATAGCATGGAAGGCTCTGGAGCATCCGAGTGTAAGGCCGTTGAGAGTACCCAGACAGGAAATAACGACGAAAAGGAAGAGAGCAGTTCCTGCGAAATTACCGAATACTGATGAGAAGGCGATTCTTGCACCGGCTTCACCGCCTGCCATAATAACTTCGTTTTTGATACCGCCTGCAAGACCGATGTAGTAAGTAATGTAAACACCTACGATAATGAGAGTACCTGCTACGAGAGCTTTGGGAAGGTTCTTTTTTGCATCTTTGAGCTCAGCATTGATTGATGTGGCGCAGATCCAGCCTTCATAAGCGAAAGCGGTAGCAACCACAGCCTTGAAAAGACCGCTTGATGCGGAGATGTCTTCATTAACGATGGTAGTGAAGTTTTCCACGAGAAGACCGTTTGAAAGTCCCTTTATGGTACCTATGATAGCCATAAGGAAAAGGGGAACAAGCTTGATAAATGTAGCGGAAACCTGGAACTTACCTGCGATTTTGGGGGCGATGGAGTTCATAAAGAATACACAGATAAGAAGGGCACCTGCAATTGTCATACACTGGGGACCGACGATGCTCAGCTGTGCATCTGCGGGTAAAAATGCGTTAATGAAAACACAAAGATATCTTGCACTTACCCATGCAAGAACGGATGTGAGAGTGGGATAATAAAGAAGAGCAAGGAACCAGCCCATAAAGTAAGCGTATTTCTTACCTACCATTGCTTCAGCGTAGTCAACGACACCGCTGACCTTTTCGTGCTTTGTTGCAAGTATGGAAAATGCATAAGCACAAACAACCATAATAAGACCGCCTATAATCCAGGCGAGGATACCAACGGGAAGATTACCGCCGGTTTCGGTGAGAATTTTTTCTGCCTTAAAGAATACGCCACTGCCGATAACGGTACCGACAACGGTGCATATTGCTGTAAGCAGACCGTATTTTTTGTTGAGTTGAGTAGACATACAGTACCTCCTGAAATTTTAATAAAGAAATTTTAGCACATTAAAGTGAACTTTTCAATTGTCATTTTGCATATTGTTGTAGTTCTTTTTTTGACAAATATACTAAAAAAATGTAAACATAGCGGTTTTTTATTTGACATTAGTTCAAATTAATGATAAACTGTAAATGTAAAAATATACCTTACAGAAGGAGTGCAGGAAAATGAAAAAACTATTATCTGTTTTTATGGCTGTTTTGATGCTGGTATCATCGGTGGCTGTTGTCGGCGTCTCCGCCGCTGACGGTTATGCTGCAAAAAATCCAATAACCGACAGCTTCAGCACATATAACGAATATGAGGCTGAAAATAAAGATAAGACTGTTTACGGCTTCGATTATGATTTCATTTATGACACAAGTGAAAGCTATGTTGACTGGAAAAAGTTGGACATCCGTTTTGAAGAGGGCGGATTTCCCATTCAGTCTACCCGTGAAAGTATTTCTTTGGGCATAGGCAATATGAACTCCTACCTTAAAAGACTTATGAACAGCTTCTTTTTGGGAGGAAAGCTTTATACCGATGAATACGCTGTAGATCTTATCAACTTTTTCGGTAAGCTTGTTAATCCTAATTTTGAACCGGTAAGCAAGGCTTTTGAATCTAACACAACTCCGAACGAATATGATTTTTACGATTTAATTGCCGTAAAATCGGGTCTTGCAGATGTTATCCAGACTAACTGGATTGATGCAGGTATTGAGTTCAAAAACTTCCTTGTTGCTTTCGGTGTTGACCTGTCTGACATCGTCTCAACTGACTTTGTCAAGGGTAAGCCTGTTGCAAGAGTTCTCATAATGAGTATAATCAACACTTTGCTCGGATACGGTCCTCTTGAATATGCGATAAGAACTCTCGAAACTCTCTCGGCTTCTTATTCTTCGAGCCTTTATAGGGCAACTACATCTCTTTTCAGCATGAAAATCAGTCAGGGTAAACCCCAAAAGCAAAGCAACGGTCAGATTAAACGTGTTGAATACAGCGTGGATGAGCTTAAATCCGTTCAGGGCTTACTTACATATGCTTTTGACGGTATTATTGATTATGATTTCTTCCGTTTCCCCGATGCAAAAATTGCCACCACATCGGACAGAGCCGAAAAGCTTCTTTTCCTTATGATATATTTTGCAATTAACTACAAATACAACGATAATGCTGCCGTGGTTGACGGTTTTGCCGATAAAATCTACGATTTCTTCTGTGAAGGCAAAAGATACAAAACGGGAGGTTACGACAAAAAGAGGATTACTGAGGTTGTGCAAAATATTTCAAAGATGATTGATATTGCCCTCAAAGGTGACATTTCTCTCGAATCAATCGATATGCTCGATAGCCTCATGGAGGAAAATCTTGACAAAGCACCGGACGATATTCTTACACAGGTTAAAAACTGGCTCAGTAAGATTATGAGAAAAATTGCCGACTATTTTGATTACTTACTCAAACTCTTTACGGGTGAAATCAAATACGGCGAATCCATCCTTGATTAATATATCTTCGTCTCCCTTAACGGGGAGACGATTTTTTTGCGTTTAAAGGTTGTGTTATTGAGTTTATTGTGTTAAAATAAACTGATTACGGAGGTGAAAAAATGGAAATTGCAATTATCGGCGGCGGTGCTTCGGGTCTTGCCTGTGCCATAGAATGCGGCAGAAAGGCTGAAAGAGAAAAAAAGCATGTTCATATAACTGTTTTTGAAAGTGCCGACAGGGTTGGCAAAAAGATTCTCGTGACGGGAAACGGCAGATGTAATATGATGAACGAAAATGAAAATCTGCCTTATTTCGGTGACGGTGAGTTTGCATGCTTTGCTCTGCAGAAGTTCGATGTGGAAAGCAATCTTTCATTTTTCGCATCTATGGGACTTTACACACGAAGTGATTCAGAGGGCAGAGTTTATCCCCTCAGTAATCAGGCATCGGGTGTCCTTGATGCTCTCCGCTTTGAATGTGAAAGACTTGGTGTTGACTTTGTATGCTCGAAAGCCGTTACAGATATAAAAAAAGTCGGTGACAAATTTGATGTCGGTGGTAAAAAGGCAGACAAGGTTGTTCTCTCTTGTGGTGGCAAGGCAGGTGTGAAGGGTTATCAGTCCTATGACCTTTTGAAAAATCTTAATCACAGCATAATAACACCGTCTCCTGCTCTTACGAAGATAAACGTCAAAGACACTAAATATGTAAAGCAGTTAAAGGGAATAAGGCATAAAGGCGACCTCATGCTTTATAATGACGGCAAAAAGAAGGCTACTGAATCGGGCGAGGTTCAGTTCACGGATTACGGCCTTTCGGGTATAGCGATAATGCAGCTGTCTTCTTACATTACCAGGGAAAAGTCAAAGGATATAAAAATCATATTTGATACAGTTCCCGATTTTTCTTACGGTGAGCTTGAAACCGCCATAGAAAAGATATGCGAAAGAGGCGGAAGTCTTTCCTGTGAAAATCTTCTGACCGGCTTTATGCCGAAAAAGCTGGGCGGAATAATTCTCAAAATCTGCGGTATTTCTTTAGGTGATAAGGCTTCATCACTTTCTTACGGACAGATAAAAAATCTTGTCTCCATGGCGAAAAAACTTACATTTGAAGTGGAAAGTCTTCGCGGCTTTGAGGATGCACAGGTTACGGCAGGCGGAGCGGACACACGGCAGTTCAGCAGTAAGACTATGGAGTCGAAAAAAGTCAAGGGTCTCTATTGCATAGGTGAAATGCTTAACGTGGACGGCTTCTGCGGAGGCTATAATCTTATGTGGGCGTGGAGTAGCGGAAGGCTCTGTGGCGACAGTTTAATATAAATAAGGTGACAGAATAATGATACGAATAAACGAAGTAAAACAAAGTCTTGACAGTACAAAGGAAGACCTGTTCCGTGCCTGTAAAAAAATACTGAAGCTACAGGACGAGCAGATTAAGTCTATGACGATTTACCGTAAAAGCGTTGACAGCAGAAAGAAGGATAACGTTTTTTTTTGTTACAGCGTGGATGTGGAAATTGTCGGTGACGAAGAAAAAATCATAAAGAGGCTCAATTCCAATAAGCTCACCCTTGTTGAGCCTTACGAATATGTTCTGCCCGAGGTAAAGAGAAAATCTTCCTTAAGACCTGTAGTTGTCGGCTTCGGCCCTGCGGGTATTTTCGCCGCACTTACTTTGGCAAGAGCAGGACTTAAGCCCCTCGTTTTGGAAAGAGGCAGAGATGTGGACAGCAGAACGAAGGATGTAAGCACATTCTTTACACAGAAAATCCTTGACGAAACCTCAAATGTTCAGTTCGGTGAGGGCGGTGCAGGTACCTTTTCTGACGGTAAGCTTACCACGGGAATTAAAAATCCTCTCTGCCGTAAGGTTTTCATTGAGTTTTACGAGCACGGCGCGCCTGAAGAAATCCTTTATTCGGGTAAGCCTCACATCGGCACGGACAAATTAGCAGGTGTGGTAAAGAATATGCGTGAGGAGATTATTTCTCTAGGCGGTGAGGTGAAGTTCGAAAGTAAGCTAACGGACATCATAGTTTATAACGGCTGTATTCAGGGAATCACATACGTGGAAAAAGGTAAAAGCACAGACTTTGAGACCGATGCTGTTATCGTTGCCATCGGTCATTCGGCAAGAGATACGGTGAAGATGCTTTATACAAAGGGCATACAGATGATGCAGAAGCCCTTCTCCGTCGGTGCGAGAATTGAGCATCCGAGAGAGCTTATCGATAAATCACAGTACGGCGACTTCGCAGGCCATAAGGCTCTCGGTGCCGCTGACTATAAGCTAGCCTGTCACGGTAAGCACGAAAGGGGAGCATATACATTCTGTATGTGTCCCGGCGGAACAGTTGTAGCGGCTACAAGCGAAAAAGGCGGAGTGGTCGTTAACGGTATGAGTGAGTGGGCAAGAGACGGAAGAAACTCCAACTCGGCAATCCTTGTCAATGTCTATCCCGAAGACTTCCCCACCGAAGATGTTCTTTCAGGCTTCGATCTTCAGAGACAGATGGAACAGAAGGCATTCATTCTCGGTGGCGGAGATTACAGCGCACCCTGTCAGCTTGTAGGTGATTTTCTTGAAGGCAGAAAATCCACAAAGCTTTCCTTCGTAAATCCCACCTGTCCCACAGGTGTAACCCCCTCGGATATAAGACAGGTGCTTCCGAAAAAGGTTACGGACACTATGGCAGAGGCGATAGTGCTGATGGATAAAAAATTACAAGGCTTTGCTTTAAAGGATGCAGTGCTCACAGCACCTGAAACGAGAAGCTCATCACCCGTGCGAATTCTCCGTGACGACATCTACCAGACAAATATAAGAGGTCTTTACCCCTGCGGTGAAGGTGCAGGCTATGCCGGCGGTATCGTTTCGGCGGGCGTAGACGGTATCAGATGCGCCCATGCACTAATGGGGGATGAAAGGTAAAAAAGATAAAACAAAAGGGCAGACCGTAAAAAGTCTGTCCTTTTGATATTTGTAAGGCGGTATCCTCAGCAATTCATTTTAATCGTGTTTTTATGTACTGTTAGACTTTTTAACGCTCAAGCCGCTATGGCTTTTACTTTGGCACAGTCGAGCACCAAAGTAAACAAAGCGCCCTTTTAGTGGGAAAGATACCTTTCCCACGGGTCGCCTTCGTAAACTCGGCGGAGATATCGAATTTACTGTTTCTTAATTTTCACATCGTAGGAGCGACCATTGGTCGTCCGCTTGTGAAAATCTTCTTTCAGGAGAGCTTCATCTATTTGTAAATCAGGCGCAAAAAAAGCCTCTCCTTGTTAAGGAGAGGTGGTACGCTCTGCGTGACGGAGAGGTCTTACTCTACCTCGCAACCCTTACCCACAGCCGAGCAAAGATGCACTTCATCATAACTCTTCTTCAGTTCCTCGAGACACCTTTCAGCATCCTCTTTATTTTCGAAAATGCCGAAAACACTCGGGCCGCTTCCGCTCATACAGCAGCATTCACAGCCGTACTTTCTCATAGCGCCTTTGATAACCACTCTGTCGGGTACATCGATGAACTGCTCGAAAACATTGTCCACTCTGTCAAAAATACCTTTTTTGTCCTTGGTTGCCGCTGCTATAAGCATACCTCTGGTGTCTAAATGTCTTACTCTTTCTGCACTGTCAAATGCCGCATAAGCCTCGCCCGTGGAAACATCCTGCTTCGGCTTTATGATTACGATGTTTTCGGCCTCCAGGTCGGGGAGGAAGGAAAGCACCGTGCCTGTATACTGTGCCGCCATAGTGCCGCCCATAATGCAGAAGGGTATGTCAGCACCGATTTTACCGCCGATTCGGGCAAGCTCCTTCTGTGAAAGGTTTGTGCCGAAAAGCTCATTGAGTGCCACCAAAGTAGCCGCACCGTCAGCGCTTCCGCCTGCAAGTCCCGCCGCCTGCGGAATGTTCTTTTCAATGTGAATTGCGATACCTGTATTTTTTGTGCCTGTATCCTCGAAAAATCTCATCGCTACCTTGTGAACTATGTTCTTTTCGTCGGTGGGAACGCCTTCTTTTGTACAGGTTATTTTTATGTCTTCGCTGTCTGTCTTTTCCACGGTAACTCTGTCGTAAATTCCCACGGACTGCATTATCATAAAAAGGTCGTGGTAGCCGCTCGGCAGAGTGGAAAGTATGTCAAGCATGAGGTTGATTTTTGCATAAGCTTTAACGGTAATTTTCATTTCAAAAACTCCTTTACGAGGATATATCATTATTATAAACTAAAACCATTATCTAATCAATAACTTATATAAAAATAAAGTTTATGTTAACTCTCATTTAATCATTGACTTTTAAAAATATATATGTTAAAATTACAGGAAAGCAAAAGGAAGTTTCTTAATAATAGGAGGTAGATTATGAAGTTATCCCTTAAAGGAAAAAAACTTTATAAGGACAGCGAATTGTCCTCTCTCCCGCTTTTTATTAATGACGGCATTATTGTTTCTCAAATCGACTCAGCGGAAAATATTATTGATTTTTCCGATAAGTATTATATTTTTCCCGGTTTCGTAGATGTACATGTTCATTTACGTGAGCCGGGTTTTTCTTATAAAGAGACAATAAAAAGCGGAACCCTTGCTTCGGCTCACGGCGGCTATACGGCTGTATGTTCTATGCCGAACCTGAATCCCGTACCCGACAGCAAAGAAAATCTCAAAAAACAGCTTGAAATCATCGAAAGAGATGCCTGTATCAATGTTTACCCCTACGGCTCAATCACCGTGGGACAAAAGGGTGAAGAGATTTCGGATATGGAAGCTATGGCGAAGGATGTTATCGCTTTTTCCGATGACGGCAGAGGTGTCCAGAGCGACGGTATGATGCGTCAGGCTATGCTTAAGGCGAAGGAACTCGGTAAAATGATTGTTGCCCATTGTGAGGTCAATGACCTTCTTAAGGGTGGTTACATACACGACGGAGACTATGCGAAAGCCCACGGTCATAAGGGTATTTGCAGTGAAAGTGAATGGAAGCAGATTGAACGCGACCTGAAGCTGGTCGAGGAGACAGGCTGTGCCTATCATGTGTGTCACATCTCCACCAAAGAAAGCGTAGAAATTATCCGTCAGGCAAAGAAAAGGGGAGTGAATGTCACCTGCGAAACAGGCCCTCACTATCTCATTCTCTGCGATGAAGACCTGCAGGAAGAGGGAAGATTTAAAATGAATCCGCCCCTTCGCTCAAAGGAAGACAGAGAAGCCCTCATCGAAGGCATAAAGGACGGCACCATTGATATGATTGCCACAGACCACGCACCCCATTCCGCTGAAGAAAAGGGCAAGGGTCTGGCAGGCAGTCTTATGGGTGTTGTAGGCATCGAAACTGCATTCCCGCTGCTTTATACCCATCTTGTCTTAAAGGGTGTAATCACTCTCGAAAAGCTTATTGAGCTTCTTGCCGTAAATCCGAGAAAACGTTTCGGTATCGGCGGCGGAACAGACGAGGGCGAAAGTGCCGACTTCACCGTGGTTGACCTCGATACGGAATACACTATCGATAGTGCTGATTTTTATTCGATGGGCAAGGCAACTCCCTTCGAAGGATATAAGGTCAAAGGAAAGATTATACACACCTACATAAAAGGTGAAAAGATTATTTAAAAGAGGAGAAACAGAATGACACAGGGTATTTATGAAGTTCTTAAAAATGAACAGCTTACTTCTACTGTCTACCGTATGGTTTTATCGGGTGACACTTCTGCACTCGTAAGACCGGGACAGTTTGTAAATCTTCTCGTAGAAGGCTGTTATTTAAGACGTCCAATTTCCGTATACGATTGGGACGAAAATACAGTTACAATCATCTATAAGGTAGTAGGTGAGGGTACAGACAAAATGAGCAAATGGCAGGAGGGTCACAAATGTGACATTCTCGTAGGCCTCGGTAACGGCTTTGACACATCAAAAAGCGGAGACAGACCGCTTCTTATCGGTGGCGGTGTAGGCGTTCCTCCTCTTTACGGCCTTTGCAAAAGATTAGTAGCAGAGGGTAAAAAGCCTACGGTCATTCTCGGCTTCAACGAAGAAAGTGAAATTTTCTGTAAGGATGAATTTTCCGCTCTTGCCGAAACAGTAATAACCACCGTTGACGGCTCCGTGGGCGTCAAAGGCTTCGTAACGGATGCTATGAAGGATATGGAATATACCTTCTTTTACACCTGTGGTCCTATGCCCATGTTTAAGGCAATAGAAAGAACAGCAGTCGGCTCGGGTGAATACAGCTTCGAGGAAAGAATGGGTTGCGGCTTCGGTGCCTGTATGGGTTGTAGCTGTAAAACCAAATACGGTAACAAGAGAATTTGTAAGGACGGTCCCGTTCTTGAAAGGGAGGAAATTATATGGTAAACACAAAGGTTGACCTTTTAGGTTTAGAACTTGATAATCCCGTTATCCCTGCTTCGGGCACCTTCGGCTTCGGCTATGAATTTGCAGAGCTTTATGACATCAACTGTCTTGGCTCCTTCTCCTTCAAGGGTACCACTCTCGAAGGCCGTTTCGGTAACCCCACCCCCAGAATTGCCGAATGTCCTCAGGGTATGATTAACTCTGTCGGACTTCAGAACCCCGGTGTACATAAGGTTATCGCAGAAGAGCTTCCGAAGCTTAAGGAAGTATTTGGTAAAAAAGTTATCGCCAATGTGGGCGGCTTCGCTATCGAGGAATATCAGGAGTGTGCCCGTCTTCTTGATGCTGAAGAACAGGTAGGTATACTCGAAATAAACATCAGCTGTCCCAATCTTCACGCAGGCGGTGTGAACTTCGGCACAGATGCAAAAAATGCCGCCGCAGTTATCGAGGCAGTAAAGAAGGTTACCACAAAGCCTGTTATGGCAAAGCTTACTCCCAATGTTACGGATATAACCGAAATCGCTCTCGCCTGTGAAAGCGCAGGTGCAGACGGTATCAGTATGATAAACACACTTTTGGGTATGAGAATCGACCTTAAAACCAAAAAGCCTGTTATCGCAAATAAAATGGGTGGCTTTTCGGGTCCTGCAATAATGCCCGTAGCCTTAAGAATGGTTTATCAGGTCTATGAAAAGGTAAATGTACCCATCGTGGGTATGGGTGGCATTTCGAAGGCAGAGGATGTCATCGAAATGATGCTCGCAGGTGCCACAGCCGTCCAGGTTGGCGCCGCAAATTTAGTAAATCCCTTTGCCTGCCGTGACATCATAAACGATTTACCGCAGGTAATGGAAAAATATAACATATCATCATTAAAAGAAATTATCGGAGGTGCTCACTAATGGGTAGAGATGTTATTATCGCATGTGATTTCAGCAGTAAGCAGGAGGTTCTCACTTTCCTCGACAAGTTTCAGGGTAAGAAGCCTTTTGTAAAAATCGGTATGGAGCTTTACTATGCTGAAGGTCCTTCAATAGTAAAAGAAATCAAAGAAAGAGGACACAAGATTTTCCTTGACCTCAAGCTTCACGATATTCCTAACACAGTTAAAAAGTCAATGGCTGTACTTTCAAGACTTGATGTTGACATTTGTAATCTTCACGCAGGCGGAACAAAGCGTATGATGGAAGCCGCTCTCGAAGGTCTTACAAGACCCGACGGCACAAGACCTCTTCTTATCGCTGTAACACAGCTTACCTCAACCGATCAGGAAAGCATGGAAAATAACCTTCTCATCAAAGAGCCTATCGACAAGGTAGTTATGCATTATGCAAAGAATGCCGCTGATGCAGGTCTTGACGGTGTTGTGTGCTCACCTCTTGAAGCACAGAAGGTACACGAAACCTGCGGTAAGGACTTCCTTACAGTAACTCCCGGTGTACGCTTTGCTGACGGTGATATCGGCGACCAGAAGAGAGTTATGACACCCGCTGAAGCCAACAGAATAGGTTCTGACTACATCGTAGTAGGCAGACCCATCACTGCGGCTGAAGATCCCGTAGCCGCTTATGAAAGATGCCTTAATGAATTTGTAGGCTAATAAATAAGTTAATTATTAAATGAAAGGATAGATTTAAAATGAAAAAATTAATCGCAAAAGACTTACTTTCCATCGGTGCTGTTTTCCTTCACCCCGAAGATCCCTTCACCTGGGCAAGCGGAATCAAAAGCCCTATTTACTGTGACAACAGACTTACTCTCACATCACCCCAGGTAAGAACCGATGTTGAAACAGGTCTTGCTAAAACTATTCTTAAATATTACCCCGACTGTGAAGTTATTATGGGTACATCCACTGCAGGTATCGCTCACGCCGCTATCGTGGGTCACATTCTCGGCCTTCCCATGGGCTATGTAAGAAGCGGTCACAAGGACCACGGCAGAGGTAATCAGATCGAAGGTAAGCTCGAAAAGGGACAGAAGGTTGTCGTAGTTGAAGATCTTATCTCCACAGGCGGCAGTGTTTTAGAGGTTGTTGACGTTCTCCGTGAAGCAGGTGCAGAGGTTTTAGGTATTGCTTCAATCTTCACCTACGGTATGAAAAAGGGTATAGACAGAATGGTAGCTGCCGATGTTATTAACCACAGCCTTTCAAATCTTGATGCCGTTGCAGAAGTAGCTGCAGAAGAAGGCTACATTAAAAATGAAGACATCGCCCGTCTTCTCAAGTTCAGAGACAATCCTTCCGATGAAAGCTGGATCGGAGGCACAAAATGAGAAGTCTTATAAATATTCTTGACCTTTCAGTTGAAGAAATTGACAAGCTTCTCGATGTTGCCGATGACATTATCTCAAACCGTGAAAAGTACAGCGAGGTTTGTCACGGCAAAAAGCTTGCAACTCTTTTCTTTGAGCCTTCAACGAGAACCCGTCTCAGCTTTGAAGCGGCTATGTACGAGCTCGGCGGTAATGTATTAGGCTTTTCCGCCGCCGCATCATCATCCGCATCAAAGGGTGAAAGTGTAGCAGATACCACCCGTATGGCCTGCTGTTATGCCGATATTATCGCTATGCGTCATCCTAAAGAGGGCGCACCCCTCGTTGCCTCGAAGGTAACAAGCGTACCCGTAATCAATGCAGGCGACGGCGGTCACAATCATCCTACACAGACTCTTACTGACCTTCTTACCATCCGCCGTAAAAAGGGCAGACTGAATAACTTCACAATCGGCTTCTGCGGTGACCTTAAATTCGGCAGAACCGTACACTCACTCATTACCGCTTTGGCAAGATATGAGGGCATTAAAATCGTTCTCATTTCACCCGAGGAGCTTAAACTTCCCTCTTACATCAAAAAGGATGTTATCAAAAAGCAGGGTATCGAATATGTTCAGACAACGGACCTTGAGGCTGTTCTTCCCGAGCTCGACGTGCTTTATATGACACGTGTTCAGCAGGAGCGCTTCTTCAGTGAGGAAGAATACATCCGTCTTCGTGACAGCTACATTCTCACCCGCAAAAAATTAGACAAGGCAAAGGAAGACCTTATTATTCTTCATCCTCTGCCTCGCGTTAACGAGATTTCCACCGACGTAGACGATGACCCGAGAGCCTGCTATTTCGAACAGGCACTCTGCGGTAAGTTTGTCCGTATGGCTCTTATTATGGAGCTTTTAGGCATTCATCTTGACTGAAAGGGGAGTAAATAATGAATATAGATTCTATTAAAGAAGGTCTCGTTATCGACCATATTACTGCAGGCAATGCTATGAGAATTTACAACCTTTTAGGCTTCGACAAGCTCGAATGCAGTATCGCAATCATTAAAAATGTAAACAGCAAAAAGATGGGTAAAAAGGATATTATCAAAATTGACAGCAATATCGATATTAACCTTGAAGCCCTCGGCTACATCGATCCGGGCATCACCATTGATGTTATCCGTGACAGTAAGCTCGTGGAAAAGAGACACGTCGACCTTCCCGAAACCTTACACGGTGTACTCCGCTGTAAAAATCCCCGCTGTATAACCTCCGTAGAGCAGGAGCTCAGCCAGGAGTTTATGCTTACCGACAGAGAAAACAGAGTTTACCGCTGTGTTTACTGCGAGGCGGCAGCTAACTGAATGCAGAATTGCGCTCAAAAGTGATATAACAAAATATTACTACCCGCTTAAAAAGGCGGGTAGTTTTTTCTTATACATCAGAAAAACTTTTCTAAAATATCAGGCACATTTTCTAGATTCTTTCTGTATGGATCGATAGATTCATTGACGGGATTTCCTTCACCGAGATAACTGACGGAGTCACTGTCCATGAAAATAATTCTTGTTCCTAAAATCAGAGCCTTATCATAATGGTCAAATCTCTCACTGCTTCCGACCTCTAAATCCAGCATCATATATGTATTATAATAATCTTTGAGGGCTTCTATGTCGTCAGCTGATAAAACTCCTGTAATATAAGCATAGTTAAATTCACGGACGGCGGTTATAATGTACTCAGTCATCTTAACGATTCTTTTATCGTTTACTGCTATCTCTTTTGATACGCCGTCTCTGTAAAGTACAGCTTTGTTTATTACGGGGAATTCCATATCTTCCCATAAATATTCCGTGGTTACACTGTCATTTTGCGACTCCGACGGCTTAAAGACGAAAACTGTCGCTATTACTGCTAAAATAATACACAGCACTAACAATACCTTCTTCATATCTCATCCTCTTCAGAAAATTTATCTTCAAATCAAATATAATGCTTTCAAATGTTTTTGTCAAGCAGTGAACAGATAACTCGAAGAGTTTATGTATTTGTATATGTATATGTATTTTTATTTTTATTTGTATTTTTCTTTTTATTTGGTACAAAAAGATGCAATTGTATGCAAATGCATAAAAAATGAGGCGGAGATCTCCGCCTCATAAGTTAATTAAGTTGTAAATTAGGCGGAATACTGTTTCTTTTTATCTGAAATCTCTCCCGCAATTGCGCATTCCGAATTCCGCATTTCGAATTATCTAAAGAAATCCTTAAGAAGGTCCGCCATCGGATTATCATTCTCTTCCTTTTTCTTTTCGCTCTGCTGCTTCTTCATATAATTCATAACATCGAACTTGTTTGCACCGGCACTTTCCTTTCTTTTATTGAAATCGGAAAGTCTTTCTCTGTAACCGCAGACACATACGAACATCTTCTTATCACCCTCACCGCGAAGCTCTAACTTCTTGTGGCAGTCGGGGCAGCGCGCGTTTGTGATCTGTGTGAGACCTTTTCTGTATCCGCACTCTCTGTCCTGACAGATGAGCATTTTGCCTTTTTTGCCGTTGACCTCAAGGAGGTACTTACCGCAAACCGGACATTTGTCCTTGGTGGCATTATCGTGGGTGTACTGTGCGTTACTGGTAATTACCAGTGAGACGAGAGATGTGGAATAGTCGCGCATCTGACCGATAAATTTCTTCATATTTGCCGTACCCTTGCTGATGTTCTGCAGCTCCTGCTCCCATTTAGCCGTAAGCTCGGCAGATTTAAGGTCGGGCGGTACGATTTTTATTAGCTGTTTACCCTTTGCTGTGGGGTGGATTTCTTTGCCTACACGCTCGATGGAGAAATTATCGAAGAGCTTTTCAATTATATCCGCTCTCGTTGCAGGAGTTCCGAGACCGCTTGTTGACTGAATAACGGCTTTGAGGCTTTTGTCCTCAATTTGCTTGGATGGATTCTCCATCGCAGAAAGGAGAGTGGCTTCCGTGTATCTTGCGGGAGGCCTCGTTTTGCCGTTGATAATTTTTGCATTGAGCAGGGGAAGAGACATACCCTCTCGAAGAACAGGCAAATCCTGATTTTTGTTCTCTGCCTCTGTTTCATCGTCTTCATCGGCGGTGTTGCCGTAAAATTCCTTCCAGCCGATTTTTACGGGAGTAGTACCCTTGGCATAAAAATTATTACCGCCGATGTCTATCTGCACCTTAACCTCGTCATATTCGTAAGGCTCGGAAAGAACTGCCATAAATCTTTTTACCACAAGGTCGTATATGTTTCTTTCCTCATAAGAAAGCTTTGCAAGGTTAGGTGACTGCTCTGTGGGGATAATGGCGTGGTGGTCGCTGACCTTGGCATTGTTCACGATATACTTTGTCTCTATCTTGCCTCGGGCTATTTTCATAGCCTGCTGCTGATAAGGGCCTACAGCCATAGCGCGTAGTCTTTCTGGTATGGTGGCTACGATGTCGTCAGTGATGTATCTTGAATCAGTACGGGGGTAGGTGAGTATCTTATGGTATTCGTAAAGGCTTTGCATATAAGCGAGGGTCTGCTTTGCCGAATAGCCGTATTTTTTATTGGCATCTCTCTGCAGTTCCGTCAGGTCATAGGCGGCAGGGGGAGCTTTTTTCTTTAAGGTCTTTTCCACCTTTTTTACCGTGCCGTTTTTACCCTTTATACTCTCGGCAATCTTTTCCGTAAAGGCTTTATCAGAAAATCTTGTGTTGTTTTTGCCGTCACGGAAGGTGGCATTGAAGGATTTGAAAACAGCCTGAACGGAATAGTAATCCTTCGGCTGGAATGCCTGTATCTCTTCTTCTCTCTGCACAATGAGAGAAAGAGTAGGGGTCTGCACTCTGCCTGCTGAAAGCTGTGCATTGTATTTACAGGTTAAAGCACGGGTAACATTGAGACCTACAAGCCAGTCTGCCTCTGCTCTTGCCTGTGCGGAGTAGTAAAGATTATCGTAGTCCTTGGCAGGCTTAAGGTTGGCGAAGCCCTCTTTGATAGCCTTGTCCGTCTGTGAAGAAATCCAAAGACGGTAGGTGGGCTTTTTCCAGTGAGCCTTCATCATTATCCATCTAGCCACAAGCTCACCTTCACGTCCTGCGTCAGTTGCAATAACAAGAGACGACACGTCGGGGCGCTTCATAAGAGCGGAAATTGCCCTGTACTGCTTTGAGGTCTGCTTAATGATAACCAGCTTCATTTTTTCGGGAAGCATTGGCAAATCTTCAAGGTTCCACCTTTTGTATTTGTCATCGTAGGCATCCGGGTCAGCAAGGGTAACAAGATGACCGAGGGCCCAGGTGATTATGTATTTTTGCCCGATGATGCAGCCGTCACCCTTTTGATGACAGCCGAGCACACGGGCAATATCTCTTGCGACGGAGGGCTTTTCCGCCAAAACGAGAGTTTTATCCATTGCTGATTCTCCTTATCTTATAACTGAAAGGCAGTAATTTCCGGTATCAAAGCTTTCTTTTACTGTTTTTTCGACATCCTCTTTGGTAACAGTTTTGTAAAGCTCTATGGTATCAAAAAGACTCTGACCGTTGAAGTAAGCGTCAATTATGTTGTTGGCCATATCGAAGTCGGAGGCCAAGCGGTCTTAGGAAGA
>JAZUNX010000043.1:0-32549 GCA_045604385.1 Acutalibacteraceae bacterium
TCTATTATGTGATAATCGCTTATCCCATATTGTCTGGACGCTTCCCAACAACTTATTTTTTCTTTTTGTATTGTTTCTACCACTTTTTGCTTGAATTCTCCGGTATATCTTTTGTTTGGGATTCCTTTCGGCATAAAAAATCACCCCTTATGTTAAACATTATATCACAATGTCTAACATTTGGGGTGCATTTCAAACGACCGATACAATGGTTCTTTCATTATTCAATATATTATTCGAAAAGTCCTTCAAAGAAAAGTCTTATTGCAAGAAAAATGTCGGAAACAATTGCTATAATTGCTAACATGGTTGCTACCTCCTTTAATTTTGTAACTTTATTCTAACACATATTTAATGCATTGACAAAGCATATATATTAACAATTTGTAAACTGAAAATCATTTAAGAGTTCTTATCCTTACTGTTCCGGAATAGGCTCCGTAAACCTTTTCTCCGTCAACAGTTTTGTAGGCTCTCACTCTCACATAATAATTTTTATTTTTCTTAAGTCCCTTTACGGTGACAGAGTTTTTACTGCCCTTTTTGAGGGTAATTTTTTTATTGTTAATCATGTCGCTGTTTCTCGCATAGGCCACAACATAACCCTTGGCACCCTTGATTTTATCCCACTTTACGGTAATTTTACCCTTACCTGCCTTCGCTTCGACAACAGGCTTTGCCATAAGGGTGGTTACACTCTTTTTACTGCTGTAGCTTCCATTTCCGCTGTCACTTACGGCTCTTACACGGAAGTAGTATTTTTTATTTGCAGAAAGCTTTTTCACCGTGCAGGAATTCTTTTTCACCTCTGCATATGTCTTCCACTTTTTTCCGTCGGTGCTTATCTGCAACTCATATTTTGTTGCTGTTTCAACGGATGTCCATTTAAGCTTGAGAGAAGACGAGGTAACGGAAACCGCCCTTAAATTTTTAACCTTGCCGGGAAGGGTGGTTACGGTTACTTTATTACTGTTGCCCCTGTAAATATTTCCGTTTTCCGAAACATAGGCTATGACATCAAACTTGTATTTTTTACCTGCAGAAAGATTTTTCACCGTACAGGAGGTACCCTTTACTGTATCAAGATTTTCATACTCCTGCGTTTTTGAGTTATGTAATCTGATTATGTAGCCGTCAGCACTCCCCACTGCTTTCCAGGAAAGCTTTACGGAGCTTTTGCCCGGTGTGGCGGTAACTGTCGTTTTGGGTAGGGTTATTTTAAAGGTGAGAGTTTGGCTTCCTCTGTAGCCGTTTTTACTGATGCCCTCAAGAATGATTTTACCTGTTCCGGGATATTTGTTATTTGTATAGGAAATACTATAATGAACCCCTGCCTTAAGCACCTTATTGCCGAATTTCACCGTAAGCGAAGGAGTTATGCTTTTACCCGAATAGTTAAAGGAATTTTTATAACTGAAAGAGCATGAGGCAAGACCTACGGTATCTCTGTATCTGAAACTTTTTATATAATCTGCCTTATGCTTTTCCACAAAATCGTTACAGTCTGTGGAAAGGTCAGGGTCAGTGAAAAGATAGCCGTTATAAGTGCCGCTTTTGGATTTTACCACATTACAAAGGTCAGCCGTATACCATTTTCCGTCCACATAAACCTGGCTCCAGGCGTGATTTGCTTCCATATTTACGGGAACAATAGCAGGTATTCCCGCCGCATTACACAAATCCTTGAAGGCATTGGCATAGCCGCCGCAGACGGTCTCACCTGTTAAAAGCGCATAAGCCGGGTCATTGGTATGCCCTGTAAAGATATTGTATTTCGCATTTTCATCAAGCCACTTGAGAAAAAACTGTGCTGTTTCCATATTACTTGTGCAGGTTTCCTGAGCCTGTTTCACAAGAAATAAAAGTTTTTCATCGTACTCCTTCCCGACTTCTTTTAAAACCAGACTTCCGATTTTTTTTGTATCCTGTTCACTGCCGTTAAGATAAAGAGTGAAATTTGCACTGAAATATTCTCCTCCGCTGTAGGAGGTCACACTCATTGTCATTTTATTGTATCGGCTCCACTCCGTAAAGAAGTTGCCGAACTTTTTCTTTACTACCGTAAGCTTATCAAAAAATATCTGAAAGTCACTGCCGTAGGGAGCGTGAGTAAAGAAAAACTTCACCCTGACCCTGCAGTAATCCTCCACAGGCTCACCCATAAGCGACTGTGCAATATCACTTATAACCTCATACATTTTTTCCTCGGATGGATCCCATTTTTCATATTCAAGATAGGACACGCCCTTTTCAGCCTTTACATAGGAATCGGAATAAGCCGAAAGTCTGCTTTTAACCTCCTTATCAGGCATTACAGCCTGTGTGTCAAAGGACAGACAACAGCTGAAAAGCACGAGAGTAAAAAGGGTAAGTATCAGATTTCTGACTTTTTTCATTATCAGCTTCACTTCCTTTCATTTTCTGTTACCTTAATTTATATTCCATACAATTTGTTCTGTTATGACGGACGACCAATGGTCGCCTCTACGAAAAAACGCTAAATCAGCGGTGTAAAACTTTTTTCAACACATTTTCCCGCCATCCGTTCCTTTCACGGGGCGGTGCGTCACTTTATATTTTCCGACATCTCACCCGCGATTGCGAATTGCGAATTAATCAATCTCCATCCCTGCATAAGCATTAAGCTCTGCCGACGCGATGTTACCGCTTAAATATTCATAATAACCCTGTGCGCCGACCATAGCCGCATTATCTCCGCAAAGGGAGAGTTCGGGCAGATAAAGCTTCCAGCCGTTCTTTTTGCAAAGAGCCTCAATATCTGCTCTTAAAACCGAGTTGGCCGAAACGCCCCCTGCAAGCACAAGAGTATTATGACCGAAGTCCTTCATAGCCTTTTCCGTGTTTTTGCAAAGACAGGAGCTGACACTCTTCATAAAGGAGGCACCAAGGTCCTTTTCGTTTATCTCCTCACCCTTCTGCTTTGCGTTGTGGATGATATTTATAACCGAGGTCTTAAGCCCGGAAAAGCTGAAATCGTAGGGTGCGTTTTCCACCTTGGGAACGGGGAATTTATAGGCTGTGCTGTCTCCGCCCTCCGCTATTCTGTCAAGATTGAGACCGCCCGGATAGGGTATACCCATTGTTCTTGCCGCCTTGTCCAAAGCCTCACCTGCCGCATCGTCTCTTGTTCTGCCGATTACATTGAAATCCGTATAGTCCTTGACCTCTGCCATAAGGGTATTGCCTCCGCTTACGACAAGACAGAAAAAGGGTGGCTTCAGGTCTTTATGGGTAATATAGTTTGCGGCTATATGTGAGCGCAGATGATGAACAGGGACAAGAGGAATATTCCTCGAATAGGAAAGACTTTTGGCGTAATTCACACCAACTAAAAGCGCCCCAATAAGTCCCGGTGCATAGGTGACGGCTATGGCATCAATATCCGAAAGGTCACACTTGGCATCCTCAAGTGCCTTCTTTGTAACGGAAGAAATCGCCTCGGCGTGTCTTCGTGACGCTATTTCAGGGACAACGCCTCCGTAAATCTTATGTTCAGCCACCTGTGAAGCCACAACATTTGAAAGAACTTCTCTGCCGTTTTCGACAACACTTGCCGCTGTTTCATCACAGGAGGATTCAATTGCTAAAATTTTCATAGTATTATACCTCTTACAAATACTTTGTCATTATCAGTGCATTTTCCGTGGGGGCAGAATAAAAATTTTTTCTTTCGCCTACCCTCTCATATCCTTCGCTTGCGTAAAGACCGATGGCACCTTCATTACTCACCCTCACCTCAAGACTTATGAAGGAGCAGCCCTTTTCCCTTGCCCTTTCTTCGGCATACCGGAGTAAAAGTCTGCCTATGCCCTGTCTTCTTTCGTCCTTGCTTACGGCAACATTCGCTATATAGCATTCGTCAAGAACACAGTGCATACCCATATAACCCACGGCTCTGCCCGATTTCTTTGCAGTAAAGAAAACAGCATTTTCGTTCAAAAGCTCTTCCTCAAGTGCTTTTTCCGACCAGGGTGCCGAAAAGCATTCTTTTTCAAGCTCCGCGATAAAGGGTATATCCTCTTTTGTCATACATTCAAGCAGTATTTCCATCTGTTATCTCTTTCTTTTTTCTGATTTTCGCACATATCTCTATAATATATAATACTGTTTTTTAAGACAAAAGTAAATATTATTTATTGCCAATTTATTACTATTTTGTTTACATAAGCAACAGTAGGTAATAAAATCTTTTATATTTCTTTTTTGTAATTAAAACATCGTGGCGATGATATATAATAATTCTGTACCTATAAAAAGGAGGTAAAAATTATGAAAAAACTTTTAGCGATTATTCTTTCAGTCATCTGTATTTTTTCTTGCTTCGCTCTTCCCTCGGGCGCTGCCGGCGGCGGTGTTGTCGGTGAGCTTGCAACCACATTCTTTGAAGGCATTTTCGATGTCGAAATTGAGGAAGACACACCTATCGGCTACGGCGTTATCTACGATATGGAAACCCTTTCCGGCATAAGCGTTGTTTATAAGCCCAGCCCTTCCGTCAGCTTTAAAAATCCCGGCATTTACACAATAACAAGCGATACTCCTCTTTCCATCGACTACGAATTTATCTGCTGGGAGGACAGTACCGGTAAGCGCTACGACGCAGGTGATAAAATCTATGTAGACGGTATGGTTTACCTTTACGCTGTATGGGTAGAAAAGAACGACAACGATGTAAGAGTGGCAAGAATCATCAAAACCACTTTTGAAGCTTTCAAAAGGCTCATCGGTAAATTCTTCGGCATTTTTGACATCATAGTTAATTTTGAACCCACAGAAACCGTTCCCGGAAGATATGACCTCACACTCAATGAGATTTACTACGAGGATTCCGATTACGGCACAACCGACGGAAATGAAAGAATTCTTTTTTACATTGATTCACGCGGCTTTAATAACTCCACACTTGTCCGCATAGACAAAGCCGGAAATTCCGAAATGAAAAACACGGAAATTTATCTTTGCACAGGTTGGGACATCGAAACCACAGAGCCTGAAAACAAGGTAACGTATACCGGTCTTAATTACCGTTTTGCTGAGCTTAACGGCCCCAAGAACGAAGACATTTTTGTTCTTCCCACCACCCTTGGAGACGGAACAGACATCGTAGGCGAGTATGCGGAAAGTCTTTCTGAAGGTCAGACCTTCTATATGATTGTAACTGTTAACGATTCCCTTTATTCTTCATCCAAAGACTCAAACGGTCTTGATTACGATGAATACTGCACACCCGTTTCCGTTGTATTTACCCTAAAAAAATAAGAAGCAAGATATTAAACAACTCCCATCTGTGCGAACAGGTGGGAGCTGTTATTTCAGGAGATACTGAAGCCCAAAAAAACGACAGCATATAATATGTTTTTAAACATTTATTATTGATAGCTATTCATTATTATGCTATAATGATAAGATAGGCGGGTGATATTAAATGAAAAACAAACCATATCCATACTACACGGCTCCCGAAATAAATAATTTACAGGAATTAACAAAGTATTGTGCTGAAAAATTCAACGAAAAAACAGCATTTCATTATCTTAATAAGAGTACAGAGGTCAAAAAAACATACATTGATTTTTACAATGATGTTGCCGCTCTTTGTAATTATTTCATAAAACAGGGTTATAACAGAGCTCATATTTCTCTATTGGGTGAGAACAGTTATGAATGGCTTGTCTCTTTTTTTGCTATAGTAAATTCCGACAATATTGTTGTCCCGTTAGATAAGGAGTTAGTTGCGGCAGAACTTTCTTCTATCATAGCCAAAAGTGATTCATCTGTTTTGATTTATTCAAATGATTATAAAGAAGAAGCACAGGTGAACACAGGAATCGAACAAATTAATATGGTAGATTTACCAATAATAATAAGCGAACATAAAACCGCCATGTGCAGCGACTTATCTTTTTATGATAACATCAAAATAGACAACAGTGCGGTTTGTGCTATAGTCTACACTTCAGGTACCACATCGGAGCCCAAAGGCGTTATGCTCAGTCATAAAAACATTGTTTCCGATGCTTTGTTCAGCTATATGAATGCCCGTATACCGGATACATCTATGCTTGTATTGCCGCTGCACCACACTTATGCGCTTACAATAGCAATAAATCTGCCATTACTTTACGGAACTTCTATTTTTATAAACAAAAATTTAAGAACATTGATGTCAGATATCAAATATTGTAAACCGGGATATATTGCAGTTGTCCCCTTGATGTTAGAGATTTTTTATAAAAAAATAATCAATTCTCTGGAAGAACAAAATAAATCAGTTTTAATTAATAAATTACTTTTGCTTAGCAATATTTTGAAAAAAGCCGGTATTGATCTCAGAAGAAAAATATTTGCAAAAATTATAGAAGCTTTAGGCGGTAATCTCAAGTTGATTGCCGTCGGTGGTGCACCTATAAACGGAGAAACAGTAGCTGCTTTCATTGATTTCGGCATCAATGTTTTGGGAGGATATGGCACCTCTGAATGTTCTCCTATAGTATCCTTTGTGCGCGACAAGCACTATAATCCTTACAGTTGCGGAACAATTCTGCCTAATGTCGAGGCGAGAATAATAAACGAAGAACTGCAAGTAAAAGGAGACATCGTTTTTTCCGGCTATTACAAAGATATAGAAGCAACAAAACAGGTTTTTGACGAAAAATGGTATAAAACAGGAGACATCGGAATCATCAAAGACGGCTTTTTGTACATTAAAGGAAGACTAAAAAACATTATAGTTCTTTCTAACGGTGAAAACATTTCGCCTGAAAGTCTTGAATCTCTGTTGTATAAAAAAATCCAGGAAATCGAAGAAGTTATAATTCGCAACGAAGACGATGCTATTGTTGCAGAAATTTACAGTTCTTCTCTTAATTCAGAAATTAAAGAAAAGATTCTTGAAGATATTGATGTTATCAACAAAGAAATTCCTGCATACAAACAGATTTCAAAGGTTATCTTCAGAGAACACGAATTTGAAAAAACCACAACAAAAAAAATTAAAAGAATTTAAACGTGAGGTTTATTTATGTTTGAAAAAATAAAAGAAATCGCGCTTTCCGCTATGGAAGATAAAGATGTAATCATCAAAGAAAGTTCAAGATTTATTGCAGATCTTAAAATAAACTCATATGATTTAATCGAATTGGTTTGTAAAGTCGAGGAAGAATTCGACATAGAAATTCCGGATAAGAAACTTCGATCTTTGGTAACTATAAGCGATGTGATGGATTTCATTAAGTCTCAGCAATAACTTTAGGATGGTGATTTGTCATGAAACTGACAAAAGCTCAACTGCAGATATATAATATGGATCTTTTCGTTGGCAGTTCAATATCAAATGTTTGCGGCAGCATCTTGTTCTCGGGCCATAGAGACATTGAATTTTTAAAAGATACAGTAAACAAATTGTTTGAAATTAATGACGGATTGCGAATTCAGCTTTATGAAGATGAACACGGCATCAACCAAAGGATACAGCCGTTTACCAGATCAGATGTACAAATATTAGAGTTTTCAGACTACGAAGAATTCTCGCATTTTGCTGAAGAGTATGCAAAAAAACCGTTAACACGAAAAGATATTCTTTGCGAAATTCCCGTTATTATCCTTCCCGGAAAATACGGTATTTTGCCCAAAATGCATCACCTTATCGGAGATGCATGGGCAATCGCTCTTATAGGCAATCAATTCAATGAACTTATTTCAAATAAAACTCCTGCCGCCTTTTCATTTGCTGATTATATAGAAAAAGAACAGGAGTATCTTAAATCAAAAAGACACACACGAGACGCCTCTTTTTTTGAATCACAAATAAAAAATTTTGAAAGCCCTGTTTACATTTCAGACTTTGACAATAACAATTTTTCTGCAATGCGTAAAACCATTGAAATTAATAAAGTCGATGCTGAAAGAATTAAAAAGTTTGTAAACGATACAAACACGTCTGTTTTTTCTGTGTTTTTTTCTGTTCTCTCTATATATTTAAGCAATGCAAAAAACGCAGAAAAACTCTGTATAGGCACCACCGTTTTAAACAGAAGTGGTATTGAAGAAAAAAATACAATCGGCTCCTTTATAAATGCTGTTCCTGTATTTATCGACTTAAATAAAGAATATAGTTTTTCAGAAAATTTCGAAGCAGTTGAATCTTCTCTGCTTTCTACCTTGCGTCATCAAAAATACAATTATCAATTTGCTTTAGAGAACTTCAGAAAAAACGGTGTTAAACAACAAAAGCCGTTTGATGTTATATTAAGTTATCAAAACACAAAAATATTAGGAGATTTTGAAGAAAGCAAATGGTATCACAATGGAGTTCAAATAGAAAGCTTACAGATTCATATTGAAGATCGTGATAATACCGGAGCATTTAAAATCCACTACGACTATCAAACGGAAAAATTTACCGAAGAAGATATTGAAAATCTTCATAATCATCTTTACAACTTGCTTTTTGATGTCCTAGAAAACCCCGAGAAAAAAATCTCTGACCTTGAAATACTTTCACCTGCCGAAAAGCAAAAACTCCTGTATGACTTCAATGCCACAGCGCACAGCTACGATATTCCGGAAAGTTCAACTATCTGCAGTCTCTTCGAAAAAACAGCAAAAGAACACACAGATAAAATCTGCATAAAAACAGCAGAAAAAGCCGTCACCTTCGGTGAACTGCTGAACCTTTCAGAAAATCTTGATGCAGAAATACGCAACATTACTAACGGCAATAAATCTGTCATCGCAGTAATTGCTGAACGTTCAATTGAAATGTATGCGGCAATTTACGGTATTATCCGTGGTGGCAACTCTTATCTTCCCATCGACCCGGATTATCCGCAGGACAGAATAGATTACATCCTTCAAAACAGTAACGCTGCAGCAGTTTTGGCACAGGATAAATTCACTCACCTTGCGAAAAATGTTCCCTTAATTGATACGACTGAATTTATCGGCAGAACTGAAAAAGGTGGCAATATCCCCTCCTGCGCTGCTACAGAAAATGACACCGCTTATGTAATTTACACCTCAGGCTCTACAGGTACGCCCAAAGGTGCAAAGATAAGCCACAAATCCGCAATCAACCGAATACTCTGGATGCACGACAAATATCCTCTCAAAAATGAAGATGTAATCTTGCAGAAGACCCCCTACACCTTTGACGTATCCGTATGGGAGCTTTTCTGGTGGGGTATTTGCGGAGGCAGTTTAGCTATTTCAAAGCCCGGCGAACATTTCCTGCCTGCGAAGATACTCGATGAAACTCATAAAAACAAGGTTACACACATACATTTTGTACCCTCTGTCTTCGAGCTTTTCCTTAACTATCTTGAAAACCATACAGATGAGCTGTATAAATTCAATTCGGTAAGATATGTTTTCCTGTCAGGTGAAGCTCTGACGGCAAATCTCATACAGAGATTCTACAAGCTGTACGATTACGAAAAAATTACTCTTCACAATCTTTACGGACCCACAGAATGTGCAGTTGACGTAACCTATTATGACTGTACGCCTACGGATATTGACCCCGTACCTATCGGTAAACCTATTTACAATACACAGATGTATGTGGTTGATAAACACATTAAACCTGTCCCCATGGGAGTAACAGGAGAGCTTTGTATAGCAGGTATGAATGTGGGTCAAGGCTATCTCAACAACCCTGACCTCACCGCAGAAAAATTCATCGACAACCCCTTCGGTGAAGGTAAGCTTTACAGAACGGGTGACAATGCCTACTTCAGAGAAGACGGACAACTTATCTTCTGCGGAAGAATCGACGGACAGATTAAGCTTAACGGTCAACGCGTTGAAACAGGAGAAATAGAGGCGGTTATATCTTCTGTGACAGGTGTAGAATCCGTGGCTGTTGTTATACGAAAAATAGGTCAAAGAGATACTCTCGTTGCTTTTTACAGCGGCAAACGGGACAGAGAAATAAGAATCAAAGATGCCTGTCGCGAAAAGCTACCGAAGTATATGATACCGTCATTTGTTGTTCATCTTGACAGTATACCCCTCAATCAAAGCGGTAAGCTCGACAGAAAGGCTCTCGTCAAAACTGAACTCAATCTTTATGAAACTGAAGCAGAAGTTCCCGTAAACGATACGGAAAGACACATCTGCAAAATCTTTGAGGACATTCTCGGTGAAAAGAATATCGGCAGAAACAGCGACTTCTTTGAAGTGGGCGGAACGAGTTTTTCCATGATTTCTCTTTTGAGTGAAGAAGGCTTTGAATCCGTCACGGCGGCGGAATTCATAAGAAATCCCACTCCCGCACTGCTTGCATCGGTAATTAAGAAAAAGAAGGTTATTGCAACTGAATATCTTGAACCTTTGTATGTGCCGAAAGATTCAAAGCAGCTTCTGATTCTTTTGCCTTTCGCAGGCGGTGGCGCAGAGGCCTACAGTAATTTCATGGTCTCGCTTAAAAAGCACAGCAAAGATACGGCGGTATACTTTATCCGTTATTTACATTCGGTCCGGGATTGCAAAAAAGCGGCAGATGAAATTAATGCTGTTCACGGAAACAGTGAAATATTGTTCTATTCTCACTGTGTCGGCTCTGCCCTTGCATTGCAGATAATTTCTTGCCTTGAAAAAGAGAATGTAACCGTAAAACATTATTTTGCAGCTGCAAGTATTCCTCCCTCCAAACCGACGGAAAGGAATATATGGAACCGTGTTCCCGACATTGTTCTTAGACACATACTTTTAAAAGCAGGCGCGAAGCTTAAAAACCTTCCCGACGAAAATCTTACCCTTCGTTTAAAGCAGTTTAGAAATGATACGGATTTTGCAAACATCGCCTTTGTTTCCTTTGATGAGAAAATAAAAACACCCGTCAGCGTGATTTTGAGCAAAACGGATATGTTCACAAGTAATTATAAACATGCTGAACTTCTTTGGAAAAGGCATACTGAAAATGTAAAGGATATTTTCTTTATCAACTCAGACAGTCACTACTTCCAATCAGAAAACAGTGATGAGCTTGTTGAAATTATGTTTCCTGCAGAATAACAACAACCCCCGACTGTCTGTCGGGGGTTGCTTCAATTGAAATTTTGTTTATGCTTCCTGTTTAAGCTCTGTATCCGATTCTTTCTTGCAATACTTTTTAGTAATAATAACAGGTATGATACTGAATGTTGAAATCATGGCACCGATTAAAAATAACATTCCGTTAGGGATGTACTCATAGCGCCCTGTCAGTTCATTCAACATACTTTCGCCACCGTATCTGACAATTGCCTCTCCTATATTTGAACCTACGGCCATTGGAATGAGCGCATAGGAAATTGCCCATATCCCTTCATATTGTCCCCTGCTTTCTTTCGGATATAATTTTTTTGTCCATGCCTTTGTAGCTTGAAGCATAACGATATAGCTTACTCCTACCAAAAAAATGCCTGCAAAAAGTCTTAAATCAAAAGCTTTGGTTGTATCCACAGATTGAGGTTTGATGGGAAAAATGAAAAACACGCCTGCTAAACCGGAAAAAATGGACATTAACGTAACCGTAATAAATTTGTTGTCATTTATATGCTTTGATACAGGAACTGTAATCAACATTGCAAGAACAAGAGGTATGGCTTCAATTATTCCCATTTTATCAGCTGAAAAACCTAAATAATGAATTAAATAATTACCTAAATGAGGAAAATAAGTATTAAAACCTACAAAGAACATCGCAACAGAGATGTTAACCCATATTAATTCTTTATGCTTTAATAAATTTCTGAAATCAAAAACACTTAAAAACTGTTTCAGAAAGCTGCCTCGTACAGAGGGGACGACATCATCCTTCTTGCCGAAAAGAAAGATTGATACTATGCCGAACAAGGATAAGAATGAGCCGACTATAATAAACAGTCGTAAATAATTATTCTCTTTCCCTACAAGAAAACCACCGATAATATTTCCCAACAGCGAGCCTAAAACGCATTGAACGGAAATAGCACCGCCTATCTGTCCACGGTTTTTATCGTTCATAATGTCCGTTAACCATATACCGTATCCGACATCGGATCCCATAGAGGCAAAAAAGCTTAACAACATATCGATAATAACTATACAAAGAATCACAAGCGATAAAGAATTCTTTGGTATAAACTGAGTCAGACTGAAACACGCCGTGAGAATGCCCCATATAATAAATCCGGAGCTTATCAAGGTTCTGCGTTTTCCGGTTCTGTCGGCCAAAGTACCGAACAGGAATATTGAAACTGTTGTTGCCAATGCACTCATAATAAGCATCGGAGTTATAATCGAAGGCGTTTTGTCTATCTTTTCATAAACATAAGTATTGAACCAGGTTCCTTCTATATTCCATCCGATTTGCCCGATAAGACCCAGTGTCCAGATAAGAAACCACATTCTGAAATCAGAGGATTTGTTTGTATTAACAGTTTTCCGGGTAATATAATTGCTGTTTTTACGCTGATTCTTTTTTTTGCCGTGATGGACTATGTTTTTTTCCTGAATCCAGGGAAAGGGATTTCTGTTATAAAAATCTTTTATTTTTTCCGAATATTTAAGAACAACAAACAGCTCTGCTATACCTACAAAAACACCTGCAACACAAATAAAATGATATATTTTAAACGGTCCAAGAATATTGGATTCACTTCTTGTAAATTCAGTGAAAAAACGAATTGCACTGTATACTGTCAGATATATCGGGAACAAAGTACCTTCTTTAGCTTTTTTCTTATAAGACAACAAAAAGACAAACAACAAAAGTGCCACTCCCGCCTCAAGCAATTGAGACGGAAACTCCGTACGGTTATTCTGCTGGTTGAAATATCCCCATGAACATTGAAAACCACTACAGCATCCGTGAAAGAAACAAGCTATTTTAACAGAAACAAGAGCAAACGGAAAAGCAGGGGTAATAAGATCCATTTGTTTGAGAGGATTTATTGAAACAACATAGAAAAAGACATATAAAATAATCGGCACAAAAAATATTAAACCGAAATAATTCGCTCCGGTCTCTACTATTCTGCCGAACCCATTATTAAGGAAACCTCCTAACATATACTGGATATATGATATAAACACTAATTCCACAATCGTCCAAAAATTAGCGTTTGCAAACAATTTATACTTGTTTTTTTGAGAATAACGCTCCATAATAATTAAAGAGAAATTACTCAATAGATTTCTCTTGTTTTTAAAATTGGAAAAATTATATAAAAAAACGATAACAGAAGCTATGGTGTTAAACAAACCGTAAGCTTTTATACCCAATATTTCAGGATACATATAATTCACCTCCTTGTGAAACTAAAATTAATTTTAGCATAAAAGCATTTAAATATCAAGTTGTGCAAACAAAATCAACGTATCTTAACACAAATTATACAAGAGTAAAAAAGTAAGCCGCCAAGGAAAACCCTGACGGCTCTGGCACCCCCAACAGGAATCGAACCTGTAACTAACCCTTAGGAGGGGTTTATTATATCCATTTAACTATGGAGGCATATCCACTTTAAGCTACCTCATTTTATCATTCTTTACCCTTAAAGTCAACATAAAAAAGTCGGGAAAAGCAAAAGTTTTTCCCGACTCTCATTTTTAATAATATTCCTTGCCGTTAAGGTATCTCCAGGCGGCAATATATTTTGTCGATGCTCTGGGTATCTGACTTCTTATGTCGAGGAACATATTGTCATCCACAAGGAAAAGAGTTTCCTTTGAGGCAAGAGAGGACTGCTTCACCTTGCTTACAGGCATTTCAATCTTTCTGTCCTCAAGAGCTATTTCAAATCTGTCCTTATAAAGGGAAAGAGTCGCATTTTCAGAGAGAATTTCGTCGGTATCTTCCTTTACAAGACGTACTATCTGTCCGCCCTCGGAAAAGATAAGTTCGCCGTCTTCAGCTGAAAGAAGCTTTTCCTTCCACTGTTTTCTCTGCCACATATCCCAATCGTAAACGTTATCGTAAACAACATCCTCGCCGTGAAAGAAGCCGTCCGCCTTCATGGTATAAACTGCACCGCAGTCGCATTTTAGGTCATCACCCTTACTGTGAAGAGTGCCGACCTGTCCGCATTTGGGACACATATAAAGGATTCTTTCCACACATTCGGCGAGGTTTTCGCCATCATAGGAGTGTGGATTTTTTCTCTGCTCGTCATAAACATTAACGTGAATGTCACGGCGGATAAGCTCATTAATCTCTTCAACACTCATTTCAGCGAGTTCTTCGGGAGAATACTCGCCCACGAAATGACCGATGATGGGACCCTTTCTTGATTTGTTTGCCCAACGGGGACTTCTCAAGTAGCCGCCTACGAATTTGTATGTAACGAGTGCCGCACCGGACTCTTTGACAAGCTTACCTGTATTATCGGAAAAATAGCCTGTCTGTCCGTTAATGGACATAGCACCCTCCGCGTGAAGACCTACGGGGATACCTGCCTTAAGATTAGCCTTGATGTCATCCATAAGTGCATCGGAGGGTCTGTCCCTGTATTTTATGATAACACCGCCAAAAAGCTTGAATGCCCAACCGAGACTCATTCGGAGGGTGTGATCACTTGCGATAAATCTTACATACTTTTTAAGAGCAGCCATCTCGTATCCCGGGTCTGCAGCCTCTGTATGGTTACAGATAAGAATAAAGGCTTTGTGCTTTGGCTTATAATATTCGAGATGAACATTGTTTTCCTCAATAACCTTCTTTTTGAGAACGGCTATGATTGTCTTCATTGCAAAGCAGTTGAAATAATACCCGCTACCCAGCTTTGTTACCTTTTTGCTCATTTTGCCATAGCCTCCTCTTCGGCAGCTGCTTCCTCTTCAAGGGTGTGATATGCAACCTTGCCTACAAGAGTTTTGGGAAGCTCGCTCTTAAAGATGATTTCCTTGGGTCTTTCGAAAACGTCAAGATATTCCTTACAGTAAGAAAGAATCTTTTCTTTGGTTTCGTCATTTGCTTCAAAGCCGTTTTTGAGAGCGATGTATGCTCTTACTCTCTGCATCTTATAGGGGTCCTTTACACCAATAACACAGGAGCAGTCAACTGCTTCGTGCTTGTCAAGAATGTTTTCGATGTGTGAGGGATATACATTGTAGCCACTTGTAACGATAAGTCTCTTCATTCTCTGCTTGAAGTAAATGAAGCCTTCCTCGTCCATACTGCCCATATCGCCCGTAAAGAGCCAGGTTGTGCCGTTTTCATCCTTACGCATTGTCTTTGCGTTTTCTTCGTCAGCCTTCATATAGCCGAGCATAAGAGTGGGACCTGTAAGAATGATTTCACCCATTTCACCTGCGGGAAGATAATTGAAGGTGCCGGGCTCTACAATTCTGTATTCAGTATCACGAAGGGGTATACCGATACTGCCCACCTTTGAACGGTCAACGGGAGTTACACAGGAAGCCGTAACACATTCCGTAAGACCGTATCCTTCTCTTATCTGAAGATTTGCATTATGCTCTTTGAAGAAAGCGTCGGCTCTCTTTTTAAGCTCGGGACTGAGAGCGTCACCGCCGCTGAACACACCGATGAGGAATGAAAGGTCTGCTCCCTCAAAAACATCAACCTTAAGAAGTGCCTCGTAAAGAGTGGGAACACCTGCAATAAAGTTGGGCTTGTTTTTAAGAACAGCCTTTGCATAGCTTTCCTTGGTAAACTGTGGGATAAGAATGGAAAGTGCGCCGTTTTCGAGTACCGTGTGAATACCGATACCAAGTCCGAAGCCGTGGAAGACAGGCATAACCGACAGGAACTTACAGCCGTAGTCAAGGTTACAGCCCGAAATTTCAGCCACCTGCATACCGAGAGCATTGAAGTTGAAATCAGAAAGCTGAATACCCTTGGGAGTACCGCTTGTGCCGCCGCTGTAAAGAATAACGGCAGTTTTTTCCTTACTGAATTCGACAGCGGGTAAATTCACATCTTTACCTGTCTTTACGAAGTCAGCCCACACAAGGTCTTTTTCACGGGTGGGGAATTTGAGATTTTCTTTATTTTTGAAATACTTAAACGCAACACTCTTAATAAAGGGAAGCTCGTTCTGTATTCTTGCCGTAAGAATAACCACATCTCTTTCAGCCTCGGCCACAGCCTTTTCAACCTTTTCATAGAACTGATCGAGAGTGAGAATCATCTTGCTTTCCGAGTAGTCAAGATAGAATGTGATATTTTTCTGCGAAGAGAGCGGGTGTACCATATTTGCAATTGCGCCGATTCTGTTAAGCGCATAAAGGCAGACAATCGCCTGGGGTGTGTTGGGCATACAGATGGTAACAACGTCATCTTTCTTTATACCGTAGTTTATGAATGCCTTTGCGGCATCCTCGATTTTTTCTACTAATTTTTCGTATGTAGTGATTTTTCCCATAAAGTCAAGAGCGGGAGCCTGAGGAACTCTTTTGGCTGAAAGCTCTATAGCACCGAACATGGTAGTTTCGGGATAGGGATGACTTACGGGGGTCATATCTATTTTTGGTAATTTCATTTTACTTTCCTTCCGAATGATTTATATATATTTATTCAAATTATTATCAAATTAAAGCTGTGCAGTAATACTGCTTTCCCCTGTAATTTTTATACCTCCCGCACACAAAGATTTTAAGATGTGCACCGCCGTTTCAAGGGAAGAAAAACCGCCGTGCAAAGTGTCTTTTTACAAACAGGCACACAAACCCATTTTAATATACAAGTGTAAGTTTATCATCATTAATTGTCAAAGTCAACAAATTAAATTGCCGTAAAATAAATTTTACATATTTGTAAGATTATATGGAATTTTAGAACAATTTTTGTTGATTTTTTAGTTACAAAGGTATTTCTTTTTCCTTTCGCTATTGTTTTTTACACTTGTGACATGTTATAATTTTTGAAACATTATAAATTCTCACAATCTTTAAAGTTTACATAAGGAGAAAATATAAATGACTGCACAAAAAAGAAAGAAGAACAATCCAAAAACCTTGCCCACGATTTTCCTTGCCGTATTCTGTGCAATTGTAGCCTCTACGGTGGCTTTTGTCCTTATTCTTTCCACAGGAAAAATCGAAGGCACTTCTCCCATTCCTACCACCGTCACCACCACCGAGTCAGTACCGCAGGGACCCTATAAGATAAGCACCGTAACCGTCGGCTCGGCAGGTGACGTGCTTATTCACATTCCCGTTCTGAACTCGGCAAAAAAGAATGACGGCACCTATAATTTTGACAAAATCTTCACTTATGTCTCCTCACAGATAAATTCCTGCGACTACTTTGTAGCAAACCTCGAAACCACTTTAGCAGGTACAGAAAACGGCAGAAAATACACAGGATTTCCCTGTTTCAATTCCCCTGATACCATTCTCTCCTCCCTCAAAAAAGCAGGTGTGGACTGCCTTCTCACTGCTAATAACCACTCCTACGACACAGGCGCTCACGGTGTAAAGCGTACTCTTACCAAGGTGAAAGAAAATGGCTTTGACAGCGTCGGCACAAGACATACGGAAACAGACAAAAAATATCTTGTAAAGGATGTAAAGGGCATTAAGCTCGGCATAGCCTGCTACACCTACGAAACGGAAAATGCTAACGGCAAGGCTCTCAACGGTATTCTTGTAGGTAAAGAGACGGCAAAGCTCATTAACTCTTTCGATTATACTGCCATCGACAAATTCTACGAGGAAATCGGTGCCGACCTTACGAATATGAAAAACGAGGGTGCCGAGGTAACTATGGTTTATCTCCATTGGGGTAACGAGTATCAGCTCACTCCCGATTCCCATCAGAAAGAGATAGCACAAAAGCTTTGCGATATGGGTGTAGATGTGATAATCGGCGGCCATCCCCATGTGGTACAGCCTGTTGACCTTATCACCTCCACTGACGGAACTCATAAAACCGTATGTGTATATTCCGTAGGTAATATGGTCTCAAATCAAAGAAGAAATCTTATGGGCCTTAAAACAGGCCACACGGAGGACGGTCTTATTTTCAAGGTGACGGTTTCAAAATACAGCGACGGTACCGTTATGGTCGAAAAGGTCAAATCCGTCCCCACCTGGGTGCATCTTTATTCGGGCACCTATAATGTGGTACCGCTTACGAAAAATCTTGATAAGAACGCCGCCGACCTCGGTCTTACCAAAAGCAGTTCGGGACTTTCCCTTGCAAAAGGCTCCTACGAAAGAACGATGGAGCTTGTGAAGGAAGGCACATCGAGGTGTAATAAATATCTTTCTTCCCTGCCCAAACCCGATGACATTACTACCACAGCTAATAACGGAGAAACAAACTGATGAATTTATCACAGAAGATAAAAAAAGCAGATAAAACAGTGCCTCTAGCTCTGGCGCTGTCTTTTGCTTTGCCTGCGGTGGTCATTCTTATCTGCTTTATTCTCTGTGAAATCGCTCCCTTCGGTGACCGTACCCTTTGCTCTATGGACGGCTACTCCCAATATTACCCCATGCTTATGACTATGAGCGAGGCGGTAAAGGAAGGTGAGATTTTTTACTCCTTTAACGGTGCTTTAGGCTTTAATCTCTGGGCGCAGAGTGCTTACTACACAAACAGTATTCTCTGGCTTCCTCTTTATTTCCTCCCCCATTCTCTTCAGGTAAGCTATATCGACCTGTCAATCCTTTTCCGTCTCTCCCTTGCAGGTCTTTTCTTTTGCTTATATCTTTTGAAAACCCACAGAAATGTTTCTTACAAAAAAATGCTTACCGTCTACCCTGCGCTTTCCCTTGTCTGGGCATTAAGCGGATATATGACGGCTTTCATAAATCAGATTATGTGGACGGATGTGGTGGTTTTTCTGCCACTTGTAATCCTTGGAATAGAATACATCAAAGAGAAAAAAAGTCCTGTTCTCTATATCACGGCTCTTTTTCTTTCCATCGTTTCCTGCTTTTACATCTCCTTTATGGTATGTATTTTTGCAGTGCTGTGGTTTTTCTTTCTTATGTTCAGAGAAAGAATTTTATGGAAAGAGAGATTTTTCCACGCCTTGAAATTCGGTATCTCTTCACTTATAGTCGGCGGAATGAGTGCCGCGGTGATTATCCCTGTTTACAAAGCTCTTTCTCTTACAAAGGCGAGCGACCTCGGCTTTGAGGGAGCTTTGGAGACAAACTATTCACTTAAAGATTTTCTTCTTCGTATTCTCCCCTTTCAGAACACCTCTCTTGAATATGACCTTCCAAATATTTACTGCACGGTGACGGTATTTATCCTTTTCTTTTTCTTCCTTTTTTCGAAGAATTTCACCCGCCGACACAAAATATCTTCCTTTGTTTTTGTCAGTTTTATGTTCCTTTCCATAAGCATAAACCTCGGCGAATTTATCTGGCACGGCTTTCACTATCCCAACCAGCTTCCCGCAAGACAAAGCTTTCTTGTGATATTCCTTATGCTCTCTTTGGCGGCGGAATATCTTGTCCTCTGCAAGATAAAAAAGAAGCATTTCTATGCTCTCATAACTCTCATTTTTGCAGGGGCATCCCTTAACTTCGCCGTTCAGTTTTGTCGTGATGTGTGGACCTCAAGGGTCAATTCTCTGCAAAAATACGAAGCGGTTATGAACGATTTTTCTGTCCTTGACGACGAAGACACCTTCGCCCGTATGGAATGGACGGACACGAAAAAGAACAACTATCCCCAACAGTACAATTATAAAGGTATAAGCTACTATTCCTCCACGATGTCGGGGGATGCCTACGACTTCTTTCAACAGACGGGAATGGACAGATATGCACGTAATGTAAGTGTCCGCTATAAACAGTCGGAGATTTTAAATGCAGTCTTTTCCGTAAAATACATTATATCAGGACAGCACGGACAGAGTATAACAAAAAACGAAAACGTTCTCTCACTCGGCTTTGTTGCTTCAGGTACTGTCTATTCTTATATCCCTTCGAAAATCAAAAAGCCCGAGCTCGGTCAGCAGCTTTTATGGGACTGTCTTTGCGGTAAAACCTTCACAGGCTTCAGCGAAGGCTATTCCTTGCTTTCGCAAAATCAAATGGAAATAACCCTCTTTGACACAGATTATATCGAAGGAACTCTGAAAAGTGACAGAGACGATGTTTTCTTCACCTCCATACCCTATGACGAGGGTTGGGAAATCATCATCGACGGAGAAAAGAGAAAAACGAAAAAAGCGGCAGGCTATTTCCTTTCCTGCGAAATTGAAAAGGGTGAACACGAAATCATACTGAAATACACAGTTCCGGGAATAAAGGTCGGTGCGGTTATATCTCTGCTTTCGCTTTTGGCACTTATGGGATGGATTTTTATTGAACACAAAGTGCAAAACGCAAAATGCTAAATGTCGGGGCACTCAGCTCAAAAAAAAAATATCCGTGTGAAGTTAGTCATCAATTATACCTTTACACCGCCCAAGTAACAGGGTGTATGTCATAGAGGCTTTGATTGACTTTTCATCGTTAAATCACTCACTGAAAATAACAATTACAATTTAATCTTTTCCTTTCATCGCACGATTACCTTTGCGAAAAAGAAAGTAAAATATTATATCGTGGCAAATCCGCGACCAGAATTTCAAATTCCGCATTTCGCATTCCGAATTATTTCTCAATTTTTTCTACAAAAATATTGCAATATCATAGTTAAATCTGTTAAAATATACCCATAAATATAAAAGGAGTGTTAATATGAGTAACATACCAAAAACCTACCAGAGCTATGTCAACTGGAAGGAAAAATCAAAACAGACCGAATACACGGAAGAAACTCCCCTTCTTGCACCCAACGGTGACTTACTCGCTGCAGGCTGGGCAAGACATAATGTTTTCGACTACAACCGTGATTTCGTTAAGCCCGGTAATCCTATGAGCAAAAAGGAATGGGACTTCTATCAGATTTCAAACGGAAAGTATATGGTACAGCTCAGCTTCGCCAATATTTCCATCGGCGGATATATCGCAGGTAAGCTTATCGACCTTGTAAACGGTAAGGTTATTGCTGATGCCACACAGCTTTTCCTCGGCGGAAAAAACAAATATGTACCCCCGAAAAAGGGTGATGTTCCCAACCGCTTCGCCTTTAAAATCGGCAAGGCTGAATTCGATTTTGACACCCGTGAGGACAGCAGAACTCTTTGGTTCAGAATGCCCCTTAAGGATAAGATTGTAGAGTGTAAGTTCGATGCAGACATTATGCCCGGTCTCGAAAACATCACCACAGTTCTTCCCTTTGCAGGTGACGAAAAGAAATACTTTATGACCACCAAGCAGAACTGTATGCCCTGCGAAGGCTTCTACAAATTCGGTGACGACGTTTATGAATTTAAAAAGGAAGACACCTTCCTCACTCTTGACTGGGGACGCGTAAACACACCTCACAAAATGGTATGGTATTGGGGTAACGGCTCAACATATCTCACCGACGAAAAGGGTGAAAAGCACCTCTTCGGCTTCGAAATCACCTGGGCTATCGGTGACGAAAGCAACGCTACGGAAACCTGCCTCTTCTATGATGGCAAGGCACACAAGTTCGGCGCAGTTGACGTTGAAACCTTCCCGAAGCCCGATAAATATATGCAGGATTGGAAGTTCATTTCCGAGGACGGTCGCTTCAATCTTACAATGAAGCCCACCTTCGACCACCACAGCGATATGAACCTCGGCATCGCAAGAATGCACACCCATCAGGTACACGGCCTGTGGAGCGGTGATGTAACACTTGATGACGGCACAAAGCTCGAAATCAAGGATATGTATGCTTTCTGCGAATATGTGGAAAACAAATGGTAAGACCTATATAAAAAATACTCGGCAGTTTGCAACCACTGCCGAGTATTTTTTTATTCAAGAATTGAAATTATTTCTTTGAACTCATCTGTGGCTTTAAATTCATCGGAGAGAGGGTAATGTACTGTCATAACCAATTTCATAAACTGTGATGCATTTGTTTCACGGTGTATGGGACCTGCATTATAAAATCTCATAGCCTTTTCGGAAACATCAGGCAAACCGTCAAGCTCTTTTGCATATTCGGCGGCATACTTAAGATATTTCAAAGCCTTTTCATCATCACCTGTCTGATGATACAAATGACCAAGATGTCCTAAATTATAAAGTCTGTTGATACAGTTTTTACCGTAATCACCGTCTTTAAAAATCAAATCCAGAAGTCCGATTTGATGTTCAAAAACTTTCAGTCGCTCTTCCGGTACATATTTTAAACAAAATCCGTACACTTCATTATATAAATGATACATCAACTCTTCAATCAGCTTTCTGCTGGTGGCATAATATGTTTCAGAGTTCCAGGCTAAACCGTCCATCCACATTTCTTTGGAATCGCTCATGGCAGGTAATGTATTTATAATTTCTTCCGCTTGATCAAGGTATTCCTTATAAACACGGTATTTGCCTTCTTCGTTACAGATACATTGATACTTCCATAAAAGATGTGAAATCATTATGGTTTTAGACCAAATTCTTATGCTATCATCGATACAGTGACGCTGTATGTTTTCATAGATTCTTGCAATCTCTTTCGAAGTTTTTTCGTAAGCACGGGCGGCTATATCGTCGATAGAAAGATTGCGAATTTTAACTTCCTGTAAAAGGCTCATATACCGTACTGAAATACGAAAATCGTCGGGAAATTCCTTTACTGCTTCTTTAAACTTTTCGAAAAGCAACGGCAGCTCCTTCAGCTTCATATTATCGTAAAGCTCGAGATACTCTTTGATTTTCTCTTCATCCTGTTCCTCATTCATTCCCAACAGTTCATCCACGCTCACGCCGAAAAACTTCGACAGTAAAGGCAGCATAGTAATATCGGGATAGCTTTCTCCTCTTTCCCATCGGCTCACACTTTGAAAGGAAACGGATAAAAATTCCGCCAATGTTTCCTGTGTGATGCCTTTTTCCTGCCTTAATCTTTTTATATTTTCACCAAGGTAAATTGTCACCTTTATCACCTCTTGTTACTTTTAACTGATCAGCTTAATTACATAATAACCTGTTTTGAGGATAAATACAATAACTTGTTCCTTGAATGTTTTTCTCGCACAGTGAGAATTTTTCAATCAAGCAGGGAAACCTCTCCGTCACTCCTTCAGTCACTTCGTGACAGCCTCACTCAATCGTGAAACGGCGGATAGAGTAAATTCTTCCGAAAACACTCCCCTGCAAAAAGCAAGAGACCGCATCACACGGTCTCTTTTGTTTTTATTCTGTCTGTGGCTCGAATACTTCCTTCGTCACACCTTCACTCACAGAGCCTATTCCCTCACCGTTCAGCTCGTTTCTCATAAGCCTGTAAGCCGTGGCGGCGATGGGTACACTGATAAGCATACCTAAAATACCGAACACACCTGCACCGATGGTAACAGCCGTAAACACCCATACACCGGGAAGACCAATTGAGGTGCCCACAACCTTCGGATAGATAAGGTCGCCTTCAAGCTGCTGAAGAACAACGATAAAGATAATGAATATAAGCGCTTTCACGGGGGATTCGACGAAGATAAGCACACCACCGATTGCACCGCCGATAAGAGCGCCTACCACGGGGATAAGAGCCGTAAATGCCGTCACCGCACCCATCATTACCGCATAGGGCAGACGGAGAATAAGCATACCCACCGTACACAGACCGCCTAAAATGAGAGCCTCGGTACACTGACCGACAATGAACTTTTTAAAGGAATAGTCAGCAACAGAAAGGACATATCTTATCTTGTCATAGATGTTCTTTTTGATGTAATGCCTTGCCACTCTGTCGACCTGACCTGTAAGCTTCTCTTTACTCAAAAGAAGATAAACGGCAAAAATAAATGCTAAAACTGCACTTGTAACACCCGAAACCACCGACGAAACCGTAGACACAACCACACTTGCCGCACTGCCGAGGCCCGTGGTCACCGTGGAGATAATCTCGCCTATTTTCGACTTCCAGTCGATGGATGAAATCATCTCGAAAATGTCATCGGGAATAAAATCAAACTTTGAAATGTAGTCCGTGACAATCTTTATTGCGCCCGGCACCTTGTCGATAAGAAGCTTTACGCAGTTGACAAGCTGGGGAAGCACCATAGCCACGATGAAGGTGATTATGGCAACCAAAGTGAGTAATGTCAGAGCAAGGCAGATACCGTTCTTGCAGCGCAGAAGATTTTTATTCTTCGCATTTTTAAATATATGCTTACCGTAAAAATTCATAAGTATGCTCAAAGGGTAAGCAATAACTGCACCGATGATAAGGGGCAGAACTGCACCGATAAAAGTCTTTATTATCGAAGCGGTAGATGTCCAGTAGTGAATGCAAAGAAAAAGCACAAAGACACTTATACCCACTCGAAGACAGGTTTTCCAATCGATTTTTATTTTCAATTCATTTTTCATAGGTCTTTTCCTTTCCTCATATCATAAAAATACTTTATCATAAAAGGAAAGGAAATTCAAGAGAAATAAGCAACAAAAAGCCTCCCCTTGATTTAAGGGGAGGTGGCAACCGTCGGGTTGACGGAGGGGGATGCTTTTATTCTGTCGCATTGGAATGGTAGCCTTCCATCCAGATTTTTAGCTGTTCGGGAGTTGCTTCGAAGTATTTTTCCGCATAGCTCTCATCCTCCGAAGCAAATTTTTCAGGAACAGAGAATCTTAATAACGCTCCAAAGTATTCATCCTCATTTAAAAGCTCAAGTTTTCCCTCTTCATCAGCATATAAGACATCTATACTAATAGATCCGGCACCGCCCGGCCCTTTCCAATCATATCCGAAAGGTGCAAGAGCAAAATCTGTTCCGGCGAAGGGCATCATATCAGTTATCTCTATAGCATAATAAACCTTGTAATCATCATTATAACTGTGAACTGTATGACCTCTGAAATGAAGATTGGTAGTCCACGGATCATAGCCTGCAAGAAGATAATTCCAATAAAAGCCTATTTCATCCTTTTCTTTAGCTGTCAATGCTTTACCGTCGCATCTTGATACTTCAATGATCGCATAGTAACCGTCACTTATTTGCCATTCATAGGTTGCGGAGCCGTCGGAAAGTCTACCTCCTGTCATCACATTGTCCTTTTGCTTTGCTTTGGTTATGCTCTTAAGCTCGAATCGGTAGCCATTATCCTCATCAACAACATCGCTGTATTCTATGCTTTCAGAATAATCCAATATAATATGTGAGCCTGCACCCGTCTCACGTGCCACAACAGAAAATGGGTCTGTGGATTTTTCGTATTCTTTGTCGAATTCCTCTACACCTTCAGCACTTCCCGCATTAAGAATTTTCTCCCTTATATCTACCGGTGTCTTTATTCCGCCCCAGGTGAAATAACCCGTAACCGCACCTACTGCAGTACCGAGGCATACCAAAAAGCACATAACCGCCACGATACTCAAAACTGTTCTCTTCTTAAACATTTTATTTCTCCTTTCATATTCGTCCACCTCGCTCATAACCGAGGCTATCATTTCTCTGTTAGATTTCATAATCAAAACCGTCCTCCTCTAACTGTTTTTTCAGTGCCTGTCTTGCCCGTGTGAGCAGGGTGTGAATGTTATGAACGCTTTTATTCATAACATCGGCACTTTCTTTGTTGCTCATTCCTTCAAAATATGTAAGCCATAATACTTCCTTATATTCCTTTTTCAGCTTACCGAGAGCCTTATGGACTGCCTTTTTTCTTTCATCGGCAAGATAGATTTCCTCTAGCATATCCACATCCTTTTGAAGATACATCATTTTTTCTTTGTCAAGACTTACGCTTCTGCTGTGTTTTTTGATGTAATTCAAAGCGGAATTTTTGCCAATGGTATAAAGCCAGGGTTTAAAGCTTGCCTTGGCTTTGAATTTAGGTTTTTTTGTAAAAAGTTTTACAAAGGTTTCCTGGGTGATTTCTTCCGCAAGACCTACATCACCCACCACAGAATAAAGATAGAGTTCCAGTCCCACACGGTATTCCTCTATAATATCTGCGACGGCTTTTTTATCTCCCGCAAGAAATCTTTCATAATGCTGCGCACCTTTATCCATTAAAGCCCTCCTTTCTTTTAAGACTCGAGCCTTTCACTAATTAAACAATTGAGAAGGAAAAACCTCACACTTTTAAAAATAAAAATCACCGATTTTTCGACTGTCTGCAGAACATCTGTATAAATCGGTGATTTTTAAAATGATATTTAATCTGCAGAGCTGTCATTTATCAGACTTCCGCAGTCAGTTTTACCTTCCGTCAGAACTTCACATATTTCATGAAAGCTGACATCGTGATTATCTATACCTTTTTCCTTTCTTGTGTCAAGAATATTTTTTACTGCATGCTGTACTGCGGTATGCCTTTCATAAAGAATTAACAATACTGCTTTTTCATTGAGCATATCTCCGTTTGACATTTTTTTGACTCTTCCCATACAGAAGCCGTATAAAAATGCCAAAAAAATGCAGAACACCGCCGTTGACCATGCCTTATTCATATTGTAACTGAAATTATAAAAGCCGTGAGCCAAAGAAGGCATAATAAAGCTCATTAAAAAGAAGCGTCGTGCGGGAACAAGTTTTATATTTTCGGGAACTGCTTTAATTCTTACGAGTTTTCTTTCGTTTTCTTTGGCAGTTTTCTTAATATAATACCAGGTCAGGTAGTAACCCATACTCACTCCGCAAAACAAATGAATAGGTACAGCCGTAATCATTCTCAAAAGAGCAGTGGAAAGGCCGAACTTCACAGTATAAAGCAAATTTTCAAAACCAGCAAAGCCGAGAGCAATAAAAACCGAATAGATTATCCCATCGAAAAGGCTGTTATAATTTTTACTCTTTTTAGTAAAAATTAAAAGCACAAGCCATTTAAATCCTTCTTCCACCGTCGCAACAACTATAAAGTTTTTTATGACTGTATAAAAATCGAACATCCATCCGTCAAGGTAATGTCCACCGTCCATCTCTGTGGTAAATGGCAGAAACAACCTTGTAATGAGTTTGTCCACCCATTGACTTACAGTTACTGTTGGAAAGCATATAAAAACGCCTGCCGCCAGAAGCAGAAGTAAAAGTCCCAAAGGCTCCTTCTCTGCTCTGTCTTTTTTAAAGACATAAACACATAAAACCACCGTAGGAAGTAAAGCTACGGCAACCAAAACCGCATTATACATTTTCAAATATCCTCTCTTTTTCATTTCTGAAAATAATTTTATCACACAATATCCGATTGTTCAAGAAAAAATTACCTCAACTGTACTACAGATTAAAGTCTGCACTGTCTCTATTCAATAATGTTATTGCAAAAAATCAAACTCTGTGCTAAAATCAATTCAAACGTTGACGAAAAGGAGATAATAAAAATGAAAAAGAAAATATTTATCGCTGTCGCTGTATTGCTCGTTATCGGTGCAGGTCTCACCTTATATTTCACCCGATATATGAAGGATTCAAAAGATACCGAGGTACTTTTCAGAGAGAATGTGGCGTCGGTAAAATATGAAAACGCCATAGAAAACGCCATTCCCCAGACCGAAATCTACAATGTTATCAAAAAGCACTTCACCTCACCTTTGCCCGAAGGCAAAGCAGAAAAGAAAGCCATTATTATCGGTTATGACGGTTGCCGGGCTGATATTCTTACACAAGTTCAGAAAGAAAACAGCGCGATAAATGCTTTACTGGAAGAGGGCGCATCAATTAACCTCACCTATTGCGGCGGCGTGAACTATCCCGATAAAAACACACAGGACACTTCCACCGCACCCGGTTGGTGCTCAATTCTCACAGGCGAATGGGCTGATGTACACGGAATCACAGGCAACGACATCACAAAAGCTATTAACACAAAGACACTTCTGACAAGTCTCACCGAAGAAAAAATTATAGACAGCGCTGCTTTTATAACAAAGTGGGCAGGCCATTTTTCAAGAAACAATGCCACCTATCTTGAGGAAAAAGCATACTGTGAAGAAAACGGACTTGATGTTGATTTCAACAAATGCAAAAATGATGAAGCCTCTCTTGATGCCGTTATTCAGGAATTAAAACAGGTAGACTGTGCAGATTTCACCTTTGTTATCTTCGAACATACAGACTCCACCGGACATAATTTCGGTTTTTCATTTAACAATCCAAAGTATAAAAAGGCTTTTGTTGAGGCTGATGCCTGCGGATTTGAAACTCTGAACGCAATTAAGGCAAGAGAAGCCTACGGAAATGAAGACTGGCTTGTTATTATCACTTCCGACCACGGAGGAATAAACACAGATCACGGTAAAGAAAGCATCCAGGAAAGAATGACCTTCACTGTTATGAATGCGGAATTCTGATTAATATCTGCATCAAAAAACTCAACACCTAAAAAAAGCAATACAAAGAACAAACCATTGTAAACTTCAAAACAGGTTTACAATGGTTTTAATTTTCTTTGAGATTGTTCAAAACAACTATAAAAACATTTTATTATAATCAAAAATTTCTAAAGTTGCAGTCACAGTATTACAATATCATTTGATTTCTCCGTGTTTTTCAAATCCTGTAACTTCAGTGATTCTGTTTTCATCATCAACAAAAACAACCTTAGGCTGATGTTCCGAAATCTCATCAACCGACAGTTCAGCATAAGCCATAATAATAATCTTGTCTCCTGTGTGGACACATCTGGCAGCGGCACCGTTAAGACAGATGCAGCCGCTGTTTTCCTCACCCTCAATTACATAAGTTTCAAATCTTTCTCCGTTGTCGATGTCGGCAATCTGAACTTTTTCGTAAGGAAACAGACCCGACGCTTTCATCAAAGCCTTATCAATTGTGATACTTCCGACATAATTCAATTCTGATTGAGTAACCGTCGCGCGGTGAATTTTACTTTTAAGCATTGTAATACGCGTATTAAACACTCCTTTATTTTCTATCTTTTCTGCAATTTTTTTCCATTAATTCAACAGTCTTTTCTAAAGGCATACATTCAGCATATCTTTTATCCCACATAAATTCGTTATAATATCTGTATATCTGCTCTGCTTTCATAAATTCATTATCGAAGGTGCTGTTTGATCCTGCGGGAACTATCACACGCAGTCCCTTTTCAAAGGCAGACTTAACCGTAGCATCAATGCAATAATCGGTCTGTAAGCCTGAAATTATTACTGTGCGTACACCCTTCCCGGCAAGATATTCCGAAAGTTCAGTGTCTTTAAAAGCACTGTTTGCTATTTTATCAAATGTAACTTCATTTGTCAAAGGCTTAAAGCCTTCATATATTTCAAAACCGTCGGCACCTTCGGTGAAATCCTTGTCTTTCTCATCATTATGTCTTACAAAAATAACCTCAATATTATTATTCCGTGCCGTTTTTATTAACTTTTTAACATTATCGATAAACAGATCAAAATTGTATAAATCGGAGGTCACAATCGCTTTTTGAGCATCTACTACCAAAAGTACCATTTAATAATCACCTCAAAAATATTCAACAAAAATCCAACTCTTTCATAGCCTTAAGAAATGTATCTGCCTCGCCGTTCGGGTTTGCCTTTTCTGTCGCTTCAATATCGTACCAGGCATATTCAAGTCCGTGAACTATAATAGGCAGTTCTTTGCCGAAATGTTCTTTTATTACTCCCTCTTCCTGCAGTTTTCTCGCAACATTTGAAGCAATCTGAAGCAATTCATAGTGCCCTACAGGACCCTTGCCTATATAATTGCAATCCTCATCGTACATCTCGTCTTCGTTTTCTTCACCGATATTTGTAATACCGTTTTCGGCATACCAATCAAACAGCATATTGGTGTATTTGTTTGGAGTATCCACATTTATAACAGGTATAACATCCTGCCTCCAAAAGGCATAATTCCATCTCTCTTCGTCGAGTTCGCCAGCACCGCCACAATCTTTTTCAGTGTTGTAGCTTATATCCCACACAGAAACATTTTCATAATTATTATATTTATTTTCTTCATTTGATTCGACAAAGAAGGATATAGCATAGATGTCCTCTTCATCCCACTTCAATACTTCACTTTTAATTTTATCGTATAAAGCCTTTTCAAGAGATGTCATTTCAATCTCCTCCATCTTTTTTTCAGTGTATAAACTTTTCAACTCTGCCACAATCACTTCAGGTCTGTTATTGAAACGAACGGGTATAATACTGTTACCTACTCCCCTGCTGACAAGCATATTTGTATTGTCTTTTGTGAATATGCCCGAATCGTATTCAGGAAAGAGTCCTTGACCCGGAGCAACAACACCGCCAATAAAAGGTAATCTGAACTGACCGCCGTGGGCGTGACCGCTGAAAACAAGATTTACTCCGCTTTCTGCATATATATCAAACATTTCAGGCCTGTGAGACAGAAGAATCCTGTATTGATCATCTTCCTTCGACAGTTCCTCAAACTTTCTCGCCATAACGGAATCTGCAACATAATCTGCCTTTTCGTCAAGAAAATCGGGATCTCGCACACCTAAAACCACAATGCTTCCACCCGAAAGGTCTATCTCTGCTCTTTCATCCTCAAGCACGGCAACACCAAGACTTGCAAGGCCCTCTTTAAGTTTATTATACTCTTCTCTCACTCCTGCTTCGTGATTTCCGCTCACATAATAACATGGTGCTATTTTCACTGCTTCCTCCGCAAACTGTAAAGCAATTTCAATGTCAGTATTATGCGAGTCAATGAGATCCCCCGTAATTGCAATCATATCAGGCTTTGCTTTATGAAGCATTGTGAGAAGTTTTTCGTTTTTCTCACCCATTTCGAAGTTGTGCAAATCGGAAACATGCGCAATACGAAAGCCGTCAAATACCGCAGGAATATCTCCACTTTCGATAATATATGAATTCAGTTCCAATGCCTTGTTGCTCCACACTGTCCATATAAGAGTAAGTGACAGAAATGTGATGATAACAGCAAGGATTGTTTTATTCTTTTTTCTCATAATACAAATATCCTTCCCGGATTAAATTATGAAAATATTATAATAAGAAATCAAGGTAATAGCAAGTCCAAAATGAAAAATCCAAGTCCAAAGGCTTGGATTTTTGTCTGTTCAGGTCAGATTGATGAACGAATTAACATAACTCTTTATCAAAGTCTGATAAAACTCTGATAAATTTCAAATAGCTTCTTTTATAAAAAAGAAATATATAACTTTTTTCTTCGTCAAAAAGCTCTACAGCTTTGAAAAACAATTCGTCAGGATGATCTCTGTATTTGACATGACCAAGTTTAAAAACTGCAACCTTTTTTAATAGATTTTTCAAAACAATTTCATCATTATCGACATATAAATTGCCACCGTTACGGAACAGTTCGTTTTCAGACTTTTTATAGTGAGAAACGAAAATTTTCATAGTGGTCACCTCTGTTATTCTTTCAAATGTCTGATATATCAGCTATCACGATTCTTAATATTTTTTATTGCATAAGCTGCACTTTCTCTTATATCACGTATTCTGCTGTTAAGATGTTGTTCAAGTACAGGAACATCTTCAAATTTCCCTATTTTGCCCAAAGCAAAATTTCCGTAAATAATTTCATATTCATACTTTTTCTCATCAGCTTGATTAAGATAATATTTAATCGCTTCCTTACTTTTTATCGTTTTTGAAGAACCCAGTGCCTGTACAGCACTATGTCTTATTAGCCAATTATCACTTTTAGAAAGGCGTATAACAGATTCTATATCGATATTCCATGGTATTTCTATCCATACCAATAAACCAAGAATATCCGATAAAATATATTTATCTGTTTCAATATCCAACCTTTCAATAAGGAATTTACAAGCAGCTTCATCAAAGGAATTTTTAATTATATTTGCAATTATATGATAGACCGACGTTCTGATATTCTTATCTTCTTTGCTGTTTTTTTGATTTTTCAGTACAGTTTCCTGTAAAAACGGCAAAAATGTTGTATCAGAAAGCTTTTCAGCTTCCAAATAAACTTGACTTCTGATACTGCCCGCACTGCAATCATCATCATTACACATTCGGCTGATTAAATCCTTCAACTGCCCCGTGTTTGATATTTTAGGGCGAATATCTGTTTTTTTCTTCAGTCTTTTCATTGCAATTCCAACTAAAATCTGAACAGTAGAAACAGTAATCGATGATATTAACAAGAAATTTCCTGCCGGGCTTTTTCCGCTACTTTCTGCCAACATTATACCGCCGACTGCAAATATTAAAAATAAGGCAACACTTTCAAGTACAACAATCGTTTTAACCTTGTCTTCGTCAACCTTTTTTGAGCCATTCGAAAAGTGTGACATAGCTAAAAGATAGCCTTCAATTATCGGTTCCATGATTATTTCAGCGAGTATATCGAAAATAAATTCCATAAAATCACCTCTTAATTACATTATATATTTATATCGAATAAAGTCAAGTAATACTGCCGTGACACCCACTCGTGCGGTTCCCAAAATCGCTTTTTCGGCTTGGAGCGCCGAGCGATTTTGACCGCTGCGCCATCCTCACCTCGCTTCATCTCGCACTGCGAGCGCTTCGGTGACGATGCAGTTAACAGCCGCACAACTGTTAGTGTACACGATACCAAAAATGCGAATTCATATTTAAAGATGAAAAAATT